>JAZRMB010000020.1:0-5097 GCA_045647245.1 Clostridia bacterium
GACAACGGTAGTCCAATACTCGTCCGCGCTGCCAGACAGAACAACCAAAGTAGTCAATCTCTCTATATATCCATTTTCAAAAAGATCCCATACAATATCATTTGCAGTTGTGGTGGTAAGGAGAGTGTTACCGTGATATACCTCAACCTTCAGGGAATCCTTCACATAGAGAGACTTCAGCTGAACATTGAATGCTTCTAGGGTCTCTGTGTCAGTTACAGTCCACGTGTTCAAATGTTCTATCTCGGCAGAAACAGACTTCTTAGTGATGTCCAGATCCTTATAGGCTGCGACCCATTCGTCATCAAAGATTCTGTACTCATTGGCTACCAGTGCGCCGTCGCAATAGACCTTGATATGGTTCGGAATGTTATCCTCGGTCAGATTAGAATATTCGACAACAGTATTCCAAGAATCGGAGGTGTAACCACTCAGAACGATGTTAGCAGTCAGTCTGTTAAAGCCTTCCTGAGTAGCAAATGATTGCTCTGTAATGGGGAAGTAGCTGTCAGCCAAAGTAGATGTGGTGAGGAGAGTATCATCGTGATATACCTCAACCTTCAGAGAAGATTCCGCTTTGATTTTCTTCAGATGAACATTGAATGCTTCTCTTGTCGTTGAATCAGTCACTTGCCACACAGTCTCGGTCAAATTGGAAACCTCTGCAGAAGAACCGCCAAGATTTACAGAACCTTCGTATGTAGCGTCCTTGTCATACTGATTGTTGAAACTATCAGATTCAGCGGTGTACTGGGTAGCCAGCAAGGTCACACCGAGGTCTGCGTAAAGAGCCTCATTTGCCACATTGTAATCATTGTCATTGGCAGAAGGAGCCCAATAGATCGCCACATAGACAACATCGGAGCTGCCTGCGGTGAGTGCTTTGTCACTCTTAAGATTGAATGTTTCAAGTGACTGAACTGCAGCACTTGCGACATTTTCACGGGTAGGCTGTTCGGTCAGAACGGCAACCTTCAGAACATCAGCAAGGCTCTTACCGTCAACGTTGCTAATATTGGTAACGTTTACGCTCAGATTGTATTTCAGAGCAAGGCTACCTGCGTTCTTAACGGTCAGCTTTTCCCAAACGATTGCGCCGGGTTCCCAAAGGGTCACGTCATCAAAAAGTTTGGTAGTGCTGCCTACCAATTCATCAGTAGGCTGTGCTTTGTCGGCGTGGTAGAGTTCCACGTCCAAGTTACCAGCTACGATTTTGTTGCCTGCGCTGGTTGCACTGTCTGTGAACCACGCAAATGTTGTTCCGAGCAACATTGCAAAGCAGAGCAGGAGTGAAATACTGCTTGTTAACAATGCACTCTTTGTTGTTTTATTCGTCATTTTTTTTACCTCCTTAATTTAAATTTTTGTTAGACGAATATATATAAACAGCCCTTTGCTGTCTATACCTTAATTATTCGGACTGCTGTCCGTCTTTTGATGCAAGCTGTTCTTTAAGTGCCTGCAACTCTTTCATCATTTCAGCCGTTTGTTTGCGTTCTTCTTCAAGCTTTTCTCTTTCGGCAGTCATTTCATCCATTTGCTCTTTCTTATATTTCCTAAATAACTTCACTGTGTTTAAGCCCTGCATTAAAATCAAAAGCATAAACGGAAGGAATATACAGATAAAATATCCCGGTGTTGTTTTTAAGAACGAGAAGAATGTTCCAAGCTTTGGTATATCAAATTTATAAAGTCCTTGAAACTGTGTATATTTTACAGGCAAATCATCATCAACACCTGTTGTTGTACCATATGTAATAAAACAAGGCTGACCGTTCTCATCTGTTATAAGAGAACGAACCTTATGCGTAAAGGTCTCGCCGAAGGTATCAGGAGCTTCCGAACGATATGAGATAATATCGCCTACCTTGATGGTAGCAGGTGAAACCTCTTTAACAAACACCAAATCACCTGACGCAAAGTCCGTTGCCTTCATTGAGTCTGAACGACAGATAAATGCCTTAAACCCGAATAAATCTCTATCGTTTCGGTCAAATGTTGTTACGGATACAACCGTAAACACCATCATACATACCGCAGCTGCTACAAGCAGCCAAGTGAACACATTTTTTAATACTTTTAAAACTTTCATTGCATTTCTCCTTATTCAAATTTTGGATTATTTTTATCGTTGTTTTGTGCCTGAACTGCTAAAGCATCTATATCAAATTCCAACGTTTCGCCTTGATATTCGTTTCCTTTATCGGGAGGAAAATAGAATTCTGCAATAAGGTCTTGCTTTTCGCCGACTTCAAGGTTACTTACTATGCTAAGCTCATCTGCATTGATAAGCTCGCTGATTGTACCTTGCAGCAAAATGGTGTGCGGCGATTTTTCTTTATAAATTTTTATTTTCAACGCTTCACAAAGCTTACCCTCAACCTTGCTGAAATACAGTTTATAAAAAACTTTCCAAGTACCTTTGTTTTCTATGTAGAAGTCTCTTTTAATAGTCATACCCGGCTCAAACAAAAGATCCTTATCTTCCTCACTGCCTCCTATAATGGGTTTTTCGCCATTTAAATCAATATCAATTATGCCTGTATGAAAATAGTTGTCCCTGATCGTATAGCTTATCGTCATTGCCATAGCAAAGCTTGTAATGCAAAGCCCTAAGCAAAGCAGAATCAGGGTTATAACATTTATTTGGAGCTTTTTATCTCTAATCATATTTCGCATCACCTTTTCTTTCTGCTCATCAAAATATAGAATAAAATCAAGAGAAATGTAACCGCTAATGTTGTTATGAGCAAATAATTTGGCTGCTTAGTCGATTTTTTCTCGTTGGTTGGATATTCCACACCGGAGATATTTTCAACCTCCTTATAATTTGAAAATCTCGGCAAGGTTTCTTTTGGTGTACCGTCTATTTCATAGGAAACCTTAGCAACATTTTTTTCTTCTACAACCACATTTACTTTATAAATTGATTCATCATAGGTTGTTTCGTCATCTTTACCCTCATTTTGTGAGAGATAATATATGTAAGTTCCTTTTTCTTTTAAAGCAATATTGGAAAAGGAAATATACCCATCATCATTATTTACTGTTTCGATTATCGCACCTGACTCATCTTTTAAAGAAAATGAATAATCATTGCCTCGTGGATACTGTCCGTCAAGGAGCACCTCTGCACTAAACTTGACATTTGCAAGTGTAGGCTTTATTACTTCCTCTTTCGGATAAGAATTGTTATCCTCTATAATCATCAGAAGCTTTATGCTTGTATCATCGGTTGAATGTATTTCAAAATCTTTTCTGCCATTACCTTCAAGATAACCACGATATGCACATTTTATATCGCAATTTTTCAAGGAATCGGGATACTCATTTTGGTGTATTTCTGTCAGATCTTTTGCCGACAGTTTAACTTCGTTTGAAATTTCTTTTTCTGCGTATAAGTAGAGGTTATATCCGATATTACCTTTAACATCGTTCTTTAACCTAACGGTTGTTTTTCCATTTTTCAAATCAAGGTCTATTGAACCATCTTCAAAAACCTCGGCATTACTCCAAGATAAACTGTATCTTGTATATACTGCCTCAATATCTGCTGATTTGAAGCATGTTATGAGGATGATACTGAGCACTAATAAAAACACAAAAAAGGCGATTATGATGTATTTTATATTTTTGTTCAAACTAAAACCGCCTTTCTGCCGTGTCTTCTTTAATCAACCCATTTTGCAAAATCATTCACAAATCGAATATAATGGGTATTCGCTGCTTCAAAGATTTCATAGTATGCCCAATATTTATTATCACGAACATCTATAAAATCAATCAGCTTGTGTAAATTGTTATCTATGTATTCCTTGTCAGGAACACGCTCAAGCATTCTGTTTACTATTGTTACCGCCTCGGCACGAGTTATGGTGTTGTCTGCCTTAAGTGTACCGTCAGGATAGCCGGCAACATATCCGTTAGCGTATGCTTTCTTAATTGTATCGTATGCCCAATGGCTGCTATCAAAATCCGTAAAGGCTATATCCTTAGGGCTGATTGTGCTTTCGCTTCGATTTTCAAAGAATCTTACACAAATTGTCGCAAATTCAGCTCGTGTTATATTCTCACTCGGTCTGAAATAGCCTTCGTAACCAAAGATAATGTTTTCGTCCTCACATCGTGATATATATTTAGCAAACCACTCTGTTTCCGAAACATCTTTAAAGTTTGTATCTGTTGAAACTAAGTTATCTTCGTTATAGTCTGCAAAAAGTCTTGCGAAGATGGTTGCAACTTCAGCTCTTGTAATTGGAGATTCGGGTTCAAATAAATTGTTAGGTCTGCCAATTACATAAGCACGTCTTATTAGTTTTGTCGTGCCGGTACCCGGACTGATCGATCCGCCACCAGTTCCACCACCTGTGCCACCGCCACCTGAACTTTCAGGCGTATAATACCATTCAAAATCTGCTTTCAGTTCTTGATTTTGGTACCTTTTTCCGCAACGGTCTGTTTCACTTTTGTTGCCCACAGTCGTTTCTAAATACACAGTTAAGCGATATTTTACGCTCCGCTGACCTGCAGGCAAGGTATGGGTAAGCTGTCCGAGGTCTTTCATCAAATCATTATATTTTTCAACTCCGTCTATTTCGACCTTTAGCTTTAAAACCTCTGCAAGCTTATCCGTCTCTTCACGAACATGTACAATGAATCCAACATCAATATTATTTTTGTGTGATATATTCAATTCATAATCCTTGTATTCCGCATCACCGGGAAACATATTATTAAGCGAAAAAGCCTGAAATTCACTTTTATCAGGATCATTTAAAACGATTGTTTCTCCCGCAGCAAAAACCGGCATTGAGCTTACAAGTAAATTCAGTATGAGAATACAACATATAATAAATGAATAATTTTTTTTATGTTTTTGTCGCTGCATACATTTTGCCTCCATGTCATTTTTTATACGATTGTATTTTCGTCTGATAATATAACAAACAATCGAAAAGAAAATAATAGTATCCTCTTTCAAAACATACAACCCATTCAAAGCCGATGTAACGAACAAGACGAAGACACTGTTGCTGTAAATTATAATGAACAGAACAGGCTGTATGTTTTGAAAGAGGGGGAAGCCAAACTTCCCAC
>JAZRMB010000021.1:0-18169 GCA_045647245.1 Clostridia bacterium
AATCTCTCCGCCTGCATTTTTGTATGCAGTAAGAAGCGATGCACCCACCATAACATGATGCTCAGGCCCGTGCATATGACAAAAGTCCATTGACATCATTTTTTCTAATATGTGGATAGGATTTTTTGATTTTTCATTTAAAGCTAAAGCTATAATTTCATCCATTCCGCTTGTGTGACACTCACTGCAAACGAAATGTCCGTTTACGCATCTTGTTTTGCTGTTTTCTTTTTTATGGCAAATCACACATTCCATCTGTGTGTCTGTTTCCAGATATTCAAGCGATGCTTTGCAAATTAAACATTCTTCGTTCATTTTTATCCCTCTTAATTTCACTCTCTAGCAAGTTTGTCCAAAGTTTCTCCGGCAATGCGATAGGTAGTCCACTCATCCATAGGCTCTGCACCCAAGGACAGATAAAAATCAATACTTGGTTTGTTCCAGTCAAGGCACCACCATTCAAGCCTTCCGCAACCTCTTTCTTTTGCAATCTGAGCAAGCTTTTTAAGAAGTCCTTTGCCGTAACCTTTGCCACGATATTCTGACTTTACAAACAAATCCTCTAAGTATATTCCTGCGCGACCGAGGAATGTAGAAAAGTTATGGAAAAAGAGTGCAAATCCCACTTCTTTTTCGTCTTCCAGAGCAAAAATAACCTCGGCTTTTTTCTTTTCAAAAATCCATTCACGAAGCAGTTCTTCTGTCGCTACTACTTCATCAATCATATTTTCATATTTAGCCAATTCTCTGATAAATTCTAATATCAGTGCAGCATCTTTTTCTGTTGCAAATCTAAAGTTTAATTTTCCCATAACATAACCTCATCAAATTTTATTGCTTTTTCGGCTGATAAAGCCCTACTGTTTCTCTATTCCTGTACTCGTGCTTTTCGTAATAGCCAATCAGTGTGCCGTCATCATCACGAAGGGCAACCATATAGACATCTTTGTTTTCCTCGTCATTGCGATAGGTATATATGATGTTATTGTCCTTGCTTTCTTTAAACCAACTGAGCACCTTTTCTATCATTTCGTTGGCTTTTGGCGGATGGCAGTCTTTAATACTTGCACCCGTCAAATCCTTATGATAACTCTTAACCGCAGACGGATTCATATACACAATTATATCGTCCATATCGCAAACAACGACAGGTGCTGTGTCTTGCTCAAGTATGCTTTTAAATAATTTATTTAATTTCATTTTCAAACCTCACCAATTGTTATTGTGTTGTTATTATACTATATTTACTTAGATATTTCAAGAACGCCGAAACACTTCATCGGGGTTTCTAACATTTTTCTAACATAAACTGTTAGAAAAGAGGTAAAAGTAGCAATACGCAAAATTCGAGCACTGGTTGTTGCTTTGAAGGATTTTAACCCTTCAAAGTCTTAATCCGACTGATGATATATGAGCATCCAGAAAACAGGGACACAAAAGCCAGACAAAAGCTGACCACTACCGCAATCTTATTTCTCTTTTTATTCATTTCTTAACACCCCTTGTACCATATAATTATACAAGAAAATAATACAATATTTCGGTTATTTTGTCAACTGAAATAGAATATCGTTTTATCCACTATAAAGAAAAAGCCACATTGCTGTGACTTTTCCTTCTTATTTAGTTAAAATCCCGAAACCTGCCAGGTTGAGCTTTCGCTCGTACGCCAGTAGTATTTATTTTCTCTTGTATCAACGTGAACAAAAGTGTTGTAAAGACCTATTCCCTTTACACCAAGCGACTGGCAGTATTTCGCTATAGCATATGGCGATACTCCGTCTATCTTGATATCCGCCGCTTTTCCGTACAGATGCAGTGACTTCGAAGAACCGCCCGATTTTCTGTTGTACTCTGCTGTTCTGTATGCCGAATTGATTATAACCGGCTTTCCGAAATGGTTTCTTATCTCCTGCAAAAGTGCCGCAAGCTTTTTATCAATCATTACACTGTCGCTTCCGTCGTTACATTTAAACTCAGCAACTGAAAAATTCTTTGTAAGCATCTTTTTTCCGTCCCTTTTTACTGAATATGTAACAACATTCGATGCCGTTCTTGCAAAACCGGTTGTTGTTCCGACAGTTTTATAATTTCTGATTTTGGCAAGCGTATTTTTTCCTGCAATACCGTCAGCCGTCAGATAATTATCCTTTTGAAATTTCTTTACTGCCTCACGTGTTACATTACCGTATATTCCGTCGGCACCTGATTGCAAATATCCGAAATCTTTAAGAGACTTCTGTACCTCTGTTACAATTGCTTTAATTCTTTTGTTTGTGTTTTCGCCTGCAATACCGTCCGCCGTAAGTGAATTTTCAAGTTGAAAACGTTTTACGGCGTCATATGTTTTCGCACCATACACCCCATCTGTCTCTCCTGTATTGTATGAAAGACCGTTAAGATTCAGCTGAAGCACACGCACCGACTCTTTACTCATTCCGTTATAAACCGCCGCCATTTCAGCTCCAATTGTCATAAAACACATAATAAGAACCGCTAACAATGTTACCGCTTTTCTCTTCATTTTTTATGAACCCCTCCTTTCTTTAAGTTATGCAAATATCATAACACAGCTTGCTATGTATTGTCTATGGCAGGTGCTTCCAATCAGGCTGTTACATTATTCCTCAATTGGAAGCATCAAGCATAGCTTTTTATAATTTTCACTCAACTGTTCTATATCCGAAAACGGCTTTAAACCGTGAGTATTCCTTCTTCCGATTCTATCAGCATCATTACATCTTCTTCCCTGCCGTCAGTTGCATTTATATATACAAGGTAATTTCTGCCTTGTGCACTGCATTTGAATTCATAGCACATAACCTCACGTTCACTGTCCTTCGGAATAACCGCAAGCTTAACAGAATCAACACTCAAGTGCCTTGAAACCTTTTCTCTTGCCTCCTGCCTCGAAACTGTGGCCGGTTTAATATCACGAACGGTATGGTTCATCAAATACCCGTGCGTCTCAAGCCCTACTATTTCCCCATCATCAAGCGCAACCTTCACCTTTACAAGGTCAGGATAGCAGGTCACGCCGTCCTGCATATAGGCAAAATTCACCGTTGCAACTCCGTCGTGCTTCTCGTAATAGCTTTCTGTCATATTGAGATATCCGTGTGCGTTCAAAAACTCCTTCGCTCTTACAATTGCTTCATTATAGTCAATTGTATGCTCTCCTACAGCTCTTGTATTGAGAAAATACAGTATATATCCGCCTTTTTTTGTTATTGAAATAACCGTCGCATCATCTCTGGTAGTAAATGTGTAGCTGTCAAGCTTTGAATTTTCGCTTATACCCCTATATGATATAAAACCGCTTCTTCTGCCGAAAAATTCGTTTGCTATAACCGCCGCCTCTTCCGGGCTGATTTCCTTTGCCCCCTCACACATCGCAGGTACTCTGTTTTCAATATGCTCCGAAAACGGGCCGTCATATATCAGTGATGGATACTCACCAAATTCCTTTTCAATATCCGAAAATCCGTCAAGGCTTTCTCCCTCTGCATATGCAACCGTTTCCATAGAGTCGGACGCCGCTTTTGCAAAATCAAGCTCACCGTTATAAATCCCTTCCTGTATGGAATTAAGCGCCGCACTAAGATTCCCTGCATATCTTCCCAACTCGGAAAGTGTGTTATACTCTTCCTCAGTCATCGCCTTATCATTAAGTGCATTTCTGCTCAGATAAAAGCTGTAGTCTCCAACCTGGGATAAAAATTTTTCGGTTTTTTCAAGCGAGATGTCGGCAAGCGGAAGCTGTGATATGCATTCTTTTGCAGCAGCAGCTTGTCTCGATAACTCAGCCGACACAGATGCAAAATGCGATGGTGAATTTACCGCAAGACTTTTCAAAAGCAGTGAATTAATGTCGTCAACATAATCACTAAGCTCAAAAAATGCTCTGTTATAGCTGTTTCCAACAGCATTTTCAAGCCGCTTCGCTCTGCTGTACTCATAACCCGCAAAGCATCCGACAGCCACCAATGCACAGCTTAGAATCCAGTATCCGTATTTTCTTTTCATATAATAACCGTAACCTTTCCTTCTGCAAAATATATTTGCCCATCGAATGCAGAATTCTTTCCGATGCGGCACAGCTAACGCTGAATTTACGCTTATTCTGTCCGCATTTTTCCTTATTATGTATTAATCAGCCTAAAAAAGGGAAAAATCATCTTAAGTGATAAAATGAAAGGATTTTAAAATGAAACGATTATTATATTCACTCGCTCTTTCGTTGTGCATTATGTGCTATATGCTTTCATATGCTGATGCGGTATCACGCAGTCTTTCAGAAAATCTTCTGCGGTTTCATATCATATCAAACAGCAATTCAGATTATGACACCCAAATAAAACTAAGCCTGCGTGACTATCTTTCTCAAAAGCTCACAAACACTACAACACCACCATACAGCACTAAATATCTTTCAGAACTTGAACAACTCGCTAATGAATGGCTTAAAAATAACGGCATCAGCTACAGTGCTAACGCCGCTTACAAAAGGTGCTTTATTCCAAGAAAAAAATATATGGATATCACTCTTCCACAAGGCTATTACAACGCCATTCGTCTCACGCTTGGAGAAGGTTGCGGCGAAAACTGGTGGTGCGTTGCCTATCCTTCACTTTGCTTTAAGGAAGCAAAAGAAGGAAAACTTTCGGACAGTGGAAAGGAATTATTAAAAGAAAAACTTCCCGACGAATGTTATCAAATAATAACCGACGAAAGAAAATACCGATTATTTATAGTAGATTTCATATGCGGTATAACCCAAAAATCAGATTAATCAATAACAATATCATCTTTTATCGCATCAAGCTTCTTCTCTCCCATACCTTTAATTTCAAGAAGCTGTGAAATATCGGTAAAACCGCCTATTTCGTCACGATATGCAATAATTCTCATAGCCATCGTATGCCCTATCCCGTCAAGTCTCTCAATATCCTTAACATCTGCATCATTCAGCTTTATTTTCAATGTTTCAGCAGAATACTCAACAGGGGCATTATTCCCCTTAACAAACTCAAATGAAGGTCTTTGATTAATGATACTGATAATACCATAAACAGCAAAAATAACTAATATAAATATTGTTGTAAATACTTTTTTTACATTCATTCCTATTCCTCCGGGAAGAGATTTATATAGCTTGACTATAGCATAAAATCAAGAATATGTCAAATTATGTACAGCATAAATAATAAGTTTTTATCAATAAAACAGCATAATTTCCCAACATATTAACAAAAACGCATTTTTTTGAAAATTTAACAATATTTTTTCAATAAAAGTATTGACAAAAAAGAAAAACTTTGCTATAATATCAAAAGTCAGCGGTTAGTGACGTAGAATATGCGGGTGTAGTTCAATGGTAGAATCCCAGCCTTCCAAGCTGGTCGTGTGGGTTCGATTCCCATCACCCGCTCCATTTATGCACCTGTAGCTCAGTCGGATAGAGCAACTGCCTTCTAAGCAGTGGGCCAGGGGTTCGAATCCCTTCAGGTGCGCCATTTTTTATTCACGTCATTAGTTGACATTGCTTCTATACCAAGAAGCTTTTTTATATGGTGGATATAGTTCAGCTGGTTAGAGCGTCAGTTTGTGGCACTGAATGTCGTGGGTTCGAATCCCACTATCCACCCCACTTTTACTTTACGGATAAAGGCACGAACTGTTAAGCGTCAGCCGGTAGATTTTCCGATTTAAAGATATTGGGATATAGCCAAGTCGGTAAGGCATCGGATTTTGATTCCGACATTCGTAGGTTCGAGTCCTGCTATCCCAGCCAGGGCCATTAGCTCAGGTGGTAGAGCACTTGACTTTTAATCAAGTTGTCCGGAGTTCGAATCTCCGATGGCTCACCAAGAAAACCGCTTAAACACTAAGTTTAAGCGGTTTTTGTTTTAGTGTGGTAATAAGTCAAGTTGTCGTATGTGTGGTAATTGTGTGGTAATTACTTCAACATCCCCTTTGCATACTCCGTAGCCATAGAGTTCATCTTCGACACCACAGCCTTTTTCTGTTCCTCATTCAAAGAGCCGAAATCCCCTGTGATAACTTCCTTCACATACACTTCTCCATCTTCATTAAGATACTGAATGAAATCGTCATATTTTTCCTTCGTCAATTCACCCTTCTTGTATAGACTTCGGAGATTGCTCTGATACTCCTTCTTCTGATATTTGGTCAACTCAGAATACTTTTTGCACACTGTTACTTTCGCACGGACCGTAAACTCCAACCCGCTGAGAGATACTTCATTACCCAGTTTATAATCTGTATAGTATTGTGTATACTGCTCTCTGCTGATACTTCCCTGCTCATACAGTTCCTTCAACCGAGCCTTGAAATCTTTATTCGCCTTTGAATATTTTTTAGGATCCGTCACGCTGTCGTACGGATTCTTTACCTTGTATTCATCGGAAGTGATGTCGGTATACAATCTCTTATATTCCTCAAATCTATCATCCTCGAATGCCTGCAACTCATCCTCTGTAAGCTCAACCTCTTTAGCAAGAACACCCTCTCCGACAGTCAGCTTCCGGCTCTTCTTCTGATAGTTGAAGCCGTCAGTGCCCTTCGTGTCAATATGAACCTGCACCGGATTGTAGAATTTATCCGCTTCTCTGAATGCATTTTCTCCGAATAACGTTCCCTTTATAGCATTCTCCGGTGTTCTCTCAACCTCGAATTTTACGTCACCATTACTCTTTCGCACGTCACCTCTTGCCAGTGCTCCGACTCCCTTAATCGTTTTACGCATCTGACTACCTCCCGGCAGAAGTGCCGCAAGCTCTCCAACAGCTCCGACCGCATCTTTATTAAGAGCATACTCAATTCCTTTTCCGATGAACTTAGCCGGGCTTGCAAACATTGAATCGTTCCCGTATCTCGTTGGGTCACGGTCTCCGAATATTTCTGCCCTTGACGGAAGCACGCCCGAGCCGTATTCAGGATATAGAGATATCATCATACTTCCTGCAGGCATTGAACCAATCACATCACCTGCAAGCATTCCGACAATCTGATACCACGCTTTGTTTGTTTTCACACCATCAGCAACCGTCCCTATCGGGTCAATCAGTCCACCGTCGCTTCCTCTTAAAAATTCAATAATCCAATTTGCAAGAGCCGATGTAGCAAACATTCCCATCAACTGCCACACAGCATAAGCAAGAGCCTTTTTACCGCCCTTTTCTTTCGCATCTCTTGCAACGTCCGCAAATATTCTGAATGCATTTCCCGCTTCAACCGTAAACGGCATAAACATTCCAATAACCTTGCTCCTCTGCATATATGACATCTCACCGATACCACGCCCTGCAACAGTACGTCTCGTCACATCATCCGCATATCTTACCGGGTCGACCTTCTCTTTTATAGCCTTGTTATATGCCACACACCATATATACTTAGTTGCCGCCTCATCAAACGCACTCAGCATCTTATCCGCAACCCACGCACTTGAATATTTGACATTTCTTCCCGTTCCGCTCTTTGCCTTCACGAATCCTTTCCGCATATAGTTTTCGGAAAATCTCTCATTCAAAAACTGCGACTGCCGCATCGCAAAAGCCATTTGGCTGTCGTTATCAGACCAAGCCTTCAATGCACTGTGTATTCCCGTCACCGCACATTTCGGACTTCCTATATATCCAAGAGCGTATGGTATATTCAAGCTCTGTGCAATCATCGAGGACACATTGTATAATATCTGTGTCTTTTTGATATACCCTGCAGCTCTTGTCACCGCCATAAACTTATCACGCCCGACAGCATCCATTATAAATCTGTCAAAACATTCATTTGTTTTCCCTGCAAGGTCATTTGCGAAACGGTCAAGATACATAACGAAGTTTGCAACAGCATTACTTCTGTTATCCTCTCCTGCAGCACGCTTGTCCCTCAAATCATCCGCAAGCTTTCTGAAAATTGCAATCTGCGGATCAATCGCAGAAGCATATGCCGCCTGCGGAAGATAATGTAAAAATCCCGACACAGCATCAAAATCAACATCTGCAATATGGTCTTTCCTTCGCATAAACGCACCCTGAAATCTTGCTTTCGGTCTTGTTCCCGCACTCTTTCCTGCAAGTTCAAGAGCAATCGCACCGTCCTTATCCACCTCGTTGAAAGATGTGGAGCTGCCTCTGTCAGCACCATTATTTGCAAGAGTATTCAAAAATCCATGTGCCTGAGCAAAAACGCCTGCTTCTTCCGCCATATGATGAAAGTAGTTTTCTCTCGCTTCAACCTGTCTGCCGTATACTACATTGTCACCGTCAAGCTCTATTTCAAGCTCCGTAAGTCTCCTTTGCATACGGGCGATATCCTTGTATACCTTATCAACAAACTTACCGCCGTACTCCTTGTACTCTCTTTTTAGATTGCTTATTCTCTCAAGAAGTTCCGTTTCCTTCGTCTGTTCCAAAGTGATAAATTCATCACGCTTATTTGTGAGGTCCGCAAGCCGTTCTTTGAGTATGAAATACCTCTTTGTATCGTCTCTCCTGCATTTTTCCATCTCGGCTTCTACAGCTTCAATCCTCTCTGTAAGTTTGTGAATAGAATCAGTCGCAATATTCTTTGACCTATGCAACAACGTTTCTGCACTTTCTTGCCTCTTAAGTATTGAGTCAAGCTTCTTGGAACGGTAATTGTAATCTTTGAAATTGGAAAGGTCACCGTCGGCAAGTGCAATCTCCATAAATTTCAGATATTGTACAAGGTCCTGCCGCTCCGCTTCCTTCTCCCTTATAATCTCCTCGGCGTGAGGGTATATTGTTCTACGAGCATAGTTGACCGATTCCAATAGTCCGTCATACATCCACCTGAACCACATCTCCGCCTCTTGAACCTTTTCCTTGTCAGCATCCGACAAGCTGTCATATATTGCCTTTGCCTTAAGTTCATTTTCGCTCTTGGCTTTCCATTCAGCCTTCGGCTTCACATACTCGCCGTAATACTGCACTGCCGCAGACATATCCGAACCTGCTTCAATTCCCAACTCTTTTACAATTTTCTCTTCGAGCATATTGAGATAGAACGTTTCAAGATACTCTTTATGAAGCTTCGCATCCTCGAATGGGTCAAGAATAAGTCTCTTCATAGCCCTGTAGTTCTTTCCGAAGAACATCCTGAAGCTTCTCCATACATCATTCTGCATATATTTAAAAAGAGAATGATGTGAATACACTTCTTCCGTATCAAGGTCATTCAATACGTTATTCCTGTTTACCTTATACCTTATCTTCCCCATTATCTCTTTATATTCAGCATCTTTATCCAGTTTCTCAGTCGTGGCGTGGTCGAATTTAAGATATATTTTCGGAACTTCATACCCCATTCCGGCTTTCGGTCTCTTTTTAACAATCCTTACTCCTCCGTCGATAATATTCTTAACCACATCATAAAGATTGTGCATCTCCTCTTCTTCATAAATATCCTCTTCCTCCTGCTCATACTCTTTCTTTTTGTGCCTTTCGATAAGCTCTTTTAAAGCATCCCTGCTCCGCTCATCGGGTGTAGTCTTTAGCATATCCTCAAGATATTCTATGTACGCATTCTTCTGACCGAGAACATGAACATATTTTTCCTTATACAGCTTTGCAAACGCCTCCATAACATTCTGCTGACCTTCTGCAGATGCTTTATATTCAAACAGCACTCTTACCATCTCGTCAGCGATATAATTTATCCTTGTATCATTGACGGCATTGTAGTCACCGGACATCTTCCGACTTTCAAACATTTCACGTGCCAAATCAAGAAGCTTTGAATATCCGTCAACACCGCCCGTATCTTCCCGGAAGTTCCCTGCAAGAATAAGACTGTACGCATTTTGAAGCTTCGTAGCAATATCTTTTGTTGTCATATGGGCTTTTGTAAGTTTTTTGAATTTTTCAGCTGTAGCACGAACGGGCAAACTCGAAAGATGCTCTGTTGTGATATTACCGAATAACTGACGGTATACCTTCAGCTTCGCATTGACTGCAAGATTCTGTGCCTTTATCATGTCATTTTCCTTTTCGGCCATTGTAAGTTCATACTGTGTCTGCCTTAAATCCTTCAACAATCCATAATGTCTCGGTTCCTTGCCGTCTGCTGCTCTTTGGAGGTCATTTATGATATTCTCAAGTAATCGGATTTCCCCCCAATAGAACTGGAAGATATTCTTCCCATCCTTCTTTGCTTGCTTCTGTCTGTCTCGACGTGTTCCTTCCATATTACGAACAATCGTCCCATCGCCCCACATATCATTATCCCAATCGTGGCCGCTCTCTTCGGACTTGGTTTCCTCGTCAACATCCCATCCGAACGCATAAGGTTCTGACTCTGTCTCGGTATCTGTCGGTGGTGTGTAGGAGAAATTACCCTTGACAGCAAGCGCCCTTTGTAGTATACTTGTGAGGAAGAGGTTTTCTGTGTCACGGTGAAGGTCCCGGTTGTGCTCCGGTGTGCCCGCTCCCGTTTTATCTGACACAGTAGCCTCTTTTTCTGTTATAACATCGTGAATATATAACCTCTGACTTTCTGCATTTCTCTTCAGCATAACGCCCATATAATATTTTTCTCCGGCTATTGTAATCGGAGCTGCAACCACCACACGCTCTGAACCTTTTGAATTTATAAATATAACCTTTCCGTTCTTTATCACTTCCGGTATCGCCGCAAATGCCTGTATCTTCCTCTCGGTCAAACCGTGATTCACATCATCCTTGAAGCTCGTTTTGCTGAGTGCAACACGTCCGAGCTCTTCGGATATAACCTCATTGTTCAGACTTTCAAAGAAATCAAGCACCCTATCAATAAGCGGTACATCAGAATGTCCGAACTCTTCTCCGGTCAGGTCTTTTACGCTTTCCATATCCAGTATCTTCATTGCATTGCTGCTAAGTTCACTCGCTGTATATGAAGGATTAAGTATTCCATTCTTCCCTATAACAGAACCTATACTATACATTTTCCCTTTCAAGCTGTTTTTCCACACCATTCTCTGACTCTTCGCCGCCTCGATAACAGCCTTTTCCCACATATCCTTTGCTGTCATAATATACTCGATACTCTCACGGTTTGCCCGAAGCTCGGCAGGGGTAAATATCGCCTTTATACGCTGTATCAAATTCTTCAATGCATTTCGTATAGATGCCGCAAGTGAAAGGTCACGCTCTGCAGTACGCTTCATAAAGTCGCTGTTATCAAACCCTTCGGCAAATTCTGACACAACCTCTTCCGTTATTACATCCTCCTCAAGTGAAATACCGGCATCCGGGTATCTCTCTGCAAACGCTTCATACTTTTTGTACACTCTGTCGTATTCAGCCTGCCACTTATCACCCAATTCAAGCTTTACCGCTTCTACATACCCCTCATATGCCTCCGGGTAGAATTCCTTCATATAATGCGTGAACTCGTGCCTTGCAAGCTCCCATCCCGTAACCTTCGCATACGGCGATACCAAAAGCTTCCCGCTCTTTGTCAGTATCTTAGCATTCGCTCCTATCGGTAAATCAGGTCTCACTACAACATCCACACCAAAGGAAGAGAAGAACCGTCGCTGTGTTCTGTTTAACGGATGAATTTTCCTCTTGACATTTTCGCCGTTCTGTAGTATATTAATACTATGAGGTGTTGTTCCTTCGGCCTTTGAGCCAGTTACTGGGAACGGCACCTTTTTTATTGCTCCAATATTATACATTTCATTCCCGTTTGCATTTTTACCAACAGACAAATCAAGCTGATAATATTGACCGTCTAAATCTCTGAAATGTGCTGTTCTATATTGCCATCCATTCACCGCAAAACCATTTCTGTGATTTTTAAATCCCGGCTTTTCGTTTTTTTGATTCCCTCTCATCTGTGGTTCAGATACTTGCACAACCTCATCAATAACCCCCGAAGCATTGCCTTTTACAAAATAATACTTATCATTGTACCGCCCTTTATCTCCAAGTTTCCACGCTGTCCGTCCTGTAATAGATATTTTTTCGCCGTCATCGGTCAGAATAGTAAAATCGTGTCCGTGCCTTACCGTGTTGTTCACATAGTCAATTATCTCACGCTCCCACGCATTCGGGTCACTGCTTTTTATAACCTGCTCATCAGCCTGTACATATCTTTTCCCATCCGGCAAAACATTTATTGAATAATTTCCGCTCTCATCATCCGCCACGCTGTTCTTGCGAATCATCCCGATAAGCTCCTGAACCTCACTGTCTGCTTTAATCTCCTCAGGTTTCATTCCCTTAAACTCACCGCTTTTTAATCTCTCCTCAAGATGTGCAAACTTATCCTTTATCACCTTCCGCTCGGGTGCTACTGCGTTCTTAAATGCGGTACTTACAGAAGATACACCTGCACCGCCCGTACCCAATATACCACCTATAAGATATCCCATAGCCATAGCCTGTCCGGTACGAATGGGATTAAACACAGCCTCATTGTCGGTAAGAGAAAACCACTCCGCATCATTTTTGTATGTAAGCTTTTTTACAATTGATGTGATATTGTCCTGTACACCTTCTTCAATTCCTTCTTCAAAAGCATTCTTCCCCCAAGCCCTTACAAGCTTCTTTATAAACTTATCTGAACCTGCAAGCTTTGGAAGTTCCTTTTCAACACCGCCCGAATGTTCAACTGCGGCATTCAAAAAGCCTGTAATATTTGCCGCCGCAAACGCCTCTGACTGCGATGCACCGTTTGAAACCGCTTCCTGATAATTACTTCCCGTCTCCCTGACATACGTGTCCCAAAACGCAGGATTTGTGTATAAGCCTTTCGCCCATTTTCCTACCTTGCCGATGAATCCAACGGCCTTTTCACCGCCTGCAACAGCTCCGCCGCCTGAAAGTGTAATAAGAATTGTGGGTGTCATCTCTATACCTGTTCTTATAACATCACTGTAAACACCTGCAATACCACGCCCGAATTCGCTGTCAATCTCTTCAATTGCCTTGTTAAGCTCTTCCTTTTCGGTCATATCCCATTTGTTTACCTTATCCGCAAACTTATCATACAAAATATTCATTGCCTCTGCATTCGGATTAAATATCATACTTGCAAATGAAGATTTTTTTGTGAGGTCTGTGATATTCTTTGCAAGAGGTTTAAATGCATCATTCAGCATAGTACCGAAACCCGCATAGCTATTTACCACTCCCGATATACCGGATTCAATCGCCTCGGCCGTAACTCTCCGCTTTTCCTCTTTCGGTAAATTATGAAATTCAATCAAACCACTTTTTGTTTCCTCAAGCCTCTCATCTTGCTCTTCCTCTTTAATTAAATCATATGGGCTTTTATACTCTCCCGGCTTTAACCCCGCATCTTCAAACCTCTTCTTAAGAGCTGACTGCCTTTCCTCTGCCGCTTTTTTAAGAAGCTCTTTAGCCTCATCTCCTGTCGCAAACTTCGGCATACCGTTTTCGTTAAGCTCAATGTATGTACCGCTCCCGACATCCACGTTTGACAGAGGCATAATCTTGCCGTCGGTCTTTGCGTGTGATGCCCAATAGCTTTCGGTCACGTTCTTTCCATCGGGCGAATAATATTCCTCGTGAAGATGTGCAGTCCCAACGCCTGACGAACCGCTCCTTGCAATGGTAGTTCCTGCAGCTATACTCTGTCCCGGCTTAAAGCTTCCCACATCCTGTAGGTGCTGATAATGCAATATGTAACCGTTTGAATCCTTAACCTCAATCCAATACCCTCTTGCATCGTCATACCCGGAAGCGTGGAAGGTAGTATTCATCGGCACACTTATCGCAGTACCTGCAGGCACCGCACGGTCTATTCCTGCGTGATTCTTCGATGCCCCCTTAATTCCTGTATCACGGCTCCCCGTCTTGCTTGTTATTCTGAAACTGCCAAACGGTGAATTTGTGTTGATAAAATCATCGCCATTCTTTGACGATTCAAAATTCAAACCATACGCTGCCTTGCCACTCCCCTTCTCTGATGCAGGCTTATATGCTGTCGACGTCCCATTTAGGGACGGTCCTTGCTTGGGCAAATCCACCTTGAATTCCGTTTTGTTTTCCTTACTCCCGCCAATCACATCCGGCTCAGGCGGAAAAGCAAAACTATCTATCATCCTTTTGTCCGGCTTTAACTCCGGCAACAAACTCTTCTTACTCATAATATCATCCTTTCTTTATCCAAAACAAAAACACCTGTAAATTCAGGTGTTGACAAAATCGGTTATATGTGATATTATGGTGATACAGAGGAACGGCTTTGACCATTCCGCGTTTTAGGTTTTTTTGTCAGGACTTACACCTGACGCAGTCGCCCTTTATTTGCGGTAAGGGGCGACTATTTTTTTATGTTCTTTATAACTTCCGATAATGCCACAAGCAAAAGCAGATATATTATATACTCCATAACAACACCCCCATTCCCTGAGGTGTCGGAACAGTCGCCACCGTTCCACCTGTACCGTATCAAATTGTATCACATATGCCGAATTTTGTCAACAACTCCAAACTCCTAACTTATCAATACCATCCAAGCGGCGTCCACTTGGTTTCAACATACTTCTCTTCCTTCGGCGATGCCATAGGCACAAGCATCAGGAAGTATCTTAACGCATCGTATATATGGTCCTCACCCTCGGTGTCTACATCCTCAACATTTCTTGTACTATACACCAAAGACGGCAGAGTGCGAATCGTATTCACACAATTTTCAAACACATAAAGCCCCGGTCTTTTCCCATCATCAAATGCGAGGCGGCGGTGCACCTGCATTTTGCCCGACAGTCTGCGGTTGTCGGCTTTTTCGAAATACACACCCTCTTTTTCAAACATTGTTATAATGCTTCCGCTCGTGCCTCTCGATTCATCCCATATCGCAGGATCAGCCACGCCAAAAATGTTACGTCCGCTCTCAAGCTCGTTTTCAATCTGCTTAACTCGTCTTGCCTGCTCTGTTGCCTCTTCTCTAACTCCCACATTGGCACCATCAGCACCGTACAGCTCACGATATAAATATGCTCTTCCATCCTCGTCTACAGCAAACCATAAAACCGCATACGGCTTTGAATAGCCAAAGTCATATGCACGATACCGCCGCCAGTGGGACGGAATCTTAAATGGTTCTATAACGTGTGTGTTTATACCGCTCTCGTACCCTTCGGGATTGTCCTTCCATTCGGAGAACACCTGCCCCGAGAAGCTGTCCCAGTCACCATACAAAAGTGCTTTCTTGTTTGCTTCGGGAAGCATAGCAAGATTTCCGAGATATGAAGGGTCATTTGTCATAAGGATTTTGTTATCAAATACCGATGCAGGTATGAACACCCTCGTCCGCTCTATCTTATATTCTTCGCCTTCGGGAGATACGGCTACTGCTGTATATTTAACCGTCTGCCCCGGCGGAGCTGCGGTTATGAATCTGTCCTTCACCCATCCGTGTCCGATACCGCCCGGGTTTGCCGTCGCTCTTATGTACACCCTTGCTCCGGGGCCGTTCGCGCGATTACGTGATATAAGATATTCATACTCCTCCTTCATAAAGTGTGTAAGCTCGTCAAAGCCAATAAATTCGTAAGATAAGCCCTGGTAATTTAAGTGACTCATCTTATGCGGCATCGAGGCAAAGTATATTTCAGCACCCGACGGAAACTTCCATTTGTGCCTCGTGCTGTTATACTTTGCTTTCGGAAACGCCGCTTTGTAATACTTGTAGGACTTTGATATAAGCTCGTCAAGCTGTGGAACTGTCTTACGGAAAATAACCGCTCGGTAAAAAGGCAGATGCACCTGCCTTAACGCTTCAATAACAAGTGCATCACTTTTACCGCCTCCTGCCGCTCCGCCGTATAAGACCTCATATTCAGACCGTTCCATAAAAAGCTTCTGTTTCTCCTGCGGAGTCCATATTGTTTTCAATGTATCACCTCTTTTTCCAAAACAAACACCCCCTTATTTTATCGTATTCCCACTTCTCAAGATAAACTGTAACGCCTTTTCTATAATTTCTTTCCGCTCGTTCTTCACTGCATTATCTTCTGTCATATTCTCCGTTTTGCCGTTCTTCCACTGTTTATACTCCGCATCAATCTCTTCAATACTTTTTGATTTGCCGCTCGGTTTAAATCCTTCCTTTGCCCACCCATCATACATTTCACTTACATATTTTCTTACTTTATCAAGCTTCCAGTCTTCATACTCAGCATTAATTTCTTCAATGCTTTTTGATTTGCCGCTCGGTTTAAATCCTTCCTTTGCCCACCCATCATACATTTCACTTGTATATTCACTAAGTTTTACATAATCAATATATTCATCCACCACACCTTCAGTCGTACGGTTTTCGCCTGAAGGCATAAATGTTTCATCAGCACTTGCCAGAGCCAGCATGTACTCGTTAAAGGACGGTGTGTCAAGAGAATCTTTCAGCGCTGCAAAGCGTTCATCCACAACAGCCTGTGCATTTATTTCCGCTATATCAGCTTTGCTCTGTTCTCCTATTCTCTCTTTTTCCGCATCAAGCTCCGCCTTGATTCGGGCTATAGCATTTTCTATGGATAGCCTTGAACTAAGTTTTGCATTCTCAATATCATATGCATGCTCCTGTGCAAGATTCGCATCTGATAAACCATCATTAAAGCTTGTTATTTCTTTCTCTTTATCCGTCTGCATATCAAGCCGATCTGAATATATATCCTTTTCGACGCCGTACCAATTCTGCCGCATCTGTGCAACCTCAGGATCGTACGGACTCGCATTAACATCAACACCCCAACGTGCCGCTTCATCAGGTAGCCAGAAGCCCCTTGCCTGAGCGTTTTTATAATCGTTCTCAAGCCTTGCCTGCTCAAGAGTAAGGGCATTTCTTTCAAGGGTCTGCTTGTTCAGCTTGCGGTTCATCTCATCACTTTGAAGCGTTGCATTCTGCTCAAGCTCTCTCTCATTCGCCTGATGCTTCATCTGATATTCTGTAAGAGCGTTATTCCTTGCCACAGCAAGCTCATCACGTTCAGCATTTAAACCGGACATAAATCTGTCATACGCATTGTTTCTCACTTCTGCAGCAATACCGTGTAATCCTTCCATATTGCGGTTATACGTAGAGCCTGCCGCCTGAATCGCCGCACTTGACAAGTTACCGCCATTCCTCGATGCCATATCATTCATCATATCAAGATAGCTCCGCATCGCTTCCGCTCTGTACTGCTTTGCTCTCGCCTGATATTCAGGGTCGTTCTTTATATCCTCAGCTGTATAATCCCAGTTCTTTTCACGGTCAATAAGCTTTTGTGCCGCTTCATCAAGCTCATCCGTTTTTTTGCGGTATTCATCATCAATGTCCTTATCCTCGAACATCCCACGCCGCTCGGCAGCTTCTTTGTATGCCGCATCCAAAACGCTCTTCTGAACCCACGCATTGCCATTGTCGTCAACATACGCATAGTCAACAGGCTTTCCGTCAATCATCACTTGTTTTGTATCGTCATTCCACGAAAGAAGTCCCCCAAGGCCGTATTCGTTCACATACGCATTTGCCTGTGTAAGCGGTGTACCCCTCTCCTTGTAGATGGCATTTATAAAATTGTTAATGTCACTCTTCGGCGCGAAGGTAACGCCATTAAGATTTTTGTACGGCAAATATTTTTGACCGCCAACTATAACATACGTCCCATCCCACCTGATATCATCGTCCGATATACCTGCATTAATAAGACTCTGTCTGAGTGCATATCCGCCCGACTCCGCATCATACGCCACCGGCTTTCTCTGTCTGTATGTATTGCTCGCTCCTTGTGTCATTACATTCTGACCACCACTCCCGACACCATTCGCATTTTGTGTCATAACATTCTTACCGCCACTCACGCCGATGCCGTTGGAGTTCTGCCCGGCATTTCCGCTCTTTGGAACATTCCCGGATAAAAGCCCTGTATCCTGCAAGCCACCCGAGCCGATAGCCGCAAGGTCTGTTCCCTTTTTCTTTTTCATCATATTCATAAAATCACCCTTCCTTATCTCCTCTTACCGCCTATATAACTGCTTCTCTCTAAAGCATACAATACACATCTGCCATTGCCCTCTACCCTTATTCGGTAGTGGTTTTTGTGCTTTAGCCTCACCGGAATTCTCCACACCTTAAGTCTCATTGTATCGTCTGCTATTTCGGTATGCACAAACTCCTCATCATCAGA
>JAZRMB010000022.1:0-59145 GCA_045647245.1 Clostridia bacterium
CTTGCAGACGATAAAGACCAATGGTTTGCAAGAATCAAGGATATGTGCGAGCCTCTGGGCTTCACCCCCAATGTCAAGGAATTCAAGAAGAATCCCGAAGCATTCAAGGGTCATGTAGGCGATGTTTCAACGGTTATCCGTATTGCTCTCACATCAAGAAAGAACACTCCCGACCTTTATTCAATCATGCAGCTTCTCGGCGAGGATGAAATAAAGGCAAGACTCAGCGAAGCTCTCAAAAACTTCAACTAAGCAACCCGAAAGGATGTATCACAATGGACGAAATCAAAACCAATTCCAATTTTATATATGACTTCATCGACGAAGACCTTGCAAACGGCGTCAACACCAGAGTTCAGACCCGTTTCCCGCCCGAACCCAACGGCTATCTTCACATCGGCCATGCAAAGGCTATAACAATCGACTTTGCAACAGCTCAGAAGTACGGCGGTATCTGCAATCTCCGTCTTGACGATACCAACCCCTCAAAGGAAGATGTTGAGTATGTTGACGCAATCAAAGAGGATATCGAATGGCTCGGCTTCAAGTGGAACGATGTTTACTATGCATCAAGCTACTTCGATTTCATCTATGAATGCGCAATAAAGCTCATCAAGAAGGGTAAGGCATATGTATGCGACCTTACCGCAGACGAAATCAGAGAATACAGAGGCACACTTACAGAGCCGGGTAAGGAAAGCCCGTACAGAAACCGTTCTGTTGAGGAGAACCTTGATTTGTTCAAAAGAATGACAGACGGTGAGTTTGAGACGGGTGCAAGAGTTTTAAGAGCAAAAATTGATATGGCATCGCCGAACCTCAATATGCGTGACCCGATAATCTACAGAATTCTTCACGCTGCTCATCACAGAACGGGTGACAAGTGGTGCGTATATCCGATGTACGATTTTGCACATCCTATTTCAGATACTGTTGAGGGTGTTACACATTCTCTTTGCTCTTTGGAATTTGAGGACCACAGACCATTGTATGACTGGTTCTTAAGAGAGCTCGGATTTGAAGCACCGTCAAGACAGATTGAATTTGCAAGAATGAATCTTAATTATACTTTAACAAGTAAGAGAAAGTGCTTAAAGCTTGTAAATGACGGCATTGTATCGGGCTGGGATGACCCGAGAATGGGTACTCTTTGCGGTATGAGAAGAAGAGGTTATCCTGCGGCGGCACTTCGTGATTTTTGCGAAAGAATAGGCGTTGCCAAGGCTAACAGCGTGATTGATTTCTCACTTTTAGAGCATTGTGTAAGAGAAGAACTCAACAAGAGTGCTGATCGTGCAATGGCTGTTTTAAGACCGATTAAGCTTATAATCGACAATTACCCCGAGGATTTGACAGAGGAGATAGAGGTTGAAATTAACCCTGAAAATCCCGAAGCAGGTACTCGCAAGGTTGGTTTTTCAAAGTATATTTATATTGAAGCGGACGACTTTATGGAAGAGCCGCCGAAGAAGTATTTCCGACTCACAATCGGCAGAGAAGTGAGATTGAAGAGTGCATATTACGTTACTGCAACATCTTGCGAAAAGGATGAAAACGGTAATGTTATTGCAGTACATTGTACCTATGACCCCGAGACACGCGGCGGTCAGTCACCCGACGGAAGAAAGGTAAAGGGTACAATTCATTGGGTGTCGGAAAAGCACGCAGTTGATGCAACGGTAAGACTATATGAGCGTCTTTTCAATGTTGAGAATCCGTCTGACGAATCAAAGGGAAGCTTTATAGAAAACATTAATCCCGAGTCGGTGGAAGTTCTTGAAAACTGTAAGATTGAAGCATCACTTGCTGATATAAAGCCCGGAAAATCCTATCAGTTCCTTCGTATGGGATATTTCTGTGCAGACCCCGACTCAAAGCCTGATAATATAGTTCTTAACAGAACAGTATCACTAAAAGACAGCTGGGCAAAAATTAATAAGTAAACAAGGAGATAAAAAATGGAATATACAAGCTTTTTTGCAGACCGTGTTAAGGATATGAAGGGTTCTGCAATACGTGAAATGTTCAAAAGAATGGCTGACCCCGAGATTATATCATTAGCAGGCGGAAATCCTGCAGCAGAGCTTTTCCCCGGGGATGAGCTTTCAAAAATTGCAGGTAAAATACTTATGACAAGCTCTACTTTAGCACTTCAGTACGGAACAACAGACGGTTATCCGAAAATGAAGGAATGTGCTGTTGAGCGTGCAAAGAAGGTTAATTCATTCAAGGAAAATGACGGTGTTATTATAATGACCGGTGCAAATCAGGGTATTGACCTTACAACAAAGGCTGTTATAAATAAGGGCGATAAGATTATAGTTGAAAGCCCGAGCTTTATCGGAAGCCTTAATGCGTTCAGAACCTATGAGGCACAGCTTGTAGGTGTTGAGGTTGAGGACGACGGTATGAGTATGGAAGGACTTGAAGCAGCTTTAAAGGCAAATCCCGATGCGAAGCTTATCTATACAATTCCAACCTTCCAGAATCCGACGGGAACAACTATGTCTCTTGCAAAGAGAAAGCGTTTATTGGAGCTTGCAAAGGAATATGATGTTCTCGTAATTGAAGATAACCCTTATGGTGATTTGCGTTTTTCGGGCGAAGAAGTTCCTACAATCAAATCAATGGACGATGAGGGAAGAGTTATATATGTCGGCTCTTTCTCGAAAATTCTCTCGCCCGGTTTAAGACTCGGTTATGTGGTTGCAAATGAGCTGCTTCTTGAAAAGATTGAAATTTTAAAGCAGGTAAATGATGTGCACACTCCGATGATGACACAGCTTATGTGTGTTGAATTTATGAAAAAGTACAATATCGACAGCTATATCAAGAAGAACAAAGAGCTGTACGGTAAAAAGTGTGCATGTATGGTAGATGCAATGAATAAGTATTTCCCCGAGGGTAAGGTAAAATGGGTTGTTCCCGAGGGCGGAATTTTCTTGTGGTGTGAATGTCCGGGTATTGAGGATGTTTCTCCGATAGTAGAAAGATGTCTTGAAAAGAAGGTTGCGATAGTGCCCGGCTCTAATTTTGCGATTGATCCGAAAGCACCGTCGAATATGTTCAGACTTAACTATTCATCTGCAACACTTGAAAAAATAGAAGAGGGCGTAAGAAGACTCGGAGAGGTTCTTTGCGAAATGCTCTGATAGCGAAAGGAATATAACAATGGAAGATAAAAAAGTCATATTCAGCGGCGTACAGCCGTCGGGAAATGTTACACTCGGAAACTATCTCGGAGCTATAAGAAACTGGGTAAATCTCCAGGAGGATTATAACTGTATTTATGCTATGATGGATTTGCACTCAATTACGGTAAGGCAGAATCCGCAGGAGCTTAAAAAGAAGACACTTGACCTTCTTGCTTTATATATTGCAAGCGGTATAGACCCCGAGAAGAATATACTCTTTGTGCAGTCACACAATCACTGCCATGCAGAGCTCGGCTGGGTGCTTAATTGCTACACCTATATGGGTGAGCTTTCGAGAATGACACAATTTAAGGATAAGTCAAGTAAGCATGCAGAAAATATAAATGCAGGTCTTTTTACATACCCCGTACTTATGGCGGCGGATATCCTTTTGTATCAGACCGACCTCGTGCCTGTAGGAAAAGACCAGATGCAGCATATTGAAATCTGCCGAGATGTTGCCGGGAGATTTAATGGAATATACGGTGATGTGTTCAAGATTCCAGAAGGATTTATGCCTAAAGCCGGTGCTAAGGTAATGAGCTTGCAGGAGCCGACAAAGAAGATGTCAAAGTCGGACGAAAATCCTAAGGCATATATTTCAATGCTTGATGACCTTAACGTAATTGCAAAGAAGATTAAAAGCGCAGTTACAGACTCAGAGGGTGTTATAGAGTACCGTGAGGGTGATGATACAAAGGCTGGAATTAATAACCTTATTACAATTATGTCTGCAATTACGGGAGAAGAGTGCCAAAAGATTGCCGAAAATTACAGTGGTAAGGGCTACGGTGACCTTAAGGGAGATGTTGCTGAAGCTGTTGTTGAGTGTATAAGACCGATACGAGCAGAGTTTGACAGAATTTCTAAGGATAAGGCATATCTTGAGGGTATTTATACAGAAGGTGCCATGAAGGCTACACGTATTGCCGAACGTACAATGAAAAAGGTATACAAAAAAGTCGGCTTTGTTGTATAATGCAGGTTATGAGAGGAATATATCATGTCAACTAAAGAATTATTATGTCTGCTGTTTGCGGCGGTGCTTGCATTTGTACTGAGTCTTGCAACAACACCGCTTGCGAAGCTCGTAGCATATATTATAGGGGCTATTGACATCCCTAAAGACGGGCGCAGAATGCATAAAAAACCAATCCCAAGATGTGGGGGTCTTGCTATAATATTTGGTTTTATGGCGGCTGTATTATGTTTCGGACCACCGACGAGAGGGTTAGCGGCTACTATGATAGGTGCAGGAATTATTGCGGTAATGGGTGTTGTTGACGATTGCAAAAACCTTGATGCAAAATTTAAGTTTGCAATACAGATATTGGCGGCACTTATAGTGGTGGTAGGCGGAGATTATAAGATTGAGGTTATGACAAATCCTAATATATTCTCCGACAATCCGTATATAGTTTTTCCCTGGTGGATGTCAGGTATAGTTTCGGTTTTGTGGATTGTTTTTATAACGAATGCCGTAAACTTCATCGACGGTCTTGACGGACTGGCGGCGGGAGTATCCGCAATTATGTCGGTTACTCTTATGTTTATTGCAATTAGTGCTGGAGAATACCCGGTTGCAATAGTCGGTGCGGCACTTATGGGTGCGTGCTTCGGATTTCTGCCGTTTAACTTTAACCCCGCAAAAATATTTATGGGAGATACAGGCTCCACATTTTTAGGCTTTATTCTTGCAACATTATCAATTCAGGGCGTGTTCAAGAGTTATGCTATTATCTCGTTTGCAGTGCCGATACTCATAATGGGATTACCCTTGTTTGACGCTGTGTTTGCGATGATAAGAAGAATTGCAAAAGGGCAGAGCCCTATGACGGCAGACCGCGGACACTTGCATCACAGACTTATAGATATGGGCTTTTCCACAAAGCAGTCTGTACTTATTCTATATGCAATAAGCGGTATTTTGGGAATAACTGCGGTTATGCTTGCTGAAAAGGGAACGTTAATGGCACTTTTAATTTTACTTGCGGTACTTGTATTTGTAATAGTTGAGTGTACTGTAGGAAAAACATCAAAAATGAAAAAAGAAGAGAACAAATAATACGGAGGGTATAATTATGAGTAAGATAAAGGTAATGACCGTTTTCGGTACAAGACCTGAAGCAATTAAGATGGCTCCGCTTGTATTGGAGCTTGAAAAGCACCCCGATGAAATTGAATCAATTGTGTGTGTTACAGCACAGCACAGACAGATGCTTGACCAGGTACTTGAAATATTTGGAATAACACCCGACTATGACCTTGATATAATGAAGGAAAGACAGACTCTTGTCGGAATAACATCAAGAGTTCTTGAAGGTCTTGACAATGTTATAAAAGGAGTTAAGCCCGATATTGTACTTGTTCACGGTGATACTTCAACATCATTTGTAGGTGCACTTGCGGCATTTTATAATCAGGTTGCAGTAGGTCACGTAGAGGCAGGTCTCAGAACATACGATATCTATTCTCCGTTCCCGGAGGAAATGAACAGACAGCTTACCGGAAGAATTGCAAAGCTTCATTTTTCTCCCACGATTAAGAATAAGAACAATCTTTTGATTGAAAATATTGATGAGGACAGCATATATATTACCGGTAATACAGTTATTGATTCACTCAAGACAACTGTAAGAAAGGACTATGAGTTCACCGATGAAACTCTCAAGGCGATGGATTTTGAAAACAAGCGTGTTATAGTTGTAACAGCACACAGAAGAGAAAATCTCGGCAAGCCTCTTGAGGATATATGTACTGCTATAAAGACAATAGTTGATGAGTATAAGGATGTAGAGGTTGTATATCCTGTTCACCTTAACCCGGCAGTTCGTGAAACTGTATTTGATATTCTCGGTGGTAACGACAGAATACATCTTATCGACCCGATTGACGTAAGTGAGCTTCATAATGCAATCGACAGAAGCTATATGGTTATGACAGACTCGGGCGGTATTCAGGAGGAGGCGCCTGCACTTGCGAAGCCTGTTCTTGTTCTTCGTCATGAAACAGAGCGACCTGAGGCAGTAGAGGCAGGTACGGTTAAGCTTGCAGGTGTTGATAAGGATGTAATTATTTCAATGGCAAAAGAGCTTCTTGACAATAAAGAAGAATATTCAAAAATGGCACACGCCGCAAATCCGTACGGAGACGGTGAAGCTTCAAGACGTATTACCAAGGCAATTTTAAGCTTCTTCGGCAAGGGTGAAAGACCGGAGGATTTTGAATAATTTATTCAGGTAATAAATTAATAGGATTATTCTATTGCAAAATTCTATTAATTGTATTATAATTAAAAAAGTGAGTAGGTATCATCTTTCCACAGACACATATAAATGATAAAATTACTCACGAAACCCAATTAAAGACTACAGCGAATCCCACAGTTGCTGTAGTCTTTTTTTGCGTGAAAAAAGAAGAAAAATTCATTCGCTGTAATGTTGGGAAAATCAAGTATTTATGCGGTTTTTGGGGTAGTATAATCAAAAGTTATGGTTTGGGAAAAAATATACAGTTGTAAATTGCATTATTGCATATTATAATGAAAACTGTAAAAATAGAAAGCTGAGGTGGTTTTTTTGGTTGCACAAAAAAATAATGAGGCAACCGTACAAGTGAATAAAATGAGGAAGATTCCTCCATGGATGAAAAGAGATATATATCTGTATGCAATGCTTGTACTGCCGGTTATATATTATCTTGTTTTCTGTTATATACCTATGTACGGTACTACGATAGCATTTAAGGATTATAACATATTTGACGGTATGTTTAAAAGTGAATGGATAGGCTTTGAAACCTTTAAATCAATATTCAAGATGAAAGAATTTTCAAGAGCAGTGTTTAATACTCTGCGGCTGAATTTTTTAAGTCTGATATTTGGATTTCCGTCACCTATAATACTTGCACTTATGCTCAATGAGGTTAAAAGTAAGCTGTTTAAAAAATCTGTCCAAACAATACTTTACCTTCCGCATTTTATTTCTTGGGTAATAATCGGCGGATTTGTTACGCAGATTTTCTCAACCAATACGGGAATACTTAATAATTTAATAAAAAGCTTTGGAGGAGCACCCATTGAGTTTTTGACAAACGGCAGACTCTGGATAATGACATATACCTTAATGGGAATATGGCAGGGAATAGGTTGGGGGGCTATAGTATACCTTGCAGCGATAACGGGAGTCAGTCAGGATATATATGAAGCGGCAACGGTTGACGGTTGCGGCAGAATAAGAATGATATTTTCTATTACTCTTCCGAGCATAAAGCCGACAATTGCAACGATGTTTATTTTGCAGGTTGGAAAGATTATGAATATCGGACTTGACCAGCCGATTATGCTTTCAAATTCGCTTGTTATGGAGCAGGCAGATGTAATCAGTACTTTTGTATACAGGGTTGGTCTTGCCGGTGCGGACTTCTCGGTTGCAACTGCTGTCGGATTATTCCAGTCGGTAGTCGGACTTGTAATGCTTGTAGCGGCAAATACGGTTGTCAAAAGATTGGGAGAGGAGGGCATCTGGTAATGAAAATCAAAATCAGTATCGGCGAGAAAATTTTCAGTATTTTGAATCATGTCTTTCTCATCTTACTTGCATTTTTATGCCTCTTTCCGTTTATAAACACACTGGCGATTTCTGTGAGTGAAACGAGTGCAATTTCAGCAGGAAAAGTTGTGCTGTTGCCTGTCGGGTTTGAGATGAGTGCATATAAGGCGGTATTTGCCGACAACACGATGGTACACTCGCTGTTCTTTACTATAACACTCACGGTATTATTTACTGCTGTAGCGGTTATGATGACTATTCTTTGTGCATATCCTCTTGCACAAAAAAGATTAAAGGGAAGAAAAGCAATCACGCTTCTTATAACCTTTACAATGTATTTTTCAGGTGGTATGATACCGTCCTATCTTTTGGTAAGTGAGCTTGAGCTTTTAAATACGGTATGGGCACTGATACTGCCGTGTGCACTTAATACTTTCAATATGATAATAATGAAGTCATTTTTTATGTCACTGCCTGAGAGCTTATCCGAGGCGGCATATATAGACGGGTGTAACGATTTGGGAATATTATTTAAGATAATACTTCCGCTGTCAATGCCTATAATCGCAACAATATCGCTTTTCTATGCAGTGCAAAGATGGAACGGATTTACCGATGCACTCTATTACATAAATGATTCAAAGCTATATCCGCTTCAAATGAAATTAAGACAGCTCATATCATTAAATATGGTAGACCAAATGATTATGGATTCGCAGAGTGAAGAAAATGTTGCAATCCCGGAATCAATAAAGGCGGCAAGTCTTATGTTTGCAACGGTACCAATTCTTATGGTATATCCGTGGCTGCAGAAGTATTTTGTAAAAGGAGTAATGGTTGGCTCGGTAAAAGCGTAAATTAATGAATAATGAATAGTGAATAATTAAGGAGGCTTTTGTCTGTTGGAAAAGCTTTCGATTGGATTTAATTAAGAAAATGTCCCATTTGGTGACGCACCTTAAATGGGCAAAGAAAGAGGAGGAAAAAATAATGAAAAAGAAATTGTTACTATTTATGGCGGCTGTTATGGCAATATCATCTGCGGGATGCGGAGAAAAGAAAGCAAATAAAACTGAGGCAACGGGTGAGCTTACCGTTGCAGTGTTCGACAGAGGAAATGTTCCTGAGGGTGAAGGCCCTGCTGACGATAACAGATGGACCAAGTATATAAACGAAAGCTTTGGCAAGGAGAATGGTATAGACGTAAAATTCTATCCCATTCCGAGACTTCAGGAGGCTGAAAAACTAAATGTCCTGATGGCATCAAAGGATGCACCCGATATCTGCTTTACATATCAGACAAATGTTTATCATAATTTTGCAAAGCAAAACGGTCTTGTAGATCTTACGGAGCTTATTGAAGAATACGGCGATAATCTGAAAGCAAACTTTGCCGATACACTTCATTACGGACAGTATGAAGGAAAACAGCTTTCCATTCCTGCAAAGCTTGCACTCAGGAATGCTTTGTTTGTATCGCTCATAAGACAGGACTGGCTTGATGCCCTTAATCTGCCTGTGCCGACAACAACAGAAGAATTTTATAATACAATGGTTCAGTTCAAGGAAAAGGATCCGGGTAATATAGGAAAAGAAAATGTTGTACCCTTTGCTATGTCTGCCGCAAGCTTTACGGATGAAGACTATCAGCAGAACTGTGATGCGCTTTTAATGTCCTTTACAGGCGGTATGACGGAAGAAGAGTATTATACTTTGCCCAAGCTTAAATATCCCGGTTACAAAGAGGGTGTAAGACTTCTTAATAAGATGTATAATGAAGGACTGATTGACCCTGATTTTGCACTTTATAACGATTTTAAATCATTCGAGGAAAAAATATCAAGCGGTAAGGCAGGCTTCTACAGCTATGATACAAACAAGGGAATGGTTTCGGGCGGTATGTATGATTCTTTTAAAAAGAATGTTCCCGAGGGTGAATTTGTTCCGGTTGACTGCTTTAAAAATTCTGAAGGTAAATATGTAAAGAGACTGTCCAATCCGACAGCTATGTATATATTTGTTCCAAGATTTTCTAAAAATGCTGTTTCGGCTGTCAAGTACCTCAACTGGATGGCAGATTATAATGTAGGTATGACTCTTACCAACGGAAATGAAGGCGAGCATTATAATCTTGTAGATGGTATTCCTGTTCCTATTGATGCTGAATATAACAAAAAGACACGTTATAATCTGACTGACTATGCACTTATATATAATGGTGCACCATATCTCAACAAGGATAATGTTGACACACAAATTGAAAAGCTTTATCCTGAGTATGCAAAAATCAGAAAGGCATCTATGAAAATGGCACTCACAGATACCGTTGAGCCTCCGTTCTTTACAGTTCCTATTGATGCTCAAAGCAAGAACAAGGCAAACCTTGATGTGAAGTACAAAGAGGCAATGATAAAGTCGATAGTTGCAAAGCCGGATGAATTCGACAGTGTGTATGACTCTATGGTAGAGGAATATATGTCATCGGGTGGAGAGGCAGTTATGCAGGAAAAGATTACAGCATATAACGAACATATAAAGAAATAATGCTGTGCTTGGAGGAATTTTGATGAAAATAAAGAGAATAATATGTGCATTGCTGACTTTTGTATTTTCGGCAAGTACGTTTACTGCATATGCAGTTGGTAAAGAAAGCAATATACTGCTTGAAACTAATGAAGAGGAAAATGTTTTAAAAGCTGTATATGATAACGATGCAGTAATTGAATGGGAATTTTCAGAAAGTGAGTCCGGTGAGTTTAAGACGATAGAAAATGTGACCGGAACAGAGTATGCTCCCAATGCACTTGATGCAGGAAAATATGTAAGAGCAAGAGCACAAGTGCAAGACGGTTTTATTTACAGCGGTGTGGCGAAAATACTTCCTGAATATACTGTATGTGATGAATTTGATGCGGATGCTGAAGCAGATATTGCAAAGTGGGACACATCAAAGATTGACGGTGGAAACGGTAGTGTCGGCGCAGAGGTTGATGATGAGGAAACAGGATACTTTTATCTTGACCAGACCGGCAGTAAATCGCAGGAGGTAACAAGAAGCTTCGACGCTCTTTCCGGAATAACTGTTCTTGAATCAAGATTCAAGAATGAATCCGGCTATTCAAGTGTATTTAACGCAAGGGGGGCAACATCTCCTGCGGTTGTGATGAATGTGGCAAAGGATATTCAGGCAGTTTACGGAAATGGCTCGGGTTCTACAAAAAAGACCTCATTGGTTAATCCATATTCGTCGGATGAATGGTACGACATAAAAATTATTATTAATCCAATAGGTAATACAACAGATTCAGCTGTTGATATATACTTCGGTACAGATGGTGTATATGAGCATATGGTTCAGAATGCACCGATGCAAAAGGCAATCACGGCTTTAGACAATATATATTTTGCAAAGCTTACCAAGGGGAAGCTGCTTATTGATTACCTGAGAGTTTATTCAGGCGTAACAGTAGCGCTTCCTGAAATTTCAGATGAAGATGCAGTAAACCTTGATGCAGAAAAAATAACCCAAGAGATGCTGACGGGTGGTGCCGGATACGTTATTAAGGAAAATCTTACTCTGCCCGAAGAGGGTATGAATAAGACGAAAATAGAGTGGGAGTCGGATAATGATGATTATATAACTCCCGTAGGTGAGGTTATAAGAGGAAGCGAGAATAAAAAGGTAACGCTCAGAGCTACCATTTCAAAAGGGGAAGCAAAAGAAACACGTACCTTTACATTTCTTGTTTTAAAGAAGCCAAGTCAGGAAAATACTGCGATTTTTGATTTGCAGTTTGATACGGATGAGCATGGTTTTACAGCCACACCGCCCGAGAATGCAGTAGCGGAGGAGGGTGTTCTGAAAATATATAACAGTAAGAACCCCGAGGGAGCAAGCGGTGATGTTGTAAAGAGATTCACTGCAATTAAAAACTCGGTTTTCGTGGAAGCAGACATCAAGATTACATCAAGTTCGGCGCAGATATTCTATTTAAGAAGCGGAAGTAACCCTGCTGTGAACTTCACTACGTCAGGAAAAACACTCAACTGTACCCATGGTGAGGTAATGATTGACGGTGTAAAGAAAAACTATCACCCTGCTGTAACAGATGCTATCGGGCGTTGGTTCAAGCTTAAAATATTCCTTGATTTTGAGAACTTTGCGGCTGATGTGTATGCAGACGGTGTAAAGGTTATTGACAAGGTACCCTTCAGATTTGCAGTAAGTAATATTGATAATATGCTGTTCGGAAAGCCGGAGGGTGAGGGCTGTCTCTATATAGATAATCTCAAAATATATGAGCCGGCTAAGGATATCGGTAATATAATAGATAGCGTAGCTGTGCCGGAGACTGTAGAAAACGATTTTACTCTGCCTACTGAAAAGGACGGAGTAAAAATCAGTTGGGCAGCTCCCGAGAGTGAATATGTATCGTTAAGCACCGACAAGGTGACGGTTACAAGACCGAAGGTTTTTGAAGAAGATGCGAAAGTTAAGCTTACAGGCATATTTGAAACCGATACAACAATTGAAACGAAGGAATATGAGCTGACGATAAAAAGAGAGCGTACAGATAAAGAAGCAGTAGAGGCTGCAAAATCTGCTTTTGTATGGGAATGTATAAGTAATGAGGAGACAGATAAGGTTAAGAATACGCTTAATCTTCCGAACTTGTTTGGCGATGGTGTTAGTGTTACATATTCTTTTGATAAAGAAGAATTTGCATCTGCAGACAGAATAACAAGACCTGTAAATGAAGACGCAGTTGTTACAATGACGGCTGTTTTCGAAAGAGGTAGTGTTAAGGATGAAAAGAAGTTTGTATTTACAGTCCTTAATCTGAAGGATGATGAGGCTGTTGACCTCGCGAAAATGGTTGAAGAGGATATAAATGCTATTGACCTTGGTGAGCTTGAAAATATAACCGATGATATCACACTTCCCGAAAAGGGTAAAAACGGTTCGGTATTCACATGGGAGAGCAGTAATTCATCTGTTGTTGATTCAAACGGCGAAATAACAAGAGCAAGCAATAACAAGAGCGCATATCTTACAGTTACTGCAAAGCTTGTTGATAAAACTGCACAAAAGAGCTTTTATGTGACAGTTAAGGGCAAGGGCGGCTCATCAGGCGGCGGTGGTTCCTCGGGTGGAGGAGGTTATTCCGGTGGTTCGTCGGGCGGTTCGTTTGCAGGAGTTACGCCTGTTGTAAAAACTGATGACAACCTTATTGAAGAGAAGATTTTTAAAGACACAAGCAATACCGAGTGGGCAGAGTCTGCTATAGAAGCACTTGTTAAAAAGGGTGTTGTAGCCGTTAGTGAGGATAAAACCTTCCAGCCGTCAAGAAGCATTAAAAGGGAAGAAGCTGTCAAAATGATAGTTGCTGCTTTTGATATTCCGGGCGGTGTGGGTGAAACTGTATTTTCGGATGTAGAGAAGGATAAATGGTATTACTCATATGTTTTGGCTGCTGAAAAGAGCGGAATAATTAACGGAATTGATGAGAATACTTTCGGCATATCAATGAATATAACAAGACAGGATGCGGCGGTAATTCTCTATAACGCAGTAAAAGATAAGATTGAAGCGGAAGAAGGAAAACTTGATTTTGCTGATTCGGAAGAAATTTCGGAATATGCAAAAGAAGCTGTTGGTTATTTTGCGGAAAAAGGAATAATTAACGGATATGAGGATAATACCTTCCGACCGAAAAATACTATTACAAGAGCAGAATTTGCAGTAATACTTTCAAAGCTGATTGAAGAAGTAAGATAAGGAGGAGACACATATGAAGATGAAAAAAATTCTTTCAATATTCACATTGATTGCTGTCTTGGTGCCTCTTTTTAATCTTAGTATAATAGCTGAAGATAGTAATGAAAAAGCAGCAAAAGATAATTTATCCTTGCTGAAAAAGCTTGAAATTATTGATGAAGAGTTCGAGTTTTCGCAGAATGAATATGTAACAAGAGGCGAGATGGCATATGTTGCATCGAAGCTTGCAGGATATGAAAAGCCTGTAGCATCCGGTAATATATTTCCTGATGTGAAGGCAGAGGATAAGTATGCAGGTGAGGTTGAAGCTCTTGCAAGAAGCGGAATTGTATCGGGTAAAGGCGACGGAAGCTTTGCAAGTGAGCAGAATATTAAAACTGATGAAGCTGTAAAAATTCTTATCAGCATTTTAGGATATACCAAGCGTGCCGAGTACTACGGCGGTTATCCCAGAGGATATATGCAAGCGGCATCGGGACTTAAGCTTTTTACGGGTGCAGACAGCACAAGCAATCTGCTTACACAAGAGAGCCTGAAAGCACTTGCGATAAACTCACTTGATGTCGAAATTCCTACCTTTGCAGGCATCGTAGGAGATGATGTTGAATACAACATTGAAAAGGATAAAACCCTGCTTCGTGAATATCATAATATTTTGTCGGATGAAGGTGTTATCAGCGGAAACTATTTCACCTGCTTTGACGGAGTAACTGTTGGGGAGGATAACGTATATATTGATAACTTCGGTGAGGTTATTGCAGAAGGTACCAACGCAGATGAATATCTTGGTTATGAAGTCACTTATTACATAAAGGATTTTGATGATAAGAGTGATGCAAGACTGATGCACTTTGAGGTATCAAAACAAAATAAGGTTCAGATTATAAATGCGGCGGACCTTGCAAAAGACAATACAACACTTTCATATATCGCTTACTACGATGAGAGTGACAGAGTAAAGAAAGCACAGCTCTCCGACGATGTTAGAATAGTGTATAACGGAGTGCACGAGAGAAGTGTGAGCCTTGATATGTTAAAGCCCGACTGCGGAAAAATCACGTTGATTGATTTTGATTCCGACAATAAGGCAGATACTGTAATGATTGAAAATTCAGTTATTGCAGTGGCTGACGGCGTTGACGTTGAAAAATTCAGGCTTTACGCGAAGTACAGCGATACTGTCTATACGCTTGACCCGGGAGAGAAAAAGGTCAAAATAAGAAATCATAACGAAGAAATTGACGTTAAGTATATCAATAAAAATGACGTAGTGGCGATTGCAGAAAGCTACGACAAAACGGTGATATCGGTTACGGTATCAAATATAAAAGTAGTTGGTGCTGTTGATTCGGTTGATGAAGAGAAAGTATATATAGGTGAAGAGGAATACAAAATTTCTTTAAGCTATCAGGCACTTTCTGCACGAAACGACATATACGTTCCCGATATCGAAGTCGGTCTTGAAGGTACATTCCATATCGACCCTTACGGTGAGATTGCGTTTGTAACAGAAGGCGGAGTGGACGAGTGGAAATACGCATTCCTGCTGTGGATGGGTAAGGACGAAATGTCCGATATGAGTGTTAAAATGAAGCTGTTCACGGAAGATAAAAAGTTAATCACCTATGATACGGCTGAAAAATTCTGGCTGAATATCGGCGGTGTAAGAGAAAGAGCCGAGGATGCCGATGCAATTATGAACATACTTTGTCCCGGCAGTACTGTTCAAAGACAGCTTGTAAGGATAAAGCTTGATAATGAAGGAAAGATAAAGGAACTCGAAACGGCGGTAAAGGCAGATGCCAAAAAGGGCTATGACACCGAAAACTTTTCACTTGACTATGGTGTTACAAGAGTTCAGCACCGTTTCGGAGCACTCGGTACAAGATACAGAGTCGGCGGCACGACGGCTGTGTTCACCGTTCCGAACGATATGTCAGATTATGATAACTACAGCCTGGTCGATGCCGGATCGCTTCTTGAAAGCTTTGTGTACGATAAAATGGCTATTTACGATGCTGATGAGAATAAAATAGCAGGTGTAGTGGTTCTTTATGATATGCAGGGCGGCGGAGGACTTGATGTGGCTCTGTATCAGACAAAAATTTCAATAGTTGATTCGGTAAGTAAGGATATTGATGAAAAAGGAGATGTAACTTACAGAATTTTCTATTACACAGACGGTATAAGAAAGAGTAATCTTGTGAAGAGTGCCGACGTTGAAAATATCTATTCAAGATACTGGAGATATGACGGCATAACTGCAGATAAGCTTAACAAGGGTGATATTATTCAGCTGAGAATTAATTCTGAAGGGCTTATTGAAACATATCACGTGCTTTATAAGGGTGAAACCACATATGCGGAATATTCATCAAGTGGTGCACCGACAGCCGACTGGTATACGGGTGCCGTTCATACTGCATTTGGTATTGTAAAGGACAAGGTCTCAAAGCGAATAACCGTAAATGCCCACGGCAACGGCACGGACGAAGCATGGGATAGAGAGTTTATAGTAGATTCAGTCCCCGTATTTGTGTGGGATGAGAATGAAAAGCCTGTATGCAATATAGGCACGATGCATGATATAAGCCTTGGAGACAAAGTTTTTGTCAAGACAATAAACAATGCAGTAAGAGAAGTTGTTGTATTTAAGTAAGGAGGGGATATTATGTTTAAGAAATTAATGTCTTTAATTCTGTCCGTATGTATTTTATCCCCTTGTGTATCTGTTGTAAAAGCTGATGACGTTGAAGCTGCATCGATATTTAATGACATCAGCGGTCATTGGTCGGAAAATGCAGTAAAAAGCTTATGTGAAAGGGAGATAATCGGCACAGATGCTGCCGGTTTCTCTCCCGATAAGCCGATAACGCGGGGTGACTGGTTTATATGGCTCGGTAAAAATATCATAATGCCGTATGTTGATGCTGACAGAAGCTTTTCGGATATAAAAGCCACAGATGAATGTGCAGGCTTCGTTGATGCCTTTCGCAAAAGCGGAGCAATTCCCGAAGAAATGTGCAAAAATAATATTCTCGGAAAGGATTCATTGCTGACTCGTGAAGAAATGATATATTCTGCACTCTGTGCACTCGAAATGAGACTGACAGAGAAAAAGAGCGGAATTACGCCCGTAGCTCCCGATAGCGGAAATATCAGCGAATGGGCAAAGGAAGCACTCGGGAAAGCTGCGGCGTACAGAGTGTTTGTTAACAGCGCATCGAGCAATATAAGACCGGGGGATAATGCAACAAGAGCGGAAGCGGCGGTTGTTCTGTCGAACATATATGAGCTGTTCAAGGATGATTATGAGTATAAAAGGATGTTCAGAATACGAAAGGGAGCTGATGCATTACAGGGAACCGGCGGACGAAGCTATGTGTATACTGCACTTTGCCTTTTGTATCTCGGATATGATATAGAAAAGGCGAATACACTATTGAATGATCCACAGATAATAAACTGTGAAAAATGGGCGGATTTTGAAAAGTCTCCGTTTATTCTGTATTGGTGTATGCCTTCCTATGTTCAGATATGGATGCTGTTCAATTCCGAAACCGGAACAATAAGAAGGGATGTCCTTACAGAGGAAACCGAGTATAATATGAAAAAAGTTTTAAATAACTTTCTTATGAGCTATTATACGGGTGTATATCCGGAGGATTTAAATCCTGCAACGATTTCAGGAAGTGAAAATCATGATGCATTGCAGAAAAGCACGCTGTACCTTGTGGCACAGATATTGAGCGGTATTGACGAATATAAGGATACAATCCTGCCTGACGGGAAAACCTTGATAGAGTTTCTTGACCATGCTGAGAAATACTTCGAAAAATATATAGATTTTCGTGTGAGTAACGGACTCTATGTTGAAGGTGCAGATAACTATCGTGTGATTACTATGGAAGCGTTGTATAATCTTATTGATTATTCACGCAATGAGAAAATAAGAGAACTTGTAAAAATGTTTATGGATATAACATGGGTTGAGTACGCTGTCGAGAGTCTTGACGGAATCAGAGGAAATGCAAAGGCGAGAGTGTATAACAGACCAACAGATGCACCGATAGGGTTTTTATGGTTTGCCATGCTCGGAAGTTTGTATTTTGGCTTAAACACCGAAGAAAATGCGTCTCCGATAGCATCAATAATTGTGAACAGTTACAGAGCACCTGAAATTGCACGAAAAATTGCAACAGAAGCGGATAAGGGGTATTACATTTATCAAAAGACAAGCACAGGTATAGGAAGCTTTGGTATGAAAACTATAGGTGGGTCTTCACAGCCCTTTTATACAATGACAGAGGGCAGAGATGTTATAAACTATTCATATGCTACACCCGATTATATAGCGAGCACAATGTATCAGGATAATATCAGCGACCTGCATCAGCTCAGTGCACAGAACCGCTGGGAGGGCGCAATTTTCAAAGGTCACACTAATGCAAGAATATATCGATATCTTGATACCGAGCGTAACATTTACGGACATTTTTACAGTATGCAGAACGGACCGATAATGATGTTCAAGAAAAACTCCACCGAAAGCTATTCTACCGGAGTTTACATTTATCCCTTTGAATTTATGGAAAATGACGGTGAGCTTCCGCTTGAGGATGGATGGCTTTTCGGTCAGTTTGAAAACACCTATTATGCAGTAAAGCCTCTTGAAGGAACGCTCGTGCAAAAAGAAGGGAAAATCTTACTGTCTGAAAGTGAGAGTCCGTTTATAATCCACCTTGGTAGTGAAGCAGAAAATTGTTCCTTTGAAAAGTTCAAAAACAAGATAAAGAATAATCTTCTGTCATACAACAGCAATACGGTGTATTATAAGGACAAGACATGGGGAGAATTAGAGTTTAATCCGTTTAAGGCGCCGTCAAAAGCAAGAGTTGTAAATAATGTATCGGTACAATATGATCTTCCGTATGTTGCAAAAAGTCCGTTCCTTAATTCTGCAAAGAACAGCGGAATATTCGATGTGACCTTTAAGGATAAGCATATTGTATATGACTTTAATAAGGTAGAAGTGTATGAAAAAACAGACTGAGTTGAGGTGGAGGATGCAGAATAAATCGTTATTAATCAGACTTTTAACGTCCTTTACTGCTGTTTTGGTTCTTCCGGTTCTGATTTTGTACCCGATTTTAGAGCTCAGTGTATTTGCAGGACTTGAAAAAGAGGTTATCACCACAAATGTCAGCAAGCTCAATGCAGTTAAAAACAATGTTGAAAATATGCTGGATTCGATTGATATGACTGTTCTTTCGATTTCTCTTCACGATGAGCTTAATGAGCTTAATAAAATAGATGAGATAAACGGCGGCAATATAAAGCACATTCTGCTGATTGAGAAGGTTATGAACTACCTTATTTCTGCTGTTAAGACAAACGAAAATATTTCATCTGTTATGCTGTACGCACCTGATTGCGGATATGTTATAACCTCCAACAAGGAGGTGCGAAAATGTGAAAGCCTTGAGTATAGCGAGTGGATAGAGATTTTTGAAGAAAAAAGGGACACTGCAATTGTTACAAGGAAGGGAAAAGAAAGCTTATTCTATAACAACATAGTAACCTTTATTTATCCTGTTTCCGAGTATGTAAGCTCCTTTGACGGAGCGATTGCCGTAAATGTATCAACGGAGCATATCAGTCGCATTCTTAATGATTCAAACAGCAGTAACGGAACGGTTGTTGTGTTTGATGAAGAGCTTAATACAATGCTTACCCACGATTCCTCCCGCGTTGAGGAAATTAACAAAAGCGGACTTTCAAAAGCTATTGACAATAGTGAAAGGGAGGAAGGCTATGTTTATACAAGGCTTAATGACGGAAAGAATGTGGCGGTATATGTAAAGAGTGGTATAAACAGCAGAATATATGCAGAAATTCTGCCGGCACCGGCTTTTATGTCAACTGTGAGAACGCTTAGAATTATTATAATTACAGCAATACTTCTGCTTTTGCTTTTAGGGATTATTTTCTCGGTTGTGATGTCGGAGAAAATATATTCTCCAATTAAAAGCCTTATGAACAGAATAAGGCTTGCAGGTAACTATAGTAAGGCACATAATGAGATAGATGCAATAAGTGATGCGGTTGAAGGTATGATTAAAAGCAATAAGGATATGTCCGAATTTGTTGAGAACAACCGACTGTATTTAAGGAATATGAACATTGAGCTGCTTTTGTCCGGCATAACCGAAAATAGCAAAAGTTATGAAAATATGGGAATTGAGCTTCTTGCAAATCATTGCTGTGCAATGCTTTCGATAGACAGATTCGAGCAGTTTCAAGAGCAGTACGATAACGAGCAGAGGCATCATATGAAACAGCTGATATGCGATATATGCGAAAAGAGCTTTGAAAATGGTATAAAATGCTATGCTGTTGCCGGAAAGGATGAAAGTGTATATATGCTTTTATCCCTTTATGATAATGACGATGCTGATGTGCTTGTGAGTATTGAGGAAAGCCTGATGCTTTGTAAGGAGAAGGTTAAGGAGCTTACAAAATTCAGCGTTACAATAACCCTCGGAGGCTTTGTGAAAAAGCTAAGCGATATTAAAAAATCCCATCGGGAATCGGTTGAAGCTATCAAGTACAGAATGCTTGCAGGCTATGATTCAATTATACCCAACTGGCAGTATGATATCGGAAGTGAGGTTAACTACTACTATCCGGAAATTGAAGAAAAACAGCTTTTCAATATGCTGCTTGCAAATGATAAGGATGGAATAGCAGATGCACTCAAAAGGTTTTTTGATGCATTCATTCACCGCAATGACTTAAGTTACGTAAATATAACCTATATTTATACGAGACTTTTAGGAGCTGCGATAAAATTTTTGAATGACAATAAGATTTCAAACACGTATATTCTCAATGAGTATTCGATGAAAATTCATAATGAGCTTAAGAGAAATACACTTGATGAAATTAATCTTAAGATAAAGGAGCTGTTTCTTGAACTTAACAGTCTTAACGATGTTGAAGAAAAATATCTTGCAAGAGTAATTGACTACATCGAAAACAATTTCAGGACTGATTTTGATATGGAAACGTTAGCGCAAAGTGTAGGTATAAGCTATTCCCATCTAAGGCGTATTTTTAAAGAAAATATGGGTATGAATCTTACAAGCTACATAAACAGCAGAAGAATAAAGGAGGCAAAGAAGCTGCTTTCAGAAACTGATATGACAGTTTTTGATATGGCGGTAAGTCTTGGCTATAACAGTGACCAGACCTTTGCAAGATTCTTTAAAAAATATGAGGGTACAACCCCCGGAGCCTACAGAAATGCTGTGAAGGCTCAAAGCAATAATTAATTTATAAATAAGGCGGTTATGGAAATAATCAGGCTGTAGCCGCCTGAAATAAAAAAAACAAGGAGGAGACAAAAATGTTAAAAAGAACACTAAGTACAGTGCTTGCACTTGCAGTTTTTGCATCACAAACGGCAGTGCTTGCAGAGGAGTGACCGGTATCAAATGTAAAAATTACCGGTTCGGCTGAGGTAGGAAAGAGTATAGGTGTTTCCTATGACAAGGCAGAGGGAGCAGCAGATGCGACAATTAACTGGCTTGTGAGTGCACCGGGGGATGATGAATTTTTCACTACCGATGTTACAGGTGAAAGCTTTGTTGTTGACTATTCACAGATGGGAATGGGAATCAAGGCAAAGGTTACAAGTGGTGAGTATTCAGCAGAAAGTGAAGCTGTGAATGAGTCTATTTCGGGTCTTGTGCATGTAAATGACGATTTTTCAGGTGATCTTGTCATAAGCAATAGTGACGGATACGCACTTTCTGATTCAACACTCATTGCAATTGATAAAACAGATAACTCGCTGAAAATCGATCCCGGTTCTGTAGTGGTTAAATCGACAAGAAATTTCAAGGCAGTGACAGGTAAGGTTGCATTTTCGATGAAGATTAAGCACGAAGCTGCAAATACAAAAAGTAGCACGGTAATTGAAGGCTCGGGCGGTGCGGCAACAATTATTACATACGATAATACAACTTTCTCGATTAACGTGCTTAATGCTGCTGGAACAGATGCAACAGGTGTTACGCTGAAAAATACATATGCGGTAGGAGAATATCATCTGTTAAATGGTATATTTGATACCGAAACAGACACCTTTACTCTCTACATTGACGGCAAAATTGCAGTTGAAGGTGCAGGCTTCAGAAAACCGGTAGATGTAAAAACGATTTCTAAGGTTTATACAGAGCTTGCGGCAAATACAGCCGGAAGTGTAAAAATAGACAATCTGAACTTCAGAAGTGTATATCCGATTCCGGAATGTGATGCTCCTGCTGTTACAAATGGGGCTGTCATAGGTGCGAATAAGCTTGGTTCAACAATCGGAATAGATTATGCATATACCGACCCCGGGAATTTTGTTGAATCCGGTACAACTGTTAATTGGTACCATTCCGCAAGAGAAGATGGTATATATACTAAGATTGAAGGTCAGTCAGCTAAAAATCTTGTAATATCTGATGCTTTTGCAGGAAGATATATAAAAGCAGGTATTGTTCCTTCAAACATATGGGGAGTTAAAGGTGAGGAATTTATGACTGCACCGGTTTCGCCTAAAAATGTTTTGAATGTTGGTCTTTCGGATACGTTTGATGCAATCCCTGAAAAGAACTTTACAATAAAAAAAGGAACTGCAGGTGCGAGTGTCACAGCTGACGGAAGTCTTAATGCTATATCTGACGGAACTATAAATCCTGAAATGACATATACATTCACAAAAGCGCTCAATGAAAAGTCATATGTTGATTTTCGCTTTAAAACTACCGGAGTTTCAGGAGTTGTGAATGTTCAGGGTGGAAAGGGTGCCGGTGTAAGGCTCGGCATAGATAGATCTGCAAATATTAAGGTGAACGATGAAGTTATTGCTGCAGGCGTTAATAATGGTAACTGGTATGATGTTAAGATGGTAGTAACACCGGTAGGCAACATGACCGAGAGTGCGGTTGATGTGTATATCAATGGAGTGAAAAAAGCAACCGGTCTTCCGCTAAAAGCGGAAATTACAAATCTTTCAAGCGTATTTATTGCACAGACTGCGACAGGAACACTTTCAATTGATGATATCAATATTTATACTATTGATACAAACGGCGGAGTGCTTGATAACGGAGTAGCATGGAAATACAATACTGCCAACAAGACACTTACAATAAGCGGAAACGGTGCAATACCCGATTATTCCACAGGCGTAGAAAAATCAGATCCCACATGGTACGAAAACAGAGACTGGAATCATATTGCAGCTACAATTGAAAAGCTTGTTGTTGAAGAGGGAATAACAGCCATAGGCTCAAATTCCTTCAGAGGTGCGTCAAAGCTTACGTCCGTTACACTTCCGTCAACCTGTAAGAGTATAAATAACTATGCGTTTACAAGAAGCGGTATAACAACCATAAACCTTCCCGAGGGACTTGAAACAATCGCAGACGGTGCGTTTGCAAATGTGCTGACCCTTAAGGAAATCACATTCCCAAAGAGCGTAAAGAGCATTGATAAGTATGCATTTAATAATTCTACAGGTAATGTCTGCATTCTTGAAAAGGTTAATGTATATAAAAATACTGCAGGACAGGACTTTGCCCAGCTGTGGAATATTAATTACACAGTACTTGATGCAATTACAGTAAAATATGATGCATCTGCTAAGGCAGCAACCATTTCAGCTCCCGAGGTAACGGTTGCAACTGTAATATTTGCTGTATATTCATCCACAGGTCTTAGTCTTAAAGATGTAAAGATATGTGAGGATGTATTCCTTCTTAGTGGAGAAACTTTAGTAGAAGACTGTGGTATAACAGTTGGTGAAGGTGACACAGTAAGTGTATTTGTATGGGATGGCATATCAACACTCGTTCCGCTGGCATAAAATAGCAAACAGCGAAAATAATATTGTATGAATTATTAGAAGAACCCATCTGCTTTTGAATGCGGATGGGTTCTTTGGAAGGTAAGCTGTAGAGGTTAATATAACTTGTGGAGAGAATAAAAGCTATGGATATAAAGAAAATTAATATAATTAAAGAGCAACATATTAAATACTGGGCGGATTGCGAATTGTCCGACACTAAGGCGAGAAGCTATGTATATAAAGCTCTGGCGAATCTGTATCTTTCAACAGATGTGCAAAAGGCGAACGATATACTTAATGATACAAAAATTAAAGATTACGAATCGTTTATTGTAGCAGACAATGCATTTGTTCTATATTGGACAATTCCTGCACTTATAAGATGCTATATTATGTTTAATTGCGAAAACGGCACACACGGAAAATGTCTTTTGCCTGAAACGTGTGAGAATATTAAAAGGGTGCTCGACCGTTTTGTAAAAGCACACATTGACAGACTTTTTACCGATAAGCATGAGCCGCTTCGTATTGTGGGAAGTGAAAACCACGAAATGCTTCAAAGGTCGTCAATTGTTTTGATTTCGCAGATTTTAAAGTCGGATAAAGCATATAAAAATGAAATTCTGCCGGATTCAAGAACCTACGGGCAGCTTTTTGAGTATGCCTGTGAATTTATGATACTATATTTTAAGACAAGAGCGAAAATAGGCGGTTTTGTTGAAGGCTCGGATAATTACAGAATGGTTACGCTTGAATCAATTTACAATCTTATGGATTTGTGTAAAAATGAATCGGTTGCAAAGCTTGCGCAAATGATGGCTGATATCACATGGATTGAATATGTGACTGAGAATGTAAATTCTGTGAGAGGCTGTGCGAAGACAAGGGTATATAACAGGGAAAGTGATGCCGGCAGAGGATATTTATGGTTTGAAAGAGTCGGAAATATGTATTTTGATTACCATGATAACAATGCCGAGGAGTTTCTCATTATATTTTCACTAAGTAACTACTTGCCGCCTGAGATTTCTTATGATATAATGAAAGAGGTTAAAAAGACGGAATTTGAAAGTATGAGCCGTATTCCGGGCGTCGGAAGAACCTCTTGCACGATGATACGTAATGAGGTAGTGCCGCTATATTTTCTTGATGATGAAAAAAGCATTACGAAATATACATACGTTACGCCGGAATTCATTATGTCAAGCCTTATGCAGGATGAAAGAGAACAGCTTATCTGGCTGAGTGCTCAGAATCGTTGGGCGGGAACGGTTTTTTCAGGCGATACAGAGGCGAGGCTGTATATACGATATGAGTCGGATGAGGTTGCAATATATAAGCCGATGCACATTGTTCAGAAGGGTTCGGTTATGATAACAAAGAATACAAGTGATATACCTGTTGGCTTGTATATATCTGATTTTGACTCTCAAAAAGAGCTTGTACTTGAAGACGGCTGGCTTTTCGGCGAAATACAGAACTGTTACTATGCAGTTAAACAGGTAGACGGCGGTATGTATGTTAAGGATGGACAGATTGTTTTTGAAAAAAACAATGAGCCGATAGTAACAGACATAAAATCAAAAAGAGAATATAAAAGCTTTGATGCCTTTAAAGAACATATTCGTAAAAATCTGCTTGTGAAAGTAGGAGACTTTGTATTCTATCAGGATGCAGAAAGACTGACGGATGGTGTTGGATTAAATTATGACTCGGATAAAGAGGATTATCGTATGGTATGCGGTGACAATGTGAGGTTTGACTCTGATATGATGATTGATAATCCTTATATAAAATCTGTATTTAAAAGCGGCATAATTGACGTCGGAATAACCGGAAAAGGACTCAGATACGATTTTGATAAGGGAAAAATAACTACATTATGATTAAGAAATGAGGAATTTGATGATGCATTGCGAAAAAGAAATTCACGAAAAAATCCGGCTTCTGATTGACAGTATGGTAAAGCTTAAGGATGAGGACGGAAAATACACCATTGATTTCGGTAACGGATTATTGATTGACCAGATAAGCTTCGATTTCTGGGAATGGATTTCGGGTGTAGGTATGTACGGAATGATGAAATACCACAGACAGACGGGCGATGAATATGCACTTGGAATAATAAAGGATTGGTTCAGAAGACATTTAACGCCAGAGATGGAAGCGGATAAGAATATAAATACGATGGTGCAGATGCTTACGCTTTCCTACCTTTATGAAGAAACAAAGGACGAAAAATATCTTTCATACATTGAAATGTGGGCTACTTGGCTTTATAACGATTTGCCGCGAACACAATGCGGCGGTTTTGAGCATATGACATTTGGCCCGAGACATTATGAAGAGATGTGGGACGATACCCTTATGATGAGTGCGGTAACACTTGCAAAAATAGGTATTCTTTTAGATAAAAAAGAATATATAGAGGAAGCAAAATATCAGTTCCTTGTACATACTCACTATCTTGCTGACAGAATTACAGGGCTATGGTATCACGGCTGGCATTGCGGTGAAAAGCATAACTATGCAAAGGCACTTTGGGGCAGAGGTAATTCGTGGATTACTATTTCTATTCCCGAACTTCTTGATTTACTCAAATTACCCGAGTATGATGCATTCGGAAGATATATGAAGCTTACACTTAAAAATCAGATTGAGTCAGTAGCTGAATATCAGGCGGAAAACGGCTTGTGGCATACTTTAATAGACCATCCCGAATCCTATCTTGAATCTTCGGCAACAGCAGGCTTTACATATGGTATATTCAAGGCAGTAAATGCAGGAGTTGTTGATAAGAAGTATATTGATACTGCATTAAAGGGAGTAGAAGCTGTTATAAAATGTATAAATCCCGATGGTTCTTTGGCACAGACTTCTATCGGAACAGGAGTATCGCATTCGCTTGATGAATACTTAAACAAGCCGATTGCCCCCGTACCATTTGGACAGGCTATGGGAATGCTTGCTCTTTGCGAATATCTTGAATATATCAAAAATAATGCATAATTTTGCGTGATTTACTTGACCTCCGTTGATTTTTACGTTAGAATATTAATGTAAAAATCAACGGAGGTGTTTTGTTGTGTATAATAAAAGAATAATTTCGGCAGTATGTGTTTTAATGATGGCTTTTTCCTTGAATGTAAAAGCATACAAATATCCGAATGCAATATGGAAGGTCAATCCGAAATTTGCTGAAGCTGTCAATAATAACGATAATTACGGTATTATAGAATACGGCAAAGAGATTATTGATATTATGAGAAATGAGCCGGAATGTACAGAAAAGAAAAATACGATGGTGTCAAAGTACCGTGAGGTCGGAATGGCGCAGGTGGCTGTCGGCGATTGGGCAGGCAGCGCCGAGACTCATAGAGAAATGTACGAATATGCAAAGCAGTTCGGAGATGAGTTCTATGACGATTTAAAAATGGCGAAGGCGAGAATTTTGCAGTATACGCCTGTGCTTGATGTCTATACCGACGGCGGAAGCGGTGTATTTTACGGCGCGAAAAATGAAAAGAACAACGGCGTTTTGTTCGGAGTGGTAGAAAACTCTGCTTCAAGAGGTGAAATAGATGGGGAGTCTATGACTCTGTTGTATCACGAGCTTGGCGAAAGTGTTTCGGGCTATAAAATGAATGTCATAAAGGAAACAGCACAAAAGGGCCTTGCGCTTGAATATGCACTTAATTGTCCGAATGAGGCATATGATGTTGCAAATATAGAAAGTAAAACAGGATGCCTTACTGAAATCTCAAATGTTCTTGCACAATATCCCGGCATGCCGGTGTATTTAAGATTTGGTGCGGAGTTTGATGTGTGGTCAAATATTCCGGATGCCGAGAGTTTTAAAAAAGCGTTCAGATATGTGTCTGACTTTTTCAAGAGCAGAAATTCGAATGTTGCAATGGTGTGGAGCCCCAATCAGGTTGCCGGATGGTATACAGATACGGATTCATTCTATCCGGGTGATGAGTATGTAGACTGGGTGGGAGTGTCATCATATGCAAACAGATATTTCTCGCCCGGAACGCAGACAAATGAACGTGATGAGATTTATTTTAAAGCCGGTGCAAGTGCTGACCCGGTATTGGCAATAAAAGATATTGTTCAAAAATACGGAGACAGAAAACCGATTATGATTTCTGAGAGCGGAGCAAGCCATACAATAAAGGCTACAGGTGAGGATGCTACATGGTGGGCTGTCAATACGATTAAACAGTATTATTCCTATATACCAATGGTATATCCCGAGGTTAAGCTGATTGCACATTTTGATAATTACATAAGCGGCGAAGCAAATGACTACAGCCTTTCGGGGAATTATGAGGTTAAGAAGGAATATAAAAAGCTCACAAAGGGTCAGAGATTTATAAAGGATAGCTACAATAGTAATACATCCTTCTGCTACAGACCGATAAATGATAAGGCTGTAGGAAATGTATTTACCGCTTCGGCATATTCGCATATGTTTAATGAAAATACAGTGAGTGTTGATTATTTTATAGATTCCAAATATGTTGCAACATCAAGAGAAATTCCATTCACAGCATATATTGATGCATCGGGCTTCGGTGAGGGGTGGCACGTTTTGAAGGCTGTTGCTACGGGCGTTGCTGGGAATAAAATTGATTCGGAATACAATATATATATCAATCCGAAGAGTTATGAAAAAATAGGTGTTACCGTAAACGGCGATGCGATGAGCTTTAATCAGGAGCCGGTTGTGTATAACGACAGAACAATGGTGCCGATGCGCGCGATATTCGAAAGACTTGGAGCCGAGGTTTCCTGGGATGCGGAAAATAAAACTGCAATCGGAAGAAAAGGTCAGAAGGAAATAAAGCTCACAATCGGAAGTGACGTGATGTATGTGGGAAATGAGAAGAAAATTCTTGACACACCGCCAATTATCCTCTCCGATTCAACTCTTGTGCCTGCAAGAGCGGTTGCAGAAGGTCTCGGCTGTCAGGTTGGATGGGATCAGGCTACAGCGACTGTTATTATAACGGAATAAAAATGGAACTGTAGCAAAATAAATATGAAATACAATCCATTTAGTGGGGACGGTCCTGTTTTGGGGCAAAAACTATGTTTTTTTTGCCCCAAAAGACCTTAAATGTCTGTCAGGAGCCGTCCCCAAATGGCTCATATTTCATATTTTTATTATTTTGCTACAGCTCTTATTATTTTTTTATTCCGACTTTTTTGCAGACTGTTTCAATCTCGCAATTTTCGCAATCGGGTTTTCTTGCCGTACATCTTGCCCTGCCGTGATATACCATTTGATGACAGAACCTGAGGCTGTAATCGGGAGGGAGAATTTTTCGAAGTTCCATTTCGATTTTTGTGGGGTCATCATCCTTAACAAGTCCGATTCTGTTTGTGAGTCTTATGCAATGAGTATCGACAACATAAGCAGGCTTGCCGAAAATATCACCAAGCACTAAATTTGCCGTCTTTCTGCCGGTGCCGGGAAGGGTTAATAAATCCTCCATCGTGTCGGGCACGTTGCCACCGTATACCTCGTCAATACGCTTACAGCAGGCAATCATATTTTTAGCCTTATTTTTATAAAAGCCAACCGAGCGGATAATATCCTCAATGTCGGAAAGCTCTGCGTTTTTATAGTCCGAGGCTGTCTTATATTTCCTAAATAAATCCTTTGTCACGATATTAACTCTCGCATCGGTACATTGTGCCGAGAGCTGTGTGGCAATTAGCATTTCAAGCGGCGTTTCAAAGTCAAGCGAACATTTAACAACGGGATAGGTGTTGTCAAGAAGCTCGCGCAACTTTTCTATGCGTTCTTTTTTTGTCATATTATTCTTCTATAAGTCCCGCATCGGTGCAAGCCTTCAAAAAGGCTTCAATTCCTGCAAGAGCAGTTGCTTCATCTGTGTCATATTCTCCGAGCATTTTAGAAAGAAGCTCTTCCTTTGTTGCACCGCCCTCCAATATTTTCCATAAGAAAGCACCTGTTTCGTTAAGGCTTATAATACCGTTAAAGTCCATTGAAGCCGCTCCTACTGCAACTACAATATCACGTCCTGCAACGTTTCTTAACATAAATCCGCTTTTTGTTTTCATTATATACATCTCCTGACTTTTTTTGTTCATTACATTAATTCTACCATATATCCGAGAAAAAAGCAAGTGTAAAAAACATAATGTATTCTTAAGTGGTGTGGAATTGAAATTAACTACATTTCAATAATTTACTTACTTTTACTTGAAATATTGTTAAAAAGTGGTATAATGATACTATAGTAAAATGGGGTAACTATTATATAGAAAAGAGATGAGAAAAGGTTGGATATAATTGATGCGTTGTGCCGATATTTTAAAAGCGGCGAAACGAAGGAGAAGAACATAGGTCTTGAACTTGAACACTTTGTTTTGGATGAGAAAAATATGCCGGTTTCGTACAGTAAATGTATGGAAAATATATTAAATGCTGTTTCGGGACGGTTTGAACATATATATACCGAAAACGGGAAAATTCTTGCGATGAGCCGTGCGGAGTACGGTGTGTCAATTGAGCCGGGTGCACAGCTTGAGGTTAGTGTAAAGCCGTGTGAAAATGTCAGGGAGATAGATAAGGTTCTTGATATTTTTTATCGTGATTTTCTGACAGCTGTTAAAAGCGTGGGCGGAAAATTGGTCAATATCGGTGCACTCTCTTCCGATATTCCTGACAGAACAGAAATGATTCCGAAAAAACGTTATGAGTTTATGGATGAATACTTTAAAACCTCCGGCACAATGGGAAGATATATGATGCGTTCAAGTGCATCAACTCAAGTGTCGGTAGATTATGAGAATGAGGATGATTTTATTAATAAATTCCGCGCGGCATATCTGCTTACACCTCTTTTAGCACTTTATTCTGCAAGCGGTAAGCCGGGTGAAGATAATTATTTAAAACGTATTGATATATGGAACGATGTGGATAATAAAAGGACCAAGCCACCCGGGGATTTGTTTGATAATGGCTTCGGATATGAGTCTTATGCAAAGCATATTGCAAATACACCGGTTATCTTTGTACCGATTGAAAACGGGTATGCTTATACGGGGGATATGACAGTCAGTGAGGCGTCGGAGAAATATGGTGCGGGTGAAGGTTATATCGAACATTATCTTTCTATGGTTTTTCCCGATGTCAGGCTAAAAAGCTTTATTGAAATACGAATTGCCGACAGTATGGACAGAAAAAGGGCAGTGGAATATTGCAAAATTGTAAGCAATATTATGTACAGCAAAAAAGCTGTTTCAAAAATCCTTAACCGATATGAGGGCGTTGGTCTTGATGATATTAAAACGGCAAAGCTGAATGTTCGCAAATTCGGCGAGGAAGCGACGGTTTATAACAGACGTGCAAAGGATGAGATGGATTTTATACTGAATCTTGCAGGAGTTATGTGATTATGAAGAATATAGAAAAGCTTATTGATTTTATAAAGAATAATTATGATGAATGTTTCAAATCGGGAATGGCTGTAAGAAAGCACTTGCTTTCATCGCCTGTCGCTTTTCACGGCAGATGCGTGCAAACACTTCATATACCGAAAATATTTGAAAGCTGCGATATAGAAAATTTCAAAGGAGTTGTTGACGGCTTTTATCCCATATTTGATAAGATTGTAAGGCATTATATTGAATGTGAGGAGTACAGACGGCTTTTTCCTTTTGATAAAAAGCTCGAAGAGCTTATACTGACCGACCCCGGATATGAGACAACCGTTCCGGTTATGAGAATGGATATTTTCTATAATGAGGAGACGGGAAATTATAAATTCTGCGAACTCAATACCGACGGTACAAGTGCTATGGTTGAGGACTATGAGCTTTCCAAGGCATTTGAAATCAATAATCTTCCGAGAGAGGAAATAGGAAAAACTTCTTGCTTTGAGCTTTTCGATTCGTGGGTTCTTTCGGTGGAGAGGATATACAGAAGCTTTAAAAACAGACGCCAAAAACCGAGAGTTGCAATTGTAGACTTTCTCGATAAAGCATATCTGCCCGAATTTTACGAATTTGTCAAGCGGTTTGAAAAATACGGTTTCCCTGCAAAGATTTGCGATATCAGAAAGCTTTCCTATAAAGACGGTGTTCTTTACGATGAAGACGGGGACAAAATTGATATAATATACAGAAGAGCGGTTACTGTTGACATTATGAACGACATAGAAAACTGCGTTGATTTCATAAATGCATATAAGGATAACAGCGTATGTGTAATCGGTGCATTCAGAACGCAGATTATACACCATAAAGCACTTTTTTATATTATTCGTCACCCGATGACGAGAAGTATACTGACCGATGAAGAAAATAAGCTTGTAGATATGCATATCCCGTATACTGCAAAAATAAACGATGCCGACCTTGAAAGAGTAATAAAAAATAAAGACAGCTATATCATAAAGCCGAGTGATTCCTATGCATCAAGAGGTGTGTTTGCAGGTATTGACTATACAGCCTGTGAATGGGAAAAGCTTGTACTTGATAATAAGGATGCGGACTATATTGTTCAGGAATACTGCATGCCGTACAGAAGTATGAATATCTATCTTGCATCAGATGAGCCGGAGTTTAAAATGTATTCAAATCTTACGGGACTTTATGTTTATGACGGCGTATTTGCAGGAGTATATTCAAGACTCTCCGACGGCGGTATTATCTCATCGCAGTATAATGAAAAGTCGGTTGTAAGCTTTGTTGTTGATATGTAAAACAAAAAAATAAGAACTATACAGATGTCAAATAAAAAAAGCCTTCCCCCTTGAGGGGAAGGGGGACCGCTTGCTGTGGATGAGGTGGAATAAAAGCAATGAAAAACTAAACGCTTGCTATGCAAGCTACACCTCATCAGTCACTTCGTGACAGCTTCCCCTCAAGGGGAATCCTTTGAGAAAAAGTGAATTTTTTATCCCTAACTTGACAAAATCATAGCAAAGATTGTACAACAATATCAGAAAAAGCCTATGGAAATGGAGGAAGAGTTTGTGAGAATAATTGATATATCACAGGAAGTTTTATCCTGCAATACTTATCCCGGAGACCCGTCTCCGAAAGCAGAAAAACTTAAAAGTATGGAGCAGGAAGAAAATTATAATCTTTCGGTGTTTTCGATGTGTGCTCACAACGGAACGCATATAGATGCACCATCTCATTTTATAAAAGACGGAAAAAGCATTGATGAAATTCCCTGTGAAAGTACCGTTGGCTATTGTTACGTTGCGGAGCACAGCGATGATATGACAGCAGATGATGCGACACTTGTACTTAAAAAGGCAAGTGCTCAAGGTGCCGGAGAAAGAATACTGATAGCAGGAGAGGTGACTGTCACCGAAGAAGCTGCAGAAATATTTGCAAAAGCGGGACTAAAGCTTCTGGGTAACGAAGGACAAACTGTCGGCCCAAAGGATGCACCTATGAGAGTGCATCAAATTTTGCTTGGTGCTGAACTGGTTTTGCTTGAGGGAATTGTACTCCGAGATGTATCGGAAGGAAAGTATTTTCTCAGTGCTGTACCACTTAACCTGAAAGGGTTTGAAGGCTCACCATGTAGAGCATATCTTATTGAAGTGTGATAAAAAGACCGGCATATAGATTATACAGTCTTTATATGCGGTTGAATATCAACCGCAATGAATTGCCTAACGGCATGAATTAAAATCAGAGATTTCATGAATTGAGCCTGACGGCTCATGAATTGCACTTCGTGCATTTAAGGCAATTCAATTCACGGAGCGAAGCGAGAATTCATGGATAAAATCCAATTCATGACAACTTCAGTTGTCAATTCATTAAAAAAACATTGGCATCCGGATTATACAGTCTTTATATAGGGAGATTGTGTCGAATTTTGTCGAAAAAAGAAAAGAGGTAAAGTAATGAGCAAGCTGATTGCAAAAGAATATAAATGCTTTGAAGATATAAAGCATATTAAAGAAGATGGAACAGAATATTGGTTTGCAAGGGAATTGGCAATTGTTCTGGATTATAATAAATGGGAAAATTTTCATAAAGTTATAAAACGTGCGATGATTGCTTGTGAAAACAGTGGACACGATATTACTTACGATTTTCCTGAGGTCAGGAAAATCGTAAAAGCAGGTGCAACCCAAAAGCCGATTTTAGATTATGAACTTACAAGATATGCTTGTTACTTAATTGTTCAGAATGGTGATCCGAGAAAAGAAGTAATTGCACTTGGACAAACTTATTTTGCTATACAGACATACAGACAAGAAGTGGCTGACAGATTTAATCAACTTGATGAAGACAGCAGAAGATTAGTCGTTCGTGGTGATATAAAACAGTGGAATCAACTTCTTGCTGAAACTGCAAGAAATGCCGGAGTTATAACAAATGAAGAATTTGCAATTTTCCAAAATGCAGGTTACATGGGACTTTATGGAGGGCTTGATGTTGAAGATATCCATCAAAGAAAAGGGCTTGCGGTTGGTCAGAAAATTCTTGATTATATGGGTAGCACAGAACTTATTGCTAATCTTTTCAGAATTTCACAAACTGAAGAAAAATTAAGAAAAGATAAAGTTGACAGTGCAGAAATTGCTACAAAAGTCCATAATACAGTTGGCAGAGAAGTTAGAAAAGCTATTGAGGAAATTGGTGGTACAATGCCTGAAGATTTACCAACTCCCGAAAAAAGTATTGCCCAAATTGAAAAAGAACAGATGCAGAGGCTTAAGAAAAAAGCAAAAGAAGGAAGACTCATGCTTGATGAGTAAAGTTATATATTTTTTTGTCCCTAATATCACATGAGCATAACGGGAATTTGCCAAAATACAAAGAACCGGAAAAAAATTTAATGTAAAGGAAGAGAAAAAATGATTAAAGTAACACTATTAGGAGATTCTATAAGACAGATTGGTTACGGTACAATGGTAGCCAAATTTTTAGGTGAAGACTACGAAGTGTATCAGCCGAATGATAACTGTCGGTTTGCAAAGTATACATTAAGAGGTCTTTTTGATTGGAGACAAGGTATGGAAGGAAGTAGAATTGTTCATTGGAATAATGGATTGTGGGATATATGTAATTTGTTTGGCGACGGACTGTTTACGGGTGAAGATGAGTATATATCTAACATGCTTCGTATTGCGGATATCCTGACTTCGAATTATGAAAAGGTTATTTTTGCAACAACAACTCCTGTTACAGAAAAAAATGCGTATAACAAAAATTCAGACATAGTAAGGTATAACCAAATTATTGTTCCTTTGCTTGAACAAAAGGGGGTTATTATAAATGATTTGCATAGCACTGTATCAAAGGATATAGACAGATATATAAGAAAGGACGATAATATTCATTTAACCGATATCGGTATAGAAATATGTGCAAAGCAGGTTGCTGATGTTATCCGCGATGTATCTGAAACTTTGGATATGACAAAAAAGAGTACTGTGTGTACGATAAATGAAAAACAAACCGGATTGCCTGTATAATTTTTTTAAAGAGCATAAGCTGATACGAGGTTGTTGTTAAAAAGATTGGTATACGGATTATATAGTCTTTATATGCGGTTGAATATCAACCGCAATGAATTGCCTAACGGCATGAATTAAAATCAGAGATTTCATGAATTGAGCCTGACGGCTCATGAATTGTACTTCGTGCATTTAAGGAAATTCAATTCACGGAGCGAAGCGAGAATTCATGGATAAAATCCAATTCATGACAACTTCAGTTGTCAATTCATTTAAAAAAGATTGGCATCCGGATTATACAGTCTTTATATGTGTGTCGAATGATGTAGAAAAAAGAAAGCCTTTGAGAAAAAACAAATTTTTTGTCCATGACTTGACACGAGTCTATAAGGTATGACGAATGCTGTCGAAAAGAGGGAATGTATATGAATAGATTTTATGAAAAGATAAAAATTATTATAATGTCAATAATTTCTATATTAGTCGTTGCATCTACTTGGGTATTTAATTTAGGGTGGTTGCGTCTTTTGTGTATGACAGCTGTAGTAATTCCACATAGTGTTCTGTTCGTTTTCATGAACTTATACTCGGCAAAGTATTTTGATAAATTAAGAAAAGTTAAAATATTAAATATAGTTTTTATTATAACATTTTTAATTGCATATGTATTTATGCCAGATAGTGATGATATTAGCTCGTATGTCTTTTTTGGACTTGTACATAACGAAAACATTCTGAATATAGCGGAAATGGTTTCAACTGTTGCATTCATTGGGCATATTGTTATGTTTGCGATGCAAATTGTTGAAATTGAAAAAATCAAGAAAAGTATATTAGAAAACAAATAATTTTTTGTTCTTAACTTTACACGAATCTGATACCAAAACGGTTTGCATCTAAACCGTCTGTCCCGCATAATAATTTATCAAACATAGACTTAAATAAATATGTTGACATTGTTTTGTGATTTGTGTACGATATTAAGTATGGGACATATTTATAGACAAACAGAGGGAGGAAAAGGAATGGAAAAGACTTTGGTTGCAATGAGTGGCGGTGTTGACAGCACGGGGGTGCTTTTAATGCTGAGGGAGAAAGGTATTGATGCTGACGGCGTTATAATGATTCTGCCCGAAACTGATGAAACAGCGCTTGAGGATGCGCGTCTTGCTAGCGAAAAGTTAGGTGCTAAATTGCATATACTTCCTCTTCAGAATGAATTTGAAAGGCTTGTAATTGACGATTTTGTGAATGAATATAAAGCGTGCAGAACGCCGAACCCGTGTGTTGTGTGCAATATAAAAATGAAGTTCGGACTTCTGCTTGACTATGCGCTCCAAAACGGCTATTCGCATCTTGCGACCGGGCATTATGCACGTATAGAAGAGAGCGGAGGAAGATTTTATCTCAAAAAAGCACTTGATGAGAAAAAGGACCAGAGCTATGTGCTGTACGGGATAAGTAAAGACAGGCTAAAACACATAAAATTCCCACTCGGTGAAAGTGTTAAAGATGATGTGAGAGAAATGCTTAAGGACGGCAATTTCAGGAATGCTGCAAAAAAAGATTCGCAGGATATATGCTTTGTACAAAAAGGCAGCTATGCAGATTTTATCAAGGAATATTTGGGCGAGGATTTTCCAGCGGGGGATTTTTGTGACCTTTCGGGAAATGTTCTCGGAACGCATAAAGGTCTTATCAGGTACACGCTTGGCCAGAGAAAAGGTCTTGGACTTGCCCTTCCGCAGTCAATGTATGTAACAAGGCTTGATGGAGAAAATAATCGTGTAATACTCGGGCTTGAGCCTGATTTGTATTCAAAAAGGCTTGAGGCGGATAATGTAAATCTTATAGCTGTCGATAAAATCGTAGATGGTATGAAGGTTACTGCAAGAGCACGTTATAATATGAAGGAAGAGCCTGCGAGGGTTTTTTGCAGTGAGATAGGAAAAATAATTGTAGAATTTGATAAGCCGCAAAGAGCAATAACGCCCGGACAGTCGGTGGTTTTATATGACGGCGATACGGTTGTCGGAGGAGGAAGAATAATTTGACGGATTTGGTTGAAAAGTTAAAGAATGAGAGAATTTTGACGGATGAGGAGATGAGAAGTCTTTTGTCCGGGGAATATGACGAAAAATTAAAAGCAGAAGCAGATAAGGTTCGTAGAAGTGTATTTGGCGATAAAGTATACATCCGCGGACTTATCGAGATATCAAGCATATGCAAAAATGACTGCTACTACTGTGGTATAAGGGCATCTAATGATAATGCGGCAAGATACAGACTTGACGAAGAGGATATAATCGCCTGTTGTGAATTGGGGAGAGAACTCGGTTTTTCTACATTTGTTCTTCAAGGTGGAGAGGATGGATACTTTACAGATGATAGATTATGTGATATAATAAAAAGGATTAAAAAAATCGTGCCCGGATGTGCGGTGACGCTTTCGCTTGGTGAGAGGAGCAGTGAGTCATACAAAAAGCTGAAAGCTGCCGGTGCAGACAGATATCTTTTGAGGCACGAGACTGCTGACGAGGAGCTTTATCGCAGACTTCATCCGGAGAATATGAGTCTTGAAAACCGAAAGAAATGTCTTTTTGAATTAAAAAAGGCGGGTTTTCAGGTTGGCTCGGGATTTATGGTCGGAGCACCTTATCAGACGGTTGATAATATAATATCGGATATACGATTTTTGAAAGAGCTTGAACCTGCTATGATAGGGATAGGCCCCTTTGTGCCGCATTGCGATACACGATTCAAGGATTTGGGACACGGAAGTGTGGCAATGACGTTGAGATTGATTTCGATATTAAGGCTCATATTTCCCTATGCACTCATTCCGTCAACAACGGCTCTCGGAACTGTTGAAAAGAACGGCAGAGAGAAAGGGCTTGAGTGCGGAGCAAATGTTGTGATGCCAAACCTTTCGCCTGAAGAAGCGAGGAAAAGCTATAATTTATATAATAACAAGCTTGCAACGGGTGCTGAAAGTGCAGAAGGGTTAAAGGAGCTTGAAAGAAAAATAAAAGGTGCAGGATATTCTATGTCGATGGAAAGAGGAGACGCACCCGGATATAACATATAAGGAGAATAATGTGAGAAACAGAAAATTATTGTTGCCTGTTATGGCACTTAGAAATATTGTAATAATGCCGAGTTCGACGGTGAGCTTTGATGTCGAACGTGAATTTTCAAAAAAAGCAGTAGAAGCGGCTATGAAGGACGGCGGCGAGATTATACTTGTCGCACAGATTGACCCGGGCGTTGAAAAGCCTGATTTTGATGACCTTTTTGCTGTGGGAACGCTTGCAAAGATAAAACAGATTATAAAGCTTCCGGGCGGTGCAAACAGAGTTCTTGTTGAGGGATTAGCGAGAGCGGAAATATATGAGCTTATGGAGAATATTCCGTATTATACGGGTGTAGGCGCAACGATTGAAACCGAGGAGCCGGCTGATTCAATAAGAAATACTGCGTGCATAAGAAGCCTGCAGGAGGCGTTTGATGAATATATAAAATATTCAAGAGTAATCACAAGAGAAGAGCTTATGAAGAAGCTTCACGGAGTAAGTTCGATAAATGCCTTGTGCGACTGCCTTGTAGGTATTGCAAATATTGATTTTCATATTAAACAGGAGATGCTTGAGATTGTAGACGTGTATGAAAGAGCAGAAGCTTTTGTTACGGCACTTGCACACGAGGTTGAGGTCTTAAAGATTCAGGGTCAGCTTAATATACGTGTCAGAGAGAGAATCGAGCAGAATCAGAGAGATTATTATTTAAGAGAAGAAAGAAAGATAATTGACGAGGAGCTTGGTGACGATATCGAAAACGAGGCACAAAGCTATCGTGACAGAATAGAAGCATTGGGATTATCGGAAGAAATAACAACAAAGCTCTTAAAAGAGGTTACAAGATTTGAGAGAATGGCGGCGTCAAGTGCTGACAGTGCCGTATCAAGAAATTATCTTGATACCGTTTTAGAACTTCCATGGAATGAGAAAACCGAGGATAATCTTGATGTTGAAAATGCAATGAAGATTCTTGATGAGGACCATTACGGACTGTTGAAGGTTAAGGAGAGAATTACCGAGCAGATAGCCGTTCGTAAATTAACAGGCGGCAGATGCGGCACACTTATCTGTCTTTCGGGACCTCCGGGTACGGGTAAAACATCAATTGCAAAATCAATTGCAAGAGCGATGGGCAGAAAGTATGTAAGAATTTCACTCGGCGGAGTTCACGATGAGGCAGAAATAAGAGGCCACAGAAAGACATATATCGGAGCAATGCCCGGAAGAATTATGGCAGGTATCTTGCAGGCAAAGACAAAAAATCCGCTTATGCTTCTTGATGAAATAGATAAGATGGGCAGTGATATTAAGGGCGACCCGTCTGCGGCACTTTTAGAGGTGCTTGACTATGAGCAGAATGTTGCATTTAAAGACCATTTTACGGACATACCGTTTGATTTATCCGAGGTTATGTTTATTGCAACGGCAAATGATGTTTCAAGAATACCCAAGCCGCTTTTAGACAGGCTTGAAATAATCGAGCTGTCGGGCTATACAAACAGCGAAAAGCTTGCAATTGCAAAAGAATACCTTATCCCGAAGCAGGCAAAGGAAAACGGACTTTCGGAGAAAAAGTTTGAGATTAGCGACGAAGCATTGTCTTTAATACTTGAAAAATATACGCGAGAGGCGGGAGTCAGACAGACCGAGAGAAACGTTGCTTCGCTTATGAGAAAGATGGCGAAAAAATTTGCAGTTGAAAACAGACGTTCAATAAAGATTACGGAAAAAAATCTTTCGGAATATTTAGGAAAGCCGAAATTCAGCTATGAGCTTATGAATGAAGAAGACCAGGTGGGAATAGTAAGAGGTCTTGCGTGGACTGCAGTCGGCGGTGATACGCTGTCGGTTGAGGTAAATGTTATGGATGGTCAGGGCAAGACACAGCTTACGGGACAACTCGGCGATGTGATGCAGGAGTCTGCAAAAACTGCAATAAGCTACATAAGATCGGTTAGTGATGAGCTTGGAATAGAAAGTGATTTTTACAAGACAAAGGATATACATATCCATGTGCCCGAGGGAGCTGTACCAAAGGATGGGCCTTCGGCAGGTATAACAATGGCAACTGCTGTTGCAAGTGCACTTACCGGAAGAGCGGTAAGACGTGATGTTGCAATGACGGGTGAGGTGACATTAAGAGGAAGAGTTCTTCCGATAGGAGGCCTCAAGGAAAAATCAATTGCGGCAATGCGTGCAGGAATAAAAACTGTTATTATACCTTGGGAAAATAAGGCAGACCTGGAGGAAATTCCCGAAGAGGTTAAGGACTTTATAAAGTTTATGCCGGTTAAGGATATGAAAGGAGTGCTCAGCCATTCTTTGGTGAGGCAATAATAGGAGGATTATAAATGAATATTCATAATGCACAGCTTACAGTATCAGCGGTTGCGCCGAAACAGTACCCTCAGGTGGGAATGCCGGAGTTTGCATTTGTCGGAAGGTCAAATGTGGGCAAAAGCTCTTTGATAAATAAGATTTTAAACAGAAAATCTCTTGCAAGAGTAAGTTCAACACCGGGAAAAACTGTTACGATAAATTTCTATAATATAGACGATACAATTCATCTTGTTGACCTCCCGGGTTACGGCTATGCAAAAAGAAGCCGTACCGATATTGAAAAGTGGGGGGATATGATTGAGTTCTATCTCACAAAAAGACCTCAGCTTAAGCAGATTTTTCTTCTTGTTGACTCAAGACACGAGCCGACAAAGGATGATATGATGATGCTTGAATGGATAAGAACCGTACGCCCGGATGAACCTGTTATTGCAATTGCAACAAAAATGGACAAGCTCAATAAATCCGAGAAGGAAAGAAATCTTGAAATGCTTTATAATAAGCTTGAGCTTACAGAGGATGATATTCTTGTCCCGTTTTCAACTGTCGGAGATGAGGGCAAAAACACGGTATGGGATATGATAAATATGATGCTGGAGGGGTAAGTGATGAAGAAGGGAGCAATATTAATTGCAATTGCTGCTTTTGTCGCTCTTGTATACTATTGCATAAGTTATGTAAGAGCCCCTGTATCCACTATGTCTGCCTATAGTATGACACATGAGGAAGTCGTTGTTGCAGATGCTTATATTGTACGTGACGAGACGGTTTACCCGGCACCTGCATCCGGAACTTTTTACAGCAGTGCTGTTGAAGGTGTGAGAGTAGGAAGAAACCGTAGGATTTCGACGGTGTACGGTGCGGATGTGAGTGAAGAGGTTCTTAGTGAGCTTTCCAATATTGACGCAAAAATAGAAACGCTGACAAGTACAGTTGTTGACGGTTCTGAGTTTATGGCAGGCGGAAGCTCGGTGGAGGAAAAGCTTATACAGCTTACCGATAATATAGAAGAGGCGGCATATAATAATGACATTGAAAAGATAGGCGAGTATAAGAAGGAAATCAATGCACTTTTATCGGGTGAACTCGGTACGGTAACAGTGGATGAACTCGCACTTTTAAAAGAGCAAAGAGCTCAGCTTGAAAGAGAGATTACAGGCTCTAAGCATGATATTTATTCAAACGTTGCGGGGATTTATTCGTGCAAGGTAGACGGATATGAGGATGTGCTTACTCCCGAGAGTATAAACGGACTTAACTGTGCAGGTTTTTCCAAGATAGAACCTGAGGAGGTAAAGGTTCAGCTTACCGAAGAGGAAATGAAGGAAGATAAAGAAGGAAGCCTTTATGTAAATGCCGGTGATAAGGTCTGCAAGATAATGGATAATCACAGGTGGTACATCGTCGCGCTTGCTAATAAAGATGATGTGAATGATTTGAAAATCGGGCAAAAGATTTCTATCAGATTTTCAAAGCTTCCCGGTGAAGAAACTGTTGCAGTGGTAAAATCTGTCTCAAGTGAAGCGCCGGAGCAGAAAAAAACAGTAGTTGTGCTTGAATGTGACAGCTACAGTGAGGGTGCTTTTTCAATAAGAGCAGGCGAAGTTGAAATTGTAAAAAAGAGCTATAACGGATTTGCAGTACCTGTAAATGCTATTCGTGTTATTGACGCACAAAAGGGCGTTATGGTACGAAGAGGGGGTTCTGATGTATTTAAGCCCTGCAAGATTCTTTATACGGATGAAAGCAAGGGGCAGGCAATAGTTGTTCCCGATACTGATGATATGAATAAAACACTGCAATTGTACGATATAGTGATTGTCGGAGAAAAATAACGCATAGAAGGAGTGGGCAAGGTGACAGAAGGAATAGGAAAGAGGCTTGAAGAGGTAAGAGCGCGTATTGAGGCGGCAAAAACAGACAAGTCCGTTGACGTTACGCTAATAGCCGTCACAAAAACACATCCGCCTCATATAATCAATGAAGCGATTGCCTGCGGAGTGCGTGATATAGGAGAAAATAAGGTTCAGGAGATACTTGAAAAATACGACAGTGTGGATCCGGTTAGATGGCATCTTATAGGTCATTTGCAGACTAACAAGGTGAAATATATCATAGATAAAGTATGTATGATACATTCCGTCGACTCAAAGAAGCTTTTGGATGAAATAAACCGTCAGGCTAAAAAACATTCGATTGTGATGGATGTGCTTTTGCAGGTTAATATTACGGGCGAGGAGTCAAAATTCGGAATAAAGCCCGAAGAAATAGAGGATATGCTCATATATGCATCACAGCTTGAGGGTGTAAGAGTACAGGGACTTATGACGATTTTAATAAAAGGTGACAGCGAGATTTCAACAAGATTACATTTTAATGACATATATAATAAATTTATTGACTTTTCGTTAAATAAATATGATAATGTTAATATGAAATACTTATCAATGGGCATGAGCGGTGATTATGAACTTGCCGTATCGTGCGGCTCGAATATGGTACGAGTGGGAAGTGCTATATTCGGGGAACGTGATTACAGTATATAAATAGGATTAGGGAGGAAAGATGGTATGGGTTTTGTTGAATCGGTAAAGGATATGTTCGGATTCGGTGGGTACGATGACGAATACTATGAGGATGACTATGATTACGAGGAAGAGGAATATGATGAGGAGCCGAAAGCTTCAGTATTCGCTAAGCGTAATAATAAGGTGCTTTCAATCAATCAGTCCTCAGCACAGTCCAAGATAGTTGTGTTGAAGCCGAAATGTTTTAATAATTCAACAGCTGTTGCAGATGAGCTCAGAAGAAGAAGACCGGTAATTGTTGACGTCGGTGCACTTGACCCTGATGAGGCAAGACGTGTAGTTGACTTTATTTCAGGTACTGTATATGGTATGGACGGAAATATGCAGAAGATTACAAGCGGTATATTTGTAGCAACACCGAATCATGTAGACATAATGGGTGAAATCGTAAAAGAAGGCAACGGTTTTCAGTTGGATATGATGTAATTATATGAATTCAGAGGGCATTGTGTTGCTTTTGCATTTACAATGCCCTTTGCTGATTATGCGGAGGAATTATGGATAGTGACAGTTTGCTTAAAAGGCGTATTTCTGACATAGCAGAGCTTGCTGAAAAGTATCAGACGCCCCGTTTTTCGGATTTTCTTGACGAAGCGGAGCAGGTAATTGCAGGCGAGGTTGCTTTTGGCGGAGAGTGGTACGGCGGCTATCCGGGTGCCGGACGGAAAATTGTAGGATTTTTTCCGGATTGGTATGAAGCGGATTATAATGAATTTCCGATATCCTGCGTAAGAATTATAAAAAAAGGACCGAGAGAGCTTTCTCACAGGGACTATCTCGGAACATTGATGAGTTTAGGTCTTGATAGGAAAAAAATCGGCGATATAGCCGTAGTGGAAGATGGGGCATATGTTTTTGCGGCGGAGGAAGTGGCCGGACATATTGCAGGAAGTATAGAAAAAATTGCTAATTGCGGAGTGAAATTAAGTATAATACCGCTTGATGATGCAAAGATACCTGAGCCGGAATTTGAGTACAGGGAAATTGTGGCGGCGGGGATGCGTCTTGATGCTGTTGTTGCATCTTATTGCAGTTTTTCAAGAAAAAATGCGTCCGATTTTATAGCGTCGGGACGTGTGAGTGTGAATCATAAGGAAGTTTTGAGAAATGATTACACTCTTAAAGAAGGAGATCTTCTGTCCTTAAGAGGATTCGGAAGAGCTTATATTGAAAAAATCGGTGGAAATACGAGAAGCGGAAGGCTTCATATTACAGTTAAAAAATTTATATAGGGGGGCTCTTTATGCTAACACCAATCGATATCCAGAATCAGGATTTTGCAGTTAAGTTCCGTGGTTATGATGCAGATGAGGTTGATGATTTTTTAGATTTGTTAGGAAGCGATTACGAAAAGCTTTATAAAGAAAATATGGAATTAAGAGACCGTGTTGTGAACCTTAAAAATGCGGTTGACCATTATAAAGAAATGGAGCAGACTTTGCAGCAGTCCATTATGCTTGCACAGACAGCGGCAGAGGATATAAAGAAAAATGCGGCTGAAAAGGCAGATGTGATTGTTAGTGAAGCGCACAATAAGTCAGCTGATACCTTAAGGGCAACAGAAGAAGAGCTTGCAAGAAAACGCAACGAATTGGCGGCACTTAAGACTGAAGTTGAAAATTATAAGACAAGAATTAAAGGAAATTGCGCCGGACTACTTGAAATGTTGCAAAAAATGGAGTAAAATAATAGGGACGCACGGATTTCTCCGCCGTCCCTAAAGTTGTTTATATATGAAAGCTGAAAATATTATGTTTTCGGCTTTAAGTCAAAAGCGAAAGGAAGAAAAACAGATGTGTGACAATACTAAGGATTATACCAAATCGGTAAACCTGCCGACAACCGAGTTCCCGATGCGTGCTAATCTGCCGCAAAGAGAGCCTGAAACGTTAGCTTATTGGGAAAGCATTGACCTTTACAAGAAGCTTGTTGAAAGAAATAAGGGCAAGAAGCCTTTTATACTTCATGACGGACCTCCGTATGCAAACGGCGATATTCATATGGGTCATGCTCTTAACAAAATATTAAAGGATATAATCGTAAGATATAAGAACTTATCGGGATTCTATGCTCCGTTTGTTCCCGGATGGGATACTCATGGTCTGCCCATTGAACAGCAGGCTATTAAAAAGCTCGGCATCAACAGACATGAGGCAGGCCCTGTAAAGTTCAGAGGTGCATGCCGTGAGTTTGCTCTCTCAAGTGTTGAAAATCAAAAGGGACAGTTTAAACGTCTCGGAGTAATAGGTGATTGGGATAATCCGTATATTACGCTTAAGAATGAATTTGTTGCAAAGCAGATTGAAGTTTTTGGCGAGATGGCGAAAAAAGGTCTTATCTATAAGGGCTTAAAGCCGGTTTACTGGTGTCCGCACTGCGAGACTGCTCTTGCAGAAGCGGAGATTGAATACGCTGAGGATAAGACAAATTCAATTTATGTTAAGTTTGCAGTAAAGGATGATAAGGGACTTTTTGAAGGACTTTCAAATGTGTACTTTGTAATCTGGACCACTACTACATGGACACTTCCGGGAAACCTTGCTGTATGTCTTAACCCCGATTTTGAATATTCACTTGTTAAGTTTTCAAACGGTGATATATACGTTCTTGCAACAGAGCTTGTTGAAAGTGTGGCAAAGGCTGCAAAGCTTGGGGAAGATTATGAAACCGTTAAGAAATTTACAGGCAGCGAGCTTGAATTAATGGTATGTCAGCATCCTTTCCTTGACAGAGATTCACTTGTAATCGTAGGAGACCACGTAACACTCGAAGCAGGTACAGGTTGTGTCCATACAGCTCCGGGCTTTGGTGCAGAGGACTATCAGGTATGTAATAACTATCCGCAGATTGAGACTGTTGTTCCTGTTGACAGTAAGGGTTATCAGACAGAGGATGCAGGCGAATTTGCAGGCTTGTTCTATGAAGATTCTAACGAAAAAATTCTTGCAAAGCTCACAGAGCTTGGTGCATTGGTTGCAGTTGAAGAGATTGTGCATCAGTATCCGCATTGCTGGAGATGTGACAGCCCGATTATATTCCGTGCGGCAGACCAGTGGTTCGCATCTGTTGACGCTTTGAAGGAAAATGCTGTAAAGGCTATCAAGGGTGTTAAATGGATTCCGCAGTGGGGTGAGGACAGAATCACATCAATGGTTGTTGACAGAAGCGACTGGTGTATTTCAAGACAGAGAACATGGGGTGTTCCCATTCCTATCTTCTACTGTGAAAAGTGCGGTAAGGAAATTATCAATGATGAAACGATAAAGGCAGTAAGCAATCTGTTTAAAACTGAAGGTCCCGACAAGTGGTGGGAGCTTGACGCGGCTCAAATTCTTCCTGCAGGAACAAAGTGTGATTGCGGATGTGATAAGTTTACAAAAGAGCACGATATTATGGACGTTTGGTTCGACTCGGGTTCGTCACATATGGCTGTTTGTGAAGAAAGAGATGACCTTGTATATCCGCCAGATATGTATCTTGAGGGTAATGACCAGTACAGAGGTTGGTTCCAGTCTTCACTTCTTACAAGTATTGCTACAAAGGGCATAGCTCCTTATAATACAGTTATTACACATGGTATGATTCAGGACGGAGAAGGAAAGAAGATGTCAAAATCAAAGGGCAACTCAATTTCTCCGCAGGAAATCACAGACCAGTATGGTGCAGATGTATTAAGACTTTGGGTTGTATCTGCTGATTACCGTACAGATATGAGAATGTCTCAGGAGATGCTTAAGCAGCTTGCTGAAGGCTACAGAAAGATAAGAAATACTGCACGCTATATCCTTTCAAACGTAAATGATTTTGACCCCAATAAGGATATGGTAAAATACGCCGATATGCTTGAAATTGACAGATGGGCTGTTATGAAGCTTAACGGTGTAATCGAAAAGGCAGTTTCAGCATATGAAAGCTATGAGTTCCATATGCTTTACAATACAATTCTTAACTTCTGTATTGTTGATTTGAGTAACTTCTATCTTGATATCTTAAAGTCAAGACTTTATACCGAAAAGGCTGATTCATTTGAAAGAAGAAGTGCACAATCGGCAATGTTTATGATTCTTGATGCACTTGTTAAGCTTCTTGCTCCGGTTATTGTTTATACCGCAGAAGAAATCTGGAAGTTTATGCCGCATTATGAGAGTGATGACACAATGAGTGTTATGTTCTCGAATATGCCCTCTGCAAGTGATGAGTATGTTGACGCTGCACTTGAAGAAAAGTGGGATAAGATTATTGCTGTAAGAAACGACGTAAACGGTGCTCTTGAGCCGATGAGAAATGCTAAGATTATCGGAAAATCTCTTGACGCGGAAGTTAAGGTATATGCAAAAGGTGATATACTTTCCGTTCTTGAAGAGATGAAGGATGAGCTTGCTGAAATCTTTATCACTTCAAAGGCGGTAGTTTCTGGAGAAGATGCTCCGGCAGATGCATTTGCAGGTGCTGTGGTTAAGGTTACAGGTGAAGCAAGTAAGTACGAAAAGTGCGGCAGATGTTGGGTTCACTCAGAGACTGTTGGTACTATTGAAGGCTTCGATGGCATTTGTGCAGATTGTGTTCGTAAATTGACAAAATAAAATCGATTTTGTCTAAGTTAGTGAATTTAAAAATAACCGTTTGGCTTATTTAACTAAACTAAACGGTTATTTTTTGTTTATTGCATAGAATATCTTTAAAATATTTGACAAAAAATAAAAAGCGTGATACAATTAATACAAACGATAAATAAATTGCAGGGGAGTAGTTTTTTATAATGAACAGACAAGTTGGAAACGTTCAGCTTATGCAGAAAATGAATAGGCTGAAAGTGTTGAACTATGTCAGAGCAAATCCCGGTGTAGCAAGACCTACGATAGCGACAGAAACGGGTTTGTCCCTTCCGTCGCTTACTAATGTGACAACATATCTTCTTAATGAAGGTTTGCTTAAAGAGATAGGGCAGGAAGATGTCGGACGTGTTGGGCGCAAAGGTATGCTTTTAAAGATTAATGAGCGTGCATTTGAGCTTTTACTTGTATTCATATACGATTTGCATTTTGTAATAGTGCATACAGATTTGGAAGGTACTGTTATAGATAAGACTCGGGTTGATATGAATGAAACAGATCCTGAAAAGCTTGTTCTTCTCGTAAGAAGAAATGTTATGAGAATGTTGTCAAAATGCACTCAAGATAAAATAAGATGTATCGGCGTTGCTCAGGCAAAATCGGAGGACAGCGAATTCCTTTTGCAGGACGGTGTTCCCGTAAAGCACCTTGAAATTAAGGATGTACTTGAGAAGGAAACGGGAATACCTGTTTACCTTGAAAAGATTTCGGTTATACGTGCAATTGGATATTTTTCATCTCATTCTGAATTAAATGAGGATAATGTACTTTTTGTTGATATTGATAACGGTGTCAGAACTGTATGGATTAAGTCAGGCGAGGTGAACAGATTCTTACCTGAGAATATCGGACATATGACCGTTGAGCCTGATGGCGATGAGTGTTACTGCGGTAACAAAGGCTGTCTTGAAGCTATGAGTTCTGTAAAGAGAATGCTTTCAAGATACGCAGAACTCTCCGGAAATAATGCAAGAATAACTGCAGTTCATGCACAGTATACACGCGGTAATCCCAATGCAGTTGCTGTTGTTAAAGAATGTGCGGAATATATTGGTATTGGCATAGCAAATATGATAAACCTGTGCAATCCCAAGCTTGTTGTTATAAATGAGGGTCAGTTTGCAAAGTGTCCGTCGGTTATCAGTGAGACGGTGAATGTGATAAGAAGAAGGACTTCAAAGCTTTTGACTGACAACCTGACGGTTGTTGAGGCTGTTATGCAGGAAAATGATACAGCAGTCGGAGGAGCAAAGGAACTTTGCAACATTCTGTTTGATATCGACAGCAATGATTGTGTCGTACAGTAAAATTTAAAATTAATAAAGGCTGCATAAAATTTGTAACAAAAGTTGTTACTGATTTTTTGCAGCTTTATATATTTAGAAAAGGCGGTTGGTGTTTGTGAAAGGAAGAGTACATTCAATTGAAACCTTTGGTACTGTGGACGGTCCGGGGGTAAGGCTTGTTGTATTCTTAAGCGGATGTCCTATGAGATGTATTTACTGCCATAACCCCGATACGTGGGATATACACGGAGGAACTCTTCGGGACACTGATGAAATAATAAACGAATATGAAAAGTATAGTGAGTTTTTGACGGGTGGAATAACTGTAAGCGGAGGAGAGCCGCTTCTTCAGCTTGAATTTGTAACAGAACTGTTTGAAAAGGCGAAGGAAAAAGGAATCCACACTTGTGTGGATACTTCAGGCGTTACATTCAGCGAGGGGAAAAGCGGTGAATATAAAAAACTGCTTTCGGTATGTGACCTTGTTATGCTTGATATAAAACATATAGACGATAATCAGCATAGAACTGTTACGGGAATGTCAAATGAAAACATATTGAAGTTTGCAAAATTTGTGTCTGATAACGGAACGGAGTTGTGGGTAAGGCACGTGGTTGTGCCGGGCTATACCGATAAGGAAGAGGATTGGTATAGACTCGGTGAATTTCTTCGTGACATCAAAACGGTAAAGGCACTTGATATACTTTTATATCATAATATGGGCGAGGAAAAGTATCGTAGTATGGGTATTGATTATCCGCTTTCGGGTACAATCCCGCCTGATAAAGAGGTTGCTGTAAGAGCAAGGGCCGCTGTTATAAACGGAATAAAGGGTAAGTAAAAGGAAGAGCTGTTCTTAAAGTTTTTTAGGAACAGCTCTTCTCAGACTGTCGAAATAAACAAATAATAAAGGGAAAAATAAAGAAATACTTGACAATATGCACAATCAATGTTATTATTCAATCAAAATACAAAAGTAAAAGAAAGGAAGAAACAAGGATGAGAAAGACGAGAAGAATTTTAACTGCGGCGTTGATTGTCGGGTGTATTAGTGGATTTAACTGCTCGGCACAAGGGTATAATATTAAAGTTATAAGGGGAGAGGGGGAGAGCAGTAGTGTGATATATACCGGTCCTCCTGAAGGGTATCCTGATGGAAGCCTGGCTTTTCTGGATTTTGATGATAGGGACTTTTATGTGGTGCTTGATTGGAGTACAGATGAGGTTTTGTATATTTATCCGATTAGTTCAGAGCAGCCGGGATTTCAAAATGGTGTAATAGATTCAATAACGCAGACAGACCATGTTGAAAATGTGAATATAAATGGTGTTAACTCAATAGGGAATAATGAAGTATCGGTAACGATAGATGAAAACTTGAATGAACAGGATATAGCGGCAGATTTTACAATTCATAATACGGGAGATGCGCAAATGAGAGTAAAGCTTATTGGTGCGTTATATAAAAGCGGCGGCCTTGTTGATGCAATAACTAAGACCGTAACTGTTGAGGGTGGCGAAGAATGTGAGGAAACGGTTGTGCTTGAAATCGGTGCGAATCAGGCAGATACAGCTAAATTTTTTGCCTGGGATGATACCTCTATGAAGCCGTTATGTGATTCGCTGCAAATATCACGACCGGAAGAAGATGAGGAAGATGAGATTTTTGAGAATGAATCAAAACATCTTACACCGGGTAAAAGCTATCTGTTCAGACCGAAGCGTAACGGTGTTTACAGTTTTTCGGGTGCTGAAAATATTTCATTATACAAAAAAGCCTTTGGCGTGCTTAGCGAAATTGATACAAACAGTGCTCTTTTTTATCCAAATCATTATTATATAGAAACTGACGTTGTATCGGATATAGAAATCGAATATTCAGACAGTAGATTAGATGCATATGCGTTTTTGTCGGGTGAATATTTTTCGGATATGTCCGATTCGGGAAGCTTGTATAGGGGAAATACTATGGTGTATTCTTCTCTTGCGCGTTGGCTTTGTAAGGGTAATAACCTATTCTTTAACTCGGATGGACTGAAAATGGTTGATGAGAGTACGAATGAGGTAATAAGTTTGCAAGACGGCATAAATCCGTATTTTATTACAGCAGACGGAGATACGGTGTATTTTGCAGACCAGAATAACAGCGGGAAAATATGTAAGTACCAAGACGGACAGCTCAGTATTGTATGCAACGATAAAGCGGCGTGGCTGTGTGTTGATGGAGAGTATATTTATTATAAAAATCTTCTTGACGGCGGAAGAGAGTATCGAATAGGGAAAAACGCTCAAAACGCACCGTGCGGAGAATTGACAGAATAGGAGAGTGAATGAGATGTTTTATAAATACAAAAAGATAATTTCGTTACTGACGGCGATATGTATATCGCTTGGTGTGGTACAGCCTGTTTTTGCAGAAGGTGATGTGTCGGAGATTAAAGATGATATATTATCGGGTTATACGACCGTTAATGAAGAAGAGGTTGCAACGCCGCTTACAGAGGAAGAGCAAGCGGCACTTGATTATATAAATAATAATCCGATAATGAGTTTTACGGATGATGCGGAAGAGGTATCGCTTGCATCGGTTGATTCGGGCGTTGAACTTGCATCGACAGAGGATGAATTTGCAGTTGGTGCGGTAAACTCGGTATATAATGTTTTAAATAACAATAATGATTACGTGTCGCAGACTACCGGAGCACTTACATATGAAAAAAAGCTTCTTTCTTTGCCGGGGGCAAGCGGTCTTGACCTTGAAATTGGGCTAAGGTATAACTCGCAAGAGGCAGTAATAACAAAAAATGAGTTTTCTGATGAAACCGAAGGCGTGAGAAAAATAAATTTCAACAGCTTTGCGGCAGGCTGGAGCTTTGCATTTCCGACCATAATAAAAGGGAATGCTGAAAAAACATATGGTTGGAGATATCGGGACACATGTCTTTCTTTTCCTGACGGAAGCGGTTATATAGTTGAATATGACTATGACGATAGTGACAGCGATGAAACCCTTACGTTGAAGGATTACAAGCTTTCAGATATGACTTTGGTAAGAAAAGGTGATACGAAAGACTATGAACTCACATATTTCGACGGAAGAGTATATGTTTTTGACGGTGAGTATGGAAGTATAAAGAAGATTAGCGACAGATACGGAAACGAAATTAATTTTTCATACACAGAAATCGATTATTACAGGGGTTCATTTGTTGATTATTTGTTTACTCCGTCCTATTACAATGCTAAATTGAATGCACTTACCGAAATAAGAGACAGTGCAGGGAGAGTTATAACACTTGATTATAAAATGAAAACAACGATACAAGGAAATGAAATTGATTGTATCAAGATGTTTTTTGATAATGAGGTTTATTCTGTAATATACCTTGAAAGCAAAAACACCGTAAATGGAATGGCATACTATATTTCTGGAATTGACGACGCCGAAGGCTATCGGACGTCCTTTGTGTATGATGATAAAACTGTTAATATATACACACCTTTGAGTGGTATTAGCGACGGATATTTTGTCAATGGTAATGTGCTTGCACTTGAAGAGGTCAAGCTGCCCACAGGCGGAAGTATATATTACGAGTATGAAAAATATAGAAGAATTTATGCAGGATACGGTACTGATTGGTATGAGGTTTATAAAATATCCAAAATCAGTGACACAAGCGGTTTTAGCCGTACCTACGAATATGAAAATGACTATTCAGAGAGTTCTTACAGCAACGACACATCGAGTGATGCGTGTCGATATCGTTGTATAATGCGTGAGTGGGACCTTGTAACTATAGCAAGCTTTGATAACGACAATAATAAGATATCCGAATATGTATATAATTCCCAAGATGTACAAAACGAGTATTTTGTCGGAAAGGGAATTTCAAGATGGCAGATTTTATACGCTGGTTATGTATATCATTTTGATTTCAGGAATGAGTCGTATCATGCTGCGAATTCCGGTAAGCTTGTGATGTATAGAACGGATTTATATAACAGAAAAACAAAAATACTTTCATCTCCCGATGATGAAATCCCATCTGATGCAGTAATAAAAAGTGTTGGAAATACAATATATATAATCTATGCTGAGGGTGATGGTACAACAGAGTCTCCGTATCGGCTTGCAGTAAAAGAATATAATACATCTAAGGGTGAATGGTCTGAGGCTGAAAGCTACAGATTTGGTGATAATGATACAGATAAGTATGTTTTGGGAAATGTATATTATTCGGGCGGATGCCTTTTTGTTGGCGCAGAATGCAATAATACTGAATATATGGCAGTTTATGATATAAATGCCGCAAAAGGTTCAAAATGGCAATATAGCATAAAAACGTCAATGGTATACAGTATGAAGTGTATAGGTAATATAGGTCAAAAGCTGTATTTTGCACATAATAACTTTATATATGAGTATGATACGGTTAATCGCACATATTGCTATAGAAGTATAAGCCAATACTCCGACAATGAAAAATACGGCGGATATATTATCGGGGACAGAATGTTTACATTTGACTATTATAATATATATGAGATTGATTATGAAAATTCCCGAAGAATAGGTCTGTACCAATATGCATTTTCCTCAATTATGAGCCAATATACACAAGGATTTGATAAGGATTGTCTGTATATACGTGATTACACCGTACAGAAGTCGGCGGATGGTAATGTGTATTACATTATGAGAAATCCCGATTCGGACGGCAAATATAACATATATCGTTTCGACCCGGGTGCGGAAGGTGATTTTTTCGTATATGTGGGAAGCAGGCTGTTCAGAAAACAACAAGCCAATATATTTGCCGGAGGAACGTCATCACACCCTGAATTATGCTTTGTTTCGGACGGTATTGAAAAGATTAAGCTGTATGAACCCGCAACAGAACAAAGCACAAGTTGTACAAATTACACATATAACAGCTGCAATCAGCCAACCGAGGTTAAACGCACAAGAATAAACGGAACACAAAAAGCGGACGGCGGAAGTGAAAGCTATACTTACGTTGACAAAAAGAGCGTTATCCAAAGCTATACAGATATTTTGGGTAATACAACTTCATATGAATATACAAATTTCCAATATTATATTCCAACACGTATAACAAAGTATCAGGGTACGGAAGATGAGCTGATAACAAACAATACATTATCTGCGGACGGAAAAAATATAGTAACGTCAGAGACCGGGCATTCCGATGTGTGTCTTAAGGTTGAGTATGGGTATGAGGATGAAAATTATCCGGGGAATATAACAAGTGAAAAAGTGTATGAAAAAGATGATTCGGGAGAGTACTCCCTTGTATCTCATACAGATTACAGCTACTATCCCGAAAATGGTCTTGTAAATACTGCAACAAAAAGAAATATCCTTACAAACAATGCAGAGTTTGAAAAAGAAGCATTAACGGATGCTACGGAACGCTATAGTTATGATGTGCTTGGACGTGTTTATATTTATACTGACCCGCTTGGTAGAAGCACAGAGTATCGCTATAATAAAAACGGCTGGCAGACGGAAATTCTCAATAATGATGGAAGCACCACCGAATTTATATATCAGCTTGAAGGAGCAAACGGCGGAGAAAATGCTATCACAACGGTATATAACGAAACGTATGAAGTGACCGATTACTTCAACGACCTCGGTATGCAGACCAAAAGATGTGAAAATCCCGTTGGCGGAAATAAGCAGCTATTGTATGAATATGAGTATGACGGTCATAACATAATATCCACCCAAACGTCGATACCCGGTTATACGGAATATGTATACGATGCTGCAAACAGGGTTGTGAGAATTAATAAATATGATGGCGAACATTCATTTGAAACGTATACAGATATCATATATAACGACTTTTCAAATTCACGCACAGTCGATAATTCGGGAAAGGAAAGCACATTATTCTACGATAATGCAGGCAGAATAATAAAAGAGGAAACCCAAACAGCAGCAGGGCTTGCAGTGGTAGAAAACTTTTACGACCGAATGGGAAATGTGTCAAGGAGCATAAGTCCGAACGGAGAAGAAACGCTGTATGAATACAACTCAAGAGGACTTTTAGAAAGTGTTCAAGACCCTGCAGGCGGTGTTGTAAGCTATACCTATGACGCACTCTCAAATCCGCTTACGGTTACGAATAATGGGCAAATTATAAAAACAAACACATACGATAATGCCGGACGAGTTCTTTCAACAACCGATGCAATGGGAATGAGCGAAAGGTATCAGTATGATAACGGCGGAAGAGTTATAAAATCAGTTGACCGTAACGGCGTGATAACGAATAACACATATAAATGGGGTAGCGATTATCTTGAAAGACAGATAAAAGGTGAAGAAGTTACCGAATATACTTATGATTATTTCGGGAATATGCTCACTGCATCAAACAGCGAGGGAGTGTATGAATACAGCTATACCTTCAATAATCTTTTACAAAGCGTAAAAGCACCTGACGGAAAAGAAATTTCATATAGCTATGACTCAAATCATAAGCTTGCAAGTGTAAACGACTACTCGGGCGATGTTATAGACTATGACTATGACGCACTCGAAAGACTAAGAAAAGTTAATAGAAATTCGGTGTCGGTTGCAGAGTATGAATATGAGCCGTCGGGAGAGGTAAAAAGCATAACATACCCGGGTCAGGGAAAAAGTGTGTTTACATACGATAACGCAAGCAGGCTCATATCGCAGGTGAACACTCTTGCAAACGGAACTGCTTTAAACAGTTATTCGTATGAATACGACTTAAACGGAAACAGGATAAGAAAAACCGACAATAATAATATTACGGAGTATTCATATGATGCATTAAGCCGCCTGACAAGCGTTGAAGAGGCGGACGGAACAGCTACGTCATACACATTTGATACACAAGGCAATATCGGAACAAAAACGGTAGTGCACCCCGAAGAGTATGAATTTACATTCACCCAGAGCGGACAAGCGTACACGCTTGATAATATTGCAACGCACGAATTTACCTATGCATACGATAAGAATAACCGCTTAAAATTCGAGGGAGAATACATAGGCGGCTCGGGCGATAATTATGCAGGATTCCTTGAAATCACAAAGTATAACGAGTACGATAATAACGGCAACCTCTTAAAATCAGAAAAAGGTGGACAAATAGACGAAAGTGTGGTATTATATGGGTATAATGCATATAACCGCCTGACGAGCTATACAGACGAAGGCGGAAGCACAACAAGCTATACATATACCCCCGACGGCTTAAGAAGCAGTAAAACCCAAAACGGAGAAACAACAAAATTCTATTGGGACAGAGGGTATATATCAACCGAAAGCAAAAACAGCACAATAACTGCAAAGAACTATATCGGCATAAGCGGAATATTCGCAAGAGAAGCGAATAACGCTACCGACTATATGCTGAAAAACGGTCATGGTGATGTAACAACTCTTGTAAGAAACGGAGCAGTCACACGCACCTATGACTATGATGCATACGGCGTACAAAAGAATATAGACCCGACCGACACCAACCCCTTTAGATACTGCGGTGAATACTTTGATAAAGAAAGCGGAAGTATATATTTACGAAGCAGGTATTATGCGCCAAACGTGGGACGCTTTATCTCGGAGGACACACATTGGAACTCATCCAATATGATTTATGGGGATAAAGTGTATAAGGATGGCGAAATTAAAGTCCCCGATATAAATGCAATAATGCAAAGTGATAATTTGTATGGTTATTGCATGAATAATCCGGTTGGATATGTTGACTTAAGCGGTGAAATACCAGCGGCAGTTGTGTTGGCGCTGTACGCATATGCACAGAGTGTGATAACGTCACCGGATTTACAATATGATATGCAAATGCTTGCATATGATATAGAACGTGGAGACTATCTTTCAGCCGCTTTTGATTTGGTTGATATACTTAGTCCCGGCATCAGTGGAACAAAATCAATTCCTAAATTTATAGGTAAGTACTTAGATGAAGTTGCTGATTGGCTGAAATCTCTTGGTATGAGAAAATTATACCGGGGAAGTTTAAAGCACAATCTCACGCAACTTATCGGAGCTGCACCTGAATGGATGGAAAACGCACAGGCACATCATATTTTCCCAGTGGCACATGAAGATTGGTTTATATCAAAAGGGATAAGGATTCATAATCCAATATATGGCACGTGGGTAGAGGCACATATGCATCAGAGTTGGAGTCATGAGTATAATTTGAAATGGGAGATTTTTAAAGAAAAAAATCCTAATGCAACAATAACACAAATCTTGGATTATGGGCGTGAATTGGCGGATATATATGGTTTTGCAATACACTATTAGGAGATGTGGGTAATATGAAATTTTACCATATAATTATTGAACAGGGTAAGAGAAAAAGATATGCATGGTCATTTCCTGCATACGGATATCCGGGTGAGGCTGTTTCGTGCGAAAAATGTCAAAGAAGATGGATTAGTTATAACAAACTTTATGAAGAAAACATTCCATTTCCAATTGTTTTTGTGGGTAATTATTTCTCGGATTTTCTCTCATGTGAGGGATTGAAATTGGTGAATGAAAATGTTAAGAAAACCTTTGAAAAAAATGGAATAAAATCTCCGTTTTTTTCAAAGATGTCGGTTATGCCAAAAAATGATATGACAAACGAACAATATAGAGATTATGGGAGAAGAAAAGGATATGATATTGCTAGGAAATTTCACAATGAACAGCCTGTTTACTATTGGCTCGGAGCAGAAACGGATGCAAAGTATCATGAGGACTCAAATGTGATATTGATTGATTCCGGTAAGGATGTCTGTACGCATTGTGGATATGGAGTGAGATACGCAAGTAAAAATTATTCAGACCCTGACTATATTGATTTAAGTTCTTGGGGAGGAAATGATATTTTTAGAGTTACCGGTTTAGGGATAGGACTTTATTGCACAGAAAAAGTAAAGAATTTATGTGAAGAACATGGATTTACCGGTGTACGTTTTGAAGAGATAGAAGCAAGATGAGCAAAGGGATGTATGTACCGGAAATGGTATATGCATCCCTTTTAAATATTGTTGCTGAATTATAAGGTAATATTACATTTATATTGAATTGTCGAAAAAAAGAGGATTTTGTACTTTTTAGTCGCCATAATTCTATTGACAATATTCGCCTAAAGGTATATAATAATTGTGCCAAATAACTTCAATTAAATAATCATAATATGGGAAAGAAATACTTGGCAAAAGGTGTTTCTCTCTCTTATTTGCTTTTCTCATATTGTGATTAGTGAAGTTGTTTGGCGACAACGAGAGAACACTTTTTCGGTGCGTCTCTTGTTGGACGCACTTTTTTATTTGGGAGGAATGGTAAAATGCCGGATTATGAAAAAATGTACTTTGAACTTTTGAACAAAACTGAAAAGGTAGTAAGAGTGCTTACAGAGTATCAGCGTGAGATTGCTGATATGTATGCCGAAGCAATTTTAGAAGAGGAACAAGAAGAGTAAACGCAAAATTCAAAAAGACAAGTATCGGAAGGCGTAAGGTACGTCACCGTTTGGTCTCAATATTTATAGTAATGCATATAACAATAACACGCGAAACACAAGGGAAATAATAATATGACAGCAAATCATTTAATATTTAAAAATGGCTCGCTCGGCTCGTACAATCCGCAGTATTTGTGTAGGCTATTTTGGTACTTTCCGATGCATAGGGACAAGCCTTCCCTATTTTATGGCGTTTGGTTTTTTCTTGCAAATATTTAATTTTAGTGATATAATCAATATAATTAATAGAAGAAAGAAGGACAAGTAAAATGAAAAAGAAACTTTTGATTTCATTGATTGCTGTATGTAGTATGCTGTTTGCTTGTTGTATGGTAAATGCATCGGCGGCAACAAGTGGTATATATACATATTCGGTTTCGGACGGTAAAGCTATCATCATCGACTGCGATACTTCTGTGAGCGGAGAGATTACCATTCCCGATACCCTTGGTGGATATCCTGTAATAAGCATTGGTAATAATGCGTTTTATAATTGCAGTAGCCTTGAAAGCATCACTATCCCCGATAGTGTTTCAAGCATTAGTGAGTATACGTTTTCTCGTTGCAGTAGTCTTGTACCACTTGGGGACGTACATTTTCTGGTACTATTTTATAAAGATAAAATATCAATAAAATAGAAAAAAGAAATGATACCAAAAAATGTACGTCAGATTGTGTAAAAACTCACATAAATATATTGAGAAAAGTATTGATTTGTGGTATAATTAAGTTAATAAAACAACTTAAAAAGTGGGTATGAAAATGAGCAAATATATAGAAGGCTTCAACACAAATCAA
>JAZRMB010000023.1:0-6096 GCA_045647245.1 Clostridia bacterium
TTCTGATATATTTTAAATAATTTCAACAAATTCAACTTTAAAAATATAAATCATTGAAAACCGCAAGGTTTTCTACCTAAACTCCTAACTCCACACTCCTAACTCCTAACTAATTTAGCGACAGCTAAATTATAATTTATCGTTTACAAATCATAATTTTTATTATATAATATAGGAAATAAAACAAACAAAAGGAATTACTGTTATGAAACAAAAAAGTGTATATATATGCAACGAATGTGGATATCAGAGTCCAAAATGGATGGGAAAATGCCCGGGATGCGGTGCGTGGAGCAGCATGGAAGAAACAATAAAGCGTGAAGAAAAAAAGACATCCTCTTCCGCTTCAAAAAGCATCGGCTCACCATTAGGCGGAAGAATGCCGAAGCAGCTTCGTGACATTAAAACAGATGAAGAATCACGCACATCAAGCGGTATAGGAGAGCTTGACAGAGTTCTTGGTGGCGGAATCGTGGGCGGTTCATTAATCCTTGTCGGCGGAGACCCGGGAATTGGAAAATCAACTCTACTTCTGCAAATATGCCACAATCTCGGCAAAAAGAAAAAAATACTCTACATATCGGGTGAGGAGTCGGAGCGTCAAATAAAGCTTCGTGCCCAGAGGCTCGGAGCAGACTCGGAAGGAATGTATCTTTTAAGCGAAACCGATGTTGAAACAGTAATAGACAGCATCGACCGCACATCTCCAGACATCGTTATAATAGACTCGATACAGACAATGCATCACGAATCAATATCGTCTGCCGCAGGAAGTGTGCCGCAAGTAAGAGAAGCAACAAATGCTTTTATGCACATTGCAAAGAACAAAAATATAACCTTCTTTATTGTCGGGCACGTAACAAAGGACGGAACACTTGCAGGTCCGAGAGTTTTGGAGCATATGGTGGACTGTGTACTCTATTTCGAGGGAGACAGACAGCTTTCCTTCAGAATTTTAAGAGCTGTAAAAAATCGTTTTGGTTCAACAAATGAAATAGGTGTGTTTGATATGACGGGCGACGGGCTTATGGAGGTCGAAAATCCGTCTGCACATCTTTTGGAGGGCAGAAGCGAAAATGTATCAGGCTCTGCAATAATATGTGCGATGGAAGGAAGTCGTGGTGTTCTTGCTGAAATTCAGGCACTTGTCACTCCCACCGGCTTCGGCAATCCAAGGCGTATGAGCTCGGGTATTGACCTTAACAGACTCTTTTTACTCATTGCAGTACTCGAAAAACGTGCAAGGATAAATTTATCCAATTCCGATGTTTATATAAACGTTGCAGGCGGCTTGAGAATTGACGAAACAGCTGTAGACCTCGGCATATGTGCCGCAATTGTCACAGGGCAGACCGACACACAAATTCCACCCGATATGATATTTATAGGCGAGGTGGGCTTAGGCGGCGAACTCCGCGGCGTGTCACAGCTTGAAAAGAGACTTTCCGAGGCATCCAAGCTCGGATTCAAAACGGCAGTTGTTCCAAAGCAATCCCTAAAAGGCGTGCGAATCCCGGACGGACTTAATGTTTTCAGTGCCTCTTCTCTTATCGAAGCAATTTCCCTTATCAGAAAAAAATAATTGATACCATTAAAGGCAGGAAATAAAAATGTTTGAAAAAAGCTACGAAATAAGATATGGTGACTTTAAGGATTTTGATACAGTAAAGCCCGGGGTTATACTTGATATAATTCAGGATATGGCAATTAAAGACTCGGCAAGATGCGGATATAATCTTGATAAACTTGGCGAATTGGGTCTTGCGTGGATGATGCAGGGTGTGAATGTGTATTTTAACAAGCCCGTTTCAACCCACTTTCCGATAAATGTCAAAACTGCCGTAAAAACACTCGGTGGTGCAACGTCGGAGAGAGGCTGCTATATTGAGCAAAACGGTGAGCTTATTGCAAAATCAATTGCATACTGGTTTATTTTTGATACAAACAAAATGCGTATATGCAAGGTTCCGAAGGAAATGCCCGATGCATACACATTCTCAAACTTTGACGGAAATGATTTTTTCACATATCAAAAGCCTGACATTTACGACGATGCGAAAACACTCTATACTGTAAGAGTAGGCAATAAGGACATCGACACAAATAAGCATCTTAACAATCAGAAGGGTGCGGATATTTTAATGGATGCTCTTCCCTTTGATTTTGCATTTAATTCAATAAGCCTTTTATACAAGAAGTCGGCATACCTCGGTGACGAACTTACCGTCTGTATCAAGCAACTTGAAAACGGATATTATGCACACACCGTAAATACTTCGGGCGAGCTTTGCGTCGCAGGAGTTTTTGAAAATATATGATTTTATCCCCTCTTATTCCCTTACATTTCAAGCTCTATTTGTTTGACACACCAACATTAATTATAGAGCAAAAAAACTTTCATAACAAACTAAAAGCCCGAACAATCGTGTCCGGGCTTTAAATTTGCTTTTACTAAATTAGTTAAGGATTGTAAGCTCTGTATCCTTATCAAAGATGTGAGCGTGGCTCATATCGAAAGCAACCTTAATGCTGTCGCCTGCCTGAGTCTTTGAGCTCTGGTTAACTCTTGCTGTGAACTGCTCACCTGCAATCTTGAGGTAGAGGTATGTCTCTGAACCCATCATTTCTGTAACAACAACATCTGAAGAAACAGTAGCTGCTGACATTGATGAAAGTGATGCTTCATCATCAAAGATATCCTCAGGTCTGATACCGAGAACAACTTCCTTACCTATGTACGGCTTAAGTTCAGCCTTAGATGCCTTCTCCTCGGGAAGCTTAACTGACTCGTTATCGAATACGAGGTAGAGTCCGTCATCCTTCTGAGTAAGAGTAGCAGTAATAAAGTTCATCTGCGGGCTTCCGATGAATCCGCCAACGAACATATTTACAGGATAGTTGTAAAGGTTTGCAGGAGTATCAATCTGCTGAATGATACCATCCTTCATAACAACGATTCTTGTACCCATTGTCATAGCTTCTGTCTGGTCATGAGTAACGTAGATGAATGTTGTCTTAAGTCTCTGATGGAGCTTCTTAATTTCAGTTCTCATCGCAACACGAAGTTTAGCGTCGAGGTTTGAAAGAGGTTCGTCCATCAAGAATACCTTAGGGCTACGTACGATAGCACGACCCATAGCAACACGCTGTCTCTGACCGCCTGACAAAGCCTTCGGCTTTCTGTCAAGAAGATGCTCGATATCAAGAATCTTAGCTGCCTCTGTTACACGCTTTTTGATTTCAGCCTTCGGTGTCTTTCTGAGCTTAAGACCGAATGCCATATTCTCAAATACTGTCATATGCGGATAAAGCGCATAGTTCTGGAAAACCATTGCAATATCTCTGTCCTTCGGAGCAACGTCGTTTACGAGCTTACCATCGATGTAAAGCTCACCTTCGCTGATTTCCTCAAGACCTGCAATCATTCTCAATGTGGTTGACTTACCACAGCCGGAAGGACCAACAAGGATAATAAATTCATTATCTGCGATGTCGATCGAAAAATCACTAACAGCTGTTACGCCGCCGGCATATTTTTTGTAAATGTTTTTTAACTGCAAATCTGCCATTAGATTGTACCCCTCTCTGAGTTTCAAATAATTACACTATAATAGTACCACATTTTTTCTATAATGTGTAGTCGACATTTAACCAAATTTTCAAAATTTTTTTTAGTAAAAACAACTAAACTACCCAAAGCGCCCGAAAAAAGTGTGTATTAATGTTGTTTTTCCGCCTGTTTTTTTGGTTATTTTTACATCACCACACTTTTATGCAACTATCTTTTATTTCTCATAATATATTGCAGATTGTCGTACATAAAACGTGTAAGACAATCTGCAATAATAAGTTTCTTCTTATATTATATTATTTCTTATTCTCAGCTATTACCTTCTCGGCAACATTCTGCGGTGCCTCCTGATAGCGTTCAAATTCAAAGGTAAAGCTTCCTCTGCCCTGGCTCATAGATCTTAAGTCTGTAGCATATTTAAACATCATTGCAACAGGAACCTCTGCCTCAACCAAGTTCAGTCCTTCTCTGTCACTTTCGCCCATACCCATAATCTGACCTCGACGCTTATTGATATCACCTATTACATCACCCATTACACTCTCGGGGATATAAACCTTAAGCTTACCAACCGGTTCTAAAAGTACCGGGCTTGCATTCATCATACCCTCACGGAATGCAATACCTGCCGCTGTTTTAAACGCCATTTCCGAAGAGTCAACCGGATGGTATGAACCATCTGTCAGCGTAGCCTTCACATTTACAACAGGGTAGCCTGCAAGCACTCCGCTTGCACACGAATCACGAAGACCCTTTTCAACTGCCGGGAAGTAGTTCTTCGGAACGCTGCCGCCGAATACCTTCTCTTCGAAAATCATCTCTTCCGACAAACAAGGCTCAAACTCAACAAATACGTGACCGTACTGACCGTGACCGCCCGACTGCTTCTTGTGCTTACCTTCTGCAGTAACCTTCTTTCTAATTGTTTCTCTGTATGCAACAATCGGATCTGAAAGCTTCATAGAAACGCCGTACTTTGACTTAAGCTTACCTGCAATAATGTCAATGTGCTGTTCGCCCTGACCGCTGATGATTGTCTGTTTTGTCTCTGTATTATTTGTAACATTAAAGGTCGGATCCTCTTCCATAAGCTTTGTAAGACCCGAAATAATCTTTTCCTCATCGCCCTTATTCTCAGCCTCAAGTGCCATTGAAAGAACGGGAGCCGGGAATTCGATACCGGTCAAAATCATATTCTTGTTTTCAGCACAAAGTGTATCACCCGTACCGGTCTTGTCAAGCTTTGCAACAACGCCGATGTCACCTGCACATACGCACTTTGTTTCAACCTGCTTCTTTCCTCTTAAATAGAAGAGCTTTCCTATTCTCTCGTTAACGCCCTTATTCGGGTTAAACAATGTGCTGTCCGCTCTGACCTCACCTGAGTATACACGGAATGCACTCATCTTGCCTACATACGGGTCGGCAATTGTTTTGAATACGATAGCCGCCGGAGTGTCAGAAACCTCCTGAACAACTTCAATCGGTTCACCCGTTGATGCAACACGTGCAACCTCAGCAATCTCACTCGGTGCAGGCAGATATTTTGCCATACCGTCCATAAGTGATCTTACGCCGATATTAGTCTGACCCGAGCCACAGTATACGGGGAATATACTTCCGTCCTTTATACCCTTTCTGATAGCCTTTTTAATCTCATCAAATGTAAACTCTTCGCCGTTAAAATACTTGTTCATAAGAGCGTCGTCTGTTTCTGCAACAGCTTCCATAATCATATCACGAAGCGGTGCAACTATCTCAGCCATACCATCAGGAACGGGAATATCCACTCTGTCCTTGCCCTCATAACGGCGTGCCGTCATATCTACTATATCAACAAAGCCCTTAAATTCATCACCCTCACGGATAGGATATACAAACGGCGTGATGGATTTGCCGAACTTTTCCTTCATTTCTTCAAGAGTCTTCTGATAATCAGCACGATTATCGTCTATCTTGTTAACGAAGAACATTGTAGGAACGCCCTTTAATTTAGCAAATTTAAACGCCTGCTCCGTACCTACCGAAACGCCGCTTCGTCCGCTTAGTACTATAAGTGCGGAGTCTGCCGCTCTGAGGCCCTCTTTAACCTCGCCTACAAAGTCGAAGTATCCCGGTGTATCTATCATATTAAGCTTCGTATCCTTCCATTCAACGGGAGCAAGCGAAGCCTGAATTGACAACTGTCTCTTGATTTCTTCAGGGTCGTAATCGCTGACGGTGGTTCCGTCCTGAACCATTCCGAGTCGGTCAATCACTCCGCTGTTAAACAGCATAGCCTCGGTAAGCATCGTCTTTCCGCACTTACCGTGTCCCATTACCGCAATGTTGCGGATGTCCTCCATTTTGTAGTTGTTCATACAAATTCCTCCTTTAATTATTTAACGTTTTGTTAAGTTAAATGAAAATTGAGACCTTGAACTCCTTGTGGTATAATAGTTTTACCCCTAAAACCTATACCTCCCTGAAAATCAGAGAAAGGAGATCAAGATCTCATGGTAAATATTATATCACATAGTTGCCCT
>JAZRMB010000024.1:0-100595 GCA_045647245.1 Clostridia bacterium
ACTAACCACAAGGAAAACATCGAATTTTCCTTGTGGTTTCTTGCTTTTTGCCAATTTGAACTCTACCGTACCATCGTACGCCGACGAATTCAAATTGACAAAATATAACTTCCTTTTTCGATATCTGCCAGCGTGTCGATAGGTTTATCGACACGCTGAGAGGTATGTTCAAAAACATACCTCTTTATGTTTATATTATCTGAATCCGTCGTAGTATATAATATCAACGGCTAATGAATCAAGTGTTCTTACGAGAGCGTAACACTTGGGCTCTGTTTCGTCTGATATAATAAGGTTACCGTTTTCGTCAAACTCTTCATCTGTAAGGAATGCCGGTACAAGTGACGATGGTGTTGATATAGATGCACTTTTTGAATCAGATACATCGAAGCAGTATGCTGCTGTATCGTCTGTAAAGCTGATATCAACAGAATATTTTTTTGAGCCGTTGCCTGTAAGAAGAGTCAGGTAACGGTTTTCAACAGTTTCAACTATACCAAAATAGTAGCCTACACTCCTGTCATTTGCCATAGGCCACATACCGCCGGTTAGTAAATTTTTAGAATAAAGAGGATAAAATCCATTTACTTTATCTAAATTCTTCAGAGGGTCAGTCTTTTGTGGTCGGTAGATGAGGGATATGTCATTTTGTTTATCTTTAAATGGATAATTTATCGTGATGGTATCGCCTGGCTTCAGATATCCTGCACCTTCTCCTTCAGCATCGGCGTAAGCTTCTGACGCAGATTTGATTTGGCAATCCTCATCGAATATAATTTCTTTTTCCTCTCCCCATAAAAGAATTGTTGCACGGTACACAATTTCATCGTTCACAAAATCTGTCTTGATTTTCTTAATCATAGCAGGTGCAGTATACGCATACACATCCTTCTCATAAATGTTGGGATATTCTTTAAAATATTCATCTACATCAATATCAGCAGGTTTTCCTTCTCCGAGGACGATATTATCCTCCGGTATATAAAGCTTGAGATTTTTATATGTACCGACTGTAAGATTAATATCCTCGGTAACAAGTCCGTAATCGGTATTTGCAAGTGATGTTGGTATCATTTGAGAAAGATTGTTATTTTCGTCGTAAACAGCGACACATCCCTTTTTCGCACTTGTGGTATATTCACCAAAGTTAAATCCCTTTGCAGATGCCGATATGTAAGTTGCGGAAATAGCTAATAAAGCTGTTAGTAATAATTTTCTTTTCATATGCGGACCTCCTTAATATGAAATTCGCTATTATATTGCTTTTTTATATATTATATCATCATTTTTGCTAAAAATCAAATACAAAATATTTACAAGTATAATACAAAAAGGCATTGAAATTATCTTGAATTTGTTGTATAATGAAATAAATATATACAAGGAGGAATTACAATTGAACTATAAAGATAATTATAAAAGATGGATTGAAAGCGATGTGCTGTCAGCGGAAGATAAGGAAGAGCTTGTTTCGATTGCATCCGATGAGAAAGAAATTGAAGAAAGATTTTACCGTGAACTTGAATTTGGTACTGCAGGAATGCGCGGTATACTCGGTATGGGTACAAACAGAATTAATATCTATAACGTTAGACAGGCGAGTCAGGGTGTTGCCGAATATGTAAAAAGAGAAGGGGAGAGTGCGGCGAAAGCAGGCGTTCTTATAGGCTATGACACCAGAAACTTTTCTAAGATATTTGCCGAAGAAACAGCAAGAGTTTTGTGTGCTAACGGAATTAATACATACCTGTTTCCGAAGGTACATTCTGTGCCGGAGGTTTCGTTTGGCATAAGAGAGCTTGGATGTGCTGCGGGGGTTATGATAACTGCAAGCCATAATCCAAAAGAATATAACGGCTATAAGGTATACGGACCCGATGGCGGACAGCTTCCTCCTGAAGCTGCCAAGACTGTCATAAACGCAATTTCAGAATGTGATATTTTTGACGGTGTTAAGCTTGTTACGCTCGAAGAGGCAAAAAATTCAGGGCTTTTGGAATACACGACTGATGAGCTTGATGAAAAATTTATAACAACTGTTATGAAACAGCAGATAAATCCCGAAGCAGTATATGATGTTGCTGATACGATGAAGCTTATATACACACCGTTTCACGGTACAGGCTCACGCCCGATTAAAGAAGTGTTGAAGCGAATAGGGTTTAAAAATGTGCTTGTTGTTAAAGAACAGGACACAGAGGACGGAGATTTCCCGACGGTACTTTCTCCTAATCCTGAAAATAAGGAAGGATTTACCATTGCTATTGAAATGGCGAAAGAGAATGATGTCGATTTGATTATAGGTACTGACCCTGACTGTGACAGAGTTGGTATAGTTGTAAGAGATGCTGCAGGTGAATACAGAACACTAACCGGCAATCAAACGGGTGCTCTTTTGGTGGAATATATATTGAGAGCTAAGGCTGAAAATAATACTTTGCCTGAAAACGGAGTTGTTATTAAAACGATTGTAACCACCGAACTTGCTGCTGCAATCGCAAAAGCTTACGGCATTGAAATTATGAATGTTTTAACGGGATTTAAGTACATCGGTGAGAAGATGACAGATTTTGCCAATACCGGCTCTCACACATATCTTATCGGCTTTGAAGAGAGTTACGGTTATCTAATAGGTGACCATGCAAGAGATAAGGACGGCGTTGTTGCCACAATGCTTATTGCAGAAATGGCTGCTTATTACAAAAAGCTTGGAATGTCACCTTATGAGGCTCTTCAGAATATATATAAGAAATACGGATGCTTTGCCGAAAAGACAGTATCATTCACAATGCCCGGTAAGGACGGTATGGAAAAGATGAGTGCGCTTTTGAAGGATTTAAGAAGCAATCCTGTTAGTGAAATTTCCGGTATGAAGGTGATAAATTCAACCGACTATCTGTACGATGATACAGGTTTGCCGAAATCGGATGTTCTGAAATATGAACTTGATGATGAAAAAACATACTTTATTGTAAGACCTTCCGGAACAGAACCGAAAATTAAACTTTACCTCGGAACTGCGGCTGATGAGTTTGCTGATGCAGAAGCGATTATTGATAAAGTACTTGCTGATATGAAAGCCCGTATGGGTGTATGATAAAGTAGCTTAATAATACAAAGGCTGAGTGTTTTGGTTCACTCAGCCTTTGTAATTTAAAGTCTTTTAAAAACTGTCATAAAAAACAGTTTCTTCTTGTGGTCGGTACTTTGAATGCATATCGAGAGGCTTGGCATCTTCGTGTGGATAACCCATAACGAGCAAAGATAACGGGATAATATTTTCCGGTATATTAAATTCACGTCTCATCGCTTCCGGGTCGAAGTGCATTACCCAGCATGTGCCTATGCCAAGATTTTGTGCCTCGAGCATCATATGTGTAGTAACTATTGCGCTGTCGACCGGTGCTGAAAGTGCTCCGTCGTAAGGTCTTTTCCATGTTTCGTCAATGTTGTAGCATACAAGCATTGCACAAGGTGCATTAAAATGACATTTTGTGCAAAGCTTTAATCTTGCAACAGATTCATCGGTGTTAATGACAAGTATGCGTTGAGGCTGAGCATTACAGCCGGTAGGGGCTATATGTCCTGCTTTTAGTATTTTTTCAATTACATTACTTTCCAAATGCTTATCAATAAATTTTCTGACCGAAAATCTTTCTGAAATTACTTTCTCAAAATCCATTATACGATTCTCCTTTTTTAGTTTAACTTATATTATATTACCATATAAGAAGAGTACAGTCAATATTAGTTTGAATTTATATATATTTATTGACTAATCAGAAATATTGTGGTAGAATATAGTATAGGGTTATTATGGCATATTAGTATATTAATGTAAAGTAACAATATAAATCAACGAATCTGGCTGTTAAGGAATAGTACAGTTTATGCGTGAGGTATGAATATAAATGAAAAAAATATATAACGGAAGAAGTATTTATTACGGATTATTGACGTGTATTTTGGCATTTGTCGGTATAGGTCTGTATGATTTAAGAACAAACGACACCAATATAGCTGTGGCAGAGCTTGTGTTTGCTCTGGTACTTTTGATATATGTTGCTGTTATTTCTGTAAAAAGGCGTAGAGATATTGATGAATACACATCAATGATAATCGAAAGAGAAGATAGTGTTGCACACAATTCTCTTCATATGTTGCCTATACCTGTAGCAGTATTGTCTATAGATGGTATGATAATGTGGTATAATGATTTGTTTGTAAAGATGCTCGGTCAGGATGATTTATACAATATAGCAATTACCGATCTGCTTAGCGATATAAAATGGGGTGAGGTTTTAAAATCTACCGATGAAATTGATATGCATACTGTGTATAACGGCAGAAGGTACAGGATGACCGGAAGAATTATTAAGAATGTTGCTGATGATAACAGCTTTTCGGTTCTTATATATTTTAACGATGTCACCGATTTTGAGGAACTTAAAGAAAAATACGAAAATGAAAAGGCCGTAACAGGACTTATAGTTATTGATAACTATGATGATATATTCAGTAAACTTGATGACTCGCAGTCTCAGCAAACATCAGCACTTATAAACAAATCAATTGTACAATGGGTTGATGAAGGTTTTGGAGTGTTGAAAAGACTTGAAAGAGACAGATATCTTGTTTTGTTCGAAAATCAGTATCTCAATGATTATATAGCGAAAAAATTTGATATACTTGAAAAGGTTCGACAGATTGGAGAAGAGGTTAAATTGCCTGTTTCCGTAAGTGTCGGAATAGGTGTGGGAGAGACGCTTGTTGAAAGTGAAAGCTTTTCAAGAGCTGCTGTAGATATGGCGCAGGGACGTGGTGGTGACCAGGTTGCCATAAAGGACGGCACGCAGTTTAAATTCTATGGCGGTAAAACGAGAGAATATGAAAAGTCTACAAGAGTCAGAACGAGAGTGTTTGCAAAAGCTTTTAAGGAATTTATTCAAGGTGCAGATGCGGTTGTGTTCTGCGGTCATGCAAATGCTGACTATGACTGTTTTGGAGCTGCGGTAGGTCTTTCACGTGCTGTTAAGGATTGTATGAAAAAGGCATATATTGTATATGACGAATCTCAGGCTGTTGCAGGGCTTGTCAATGAAATGTCAGGTCTGCCTGAGTATGAAAATGTGTTGATTTCTCCTGAAGATGTTGCAGAAATCATCACTAAAAACACACTTTTAGTTATACTTGATACTCACAGACCTTCGATGTTGCCTGACAGCTCAATACTTGATAAGACTGACAAAATAGTTCTTATTGATCATCACAGAAGAAGCACCGAATTTTTACCTCATGTGTCTTTATTGTATCATGAGCCTTACGCATCTTCTACATGCGAAATTGCAACTGAAATATTGCAGTATGTTGATGATAATAGAATGCTTTCTCCATTTGAAGCAAAGGCTTTGTATGTCGGTATGCTGATAGATACAAAGAATTTTGTATTTAAAACAGGTGTGAGAACATTTGAGGCTGCGTCTTACTTAAGAAGGTTCGGGCTTGATACCGTTGATGTTAAAAAGCTCTTTACAATGAATATAGCCGATTATAACCATAAGATAAAAATAATGGAAAACATTGAGATGTATGAAGAAGGCATATGCATTGCATATACTGAAGAAAAATATCAGAATATGAGAGTCGTATCGTCTATAGCTGCAGATGATATGCTTGGTATCAAGGATGTAAGAGCATCATTTGTTATATATCCTGTCGGTAACGACTGTTGCATCAGTGCCCGTGCTTTTGGCGATATTAATGTGCAGTTGATTTGCGAAAAACTCGGCGGCGGCGGGCATATGACGGTAGCAGGAGCACAGATTAAAGGTATCGGAATAGATGCGGCACGTCTTGAACTTAAAGCGGCTGTTTCCGAGTATTTAGAGGAAATAAAAGAGTAAATAATGAAAGGAAGATAATATAATGAAGGTTATACTCACACAAGATGTAAAAGGTCAGGGGAAGAAAGGACAAATGATTGAGGTTTCCGACGGTTACGGCAGAAATTTTCTTCTCCCAAGAGGACTTGCTAAGGAAGCTACAAAGGAAAACATCAATGTTATGCATTCGCAGCAGGAGTCAGAGGCTTATAAAAAGCAGATGGCACTTGAGGATGCCCAGGCTATGGCGAAAAAGCTTGAAGAATTGACTGTAACGATAAAAGCAAAAGCAGGTGACAACGGAAAGCTTTTTGGCTCGGTGACATCAAAAGAAGTTGCAGAGATGATGCTTGCACAGCACCACATCAAAATTGATAAAAAGAAGCTTGTGCTTCCTGATGGAATAAAAACACTCGGAACAACCAATGTTGAAATTAAATTACATCCCGGTGTCACAGGTACTGTGAAGGTTACTGTAACAGCTGTTTGATAAGCTTGTTAGGAAGGAATTTTGGAATTATGGCAGAAAATGTACAGAATCTGCCGCCTGAGAGAGAGCTTCCGCACAGTAAAGAAGCCGAGCTTGGTGTAATAGGTTGTGTTCTTGTTAATGAAAAAAGTGTTGCGCTTGCGGCTGAGATAATAACTCCCGATGATTTTTATTTTGGCGCAAATCGTGAAATATTTGCCGTTGTAATGGCATTATTCAATGAAAATATTCCTATAGATATAGTAACGGTTTCTGACAGACTTTCACAGCAGGATAAGCTTGACGCAATAGGCGGAATACAATACCTTACGGCGGCAGTTACAGGTGTAACAACTACCGAGAATGTTGAATACCATTCAAAAATTATAAAAGAAAAGGCAGTCCTTAGAAGACTTATAAAATCAGCTAATGTTATATCAGAGCTTGGATATGAGGATGCAGGTGAGGTTGAACGAACTCTTGAGAGAGCAGAACAGCTTATTTTTGATGTGTCTGCAACGAGAGAACAGTCTGATATTGTTCCGATAAGAGATGTGCTTATGCCTGCGTATCAGCATATGGTTGAAAATTCACAGCGTGAAGGTTATCTTACCGGCTATTCAACAGGGTTTGACTATCTCGATAAACGAACGGGCGGATTGCACGGCGGTGAGCTTATTCTGATTGCAGGAAGACCTGGTATGGGTAAATCTTCATTTGCTGTCAATATAGCAGAGCATCTTGCTATCCATGAAGGAAAAACCGTTGCCATATTCAATCTTGAAATGCCGAAGGAACAGCTTGTAAGAAGAATTTTGTGTTCGCAGGCAATGGTTGATTCAAAAAAAATGCTTAACGGTGAATTTTCAGGTGATGACTGGCAGAGAATATGCCGCATTCTTGATAAAATTGATGTGTCACCTTTATATATTGATGACTCTGCAAATGTTACAGTATCTGAAATACGTGCAAAATGCAGAAGACTAAAGCAGACGAAGGGACTTGCACTTATTGTTATCGACTATCTCCAGCTTATGCAATCAGGCGGAAGAGTAGAAAGCAGACAGCAGGAGGTTGCTGAGATTTCACGTTCGCTTAAAATCCTTGCAAAAGAGCTTGATGTGCCTGTAATCGCACTTTCACAGCTTTCACGTGCGGTTGAGCAGCGAAAAGACAGAAGACCGATGCTCTCTGATATCCGTGAGTCGGGTTCGATTGAGCAGGACTGTGATATAGTTATGTTTTTATACAGAGATGATTATTATAACGAGGATTCTGAAGAAAAGAATGTAGCAGAGTGTATCCTTGCAAAGCACCGTAGCGGTGAGCCGGGAAAAATCAAACTCGGGTGGCAGGGTCAATATACAAAGTTTATCAACATAGAATACCGCGAAGAGGATGTTAAGAGTGATGAGTGATTTTCTCATTCAAAAGGCTATTGATGATTATTCCATGACGGATAAGGAACGTGAAATACTTGTAGGATTTTCAGGTGGTCCTGATTCTGTTTGTCTTATGTCGTTTCTTTATGAACACGGCTATAAGGTTAGTGCGGCGCATATGAATCATAATATGCGAGATACTGCATTGAGGGATCTTGAATTTTGCAGGGATTTTTGCAGAGCAAGGAATATAAAGCTGTATGAGACTACAGCCGGCAAGGGTCAGCTCAAAAGCGAGCTTGATGCAAGGCGTGTAAGATATGATTTTTTCTATAGAATTATGGAAGAAAACGGTATTGACCTTCTTGCAACAGCACACAATAAGAATGATTCGGCAGAAACGGTGTTGTTGCATATGATGAGAGGAGCATCTACTGATGGTCTTTGCGGCATTGCCCCTGTAAATGGCTGTATTATCAGACCGCTTATATATCTTAAAAAAAGTGATGTATATAATTATATACGTGAAAAGGGTTTGTCATATGTAGTTGATGAAACAAACCTTACAGATATATATTCCAGAAATAAGCTCAGAAACAGGATAATTCCAATTTTGGAGGAAGAATTTAATCCTTCGGTTATTGATGTGATAGCCGATAATTCTCTGCTTACTGCACGTGATGCGGATTTTTTGCATATGACTGCTGAAACAGTTTACAATGAAGTTGTCTCACAAAACAGAGTGAGTATATCACGTCTTCTCAAATTGCATGAAGCTATTGGTAGACGCATATTGCAAAAGATGTGGAAAACTTCATCAGGAATTGAACAAAATCTTTCCGGCAAATATATTTCAGATATTTATAAGCTCATAAATGTAAGCAGAAGCGGAAGCTGTATTGATTTACCAAGCGGCGTTTGTGCGTCTGTTGAATACGGTTTTTTGAAAATTGTAAAAAAACAGAATTATGAGGAATTCAGCTTTGTAATTCAACCTGAGAAGGAATATTCTCTTCCCGAAGGTTCATCTGTAAAGCTTACAAAAAACGGCAGAGGTATGTATATTTATATCTCAGAAAGTGATAAACTTATTTTGCGTTCGAAAAGAAACGGAGACAGATTTTTGCCTTCGGGGATGAGTGGAACAAAGAAGTTATCAGATTATTTTACTGATATGCGCATTCCGAAGGCAGAAAGAAGCAAAGTTCCTATTCTTGAAATTAACGGTGAAATTGCCGCTGTGTGTGGCTACAGATGCGACAGACGTTTTGGAGATGATAGGGGTATCGGCGTAAAGTATTATATAGAAATAATATAAATAAAGGGAGTGGAAAAATATTGCACAGAGCATTTAAAAGCATTACTGTCTGGATAGCAATTTTTCTGATATTTTATGGTAGCTATTTTGTTATAACAGCGTTGACAGATGAGGTATACGAAATCTCATATTCGGAGCTTGTAAGACAAGTTGGTCTCAATAATGTTGCTGCAATCAATGTTTCAGAAAAAGAAGCTGAAATCGAGCTTATTGACGGAACTCGTTGCAGTTCACAAATACCTTCACGTGAGGTTTTGCATACAGATATCGGAGAATCGCTTGTTGATTTAATGGAAACGGGAAAACTTATATACGTTTCTGAGCCTGATAAGGTTTCGGTATGGACATATATTTCGCCGCTTATCTCTATAGCGATGTTGCTGTTCCTTGTTTTTCTGTTTATGTCGCAAAGTGGTTCTAAGGGTGCAGCTAATTTTGGCAGAAGCAGAGCAAAACTGATAGTGCCCAATTCAGGTAAAATTACATTTGCGGATGTGGCAGGAGCAAAAGAAGAAAAAGAGGAATTAAAAGAGCTTGTAGACTTTCTTAAAAACCCAGAACAGTTTACAAAGCTTGGTGCAAGAATTCCGAAGGGGGTACTTCTTGTTGGTTCACCGGGTACGGGAAAAACACTTCTTGCAAGAGCTGTAGCGGGGGACGCAGGTGTGCCATTCTTTTCGATTTCCGGTTCTGACTTTGTTGAGATGTATGTCGGAGTCGGTGCATCAAGAGTAAGAGATTTATTTGAGCAAGCTAAAAGAGCCAAACCGTGCATTATTTTCATAGATGAAATAGATGCAGTCGGCAGAAAAAGAGGAAGCGGTATGGGGGGCGGCCATGACGAACGTGAGCAGACGCTTAACCAGCTTCTTGTCGAAATGGACGGCTTTGGTAAAAATGAAGGTATAATTATTATTGCGGCAACTAACAGGCCTGACATTTTGGACCCTGCTCTGCTGAGACCGGGACGTTTTGACAGAAGAGTGGTGGTTGATTTACCGGATGTTACAGCAAGAGAGGAAATACTCGAAATATATGCTAAAAAGAAGCCGGTTTCGGAAAATGTAGATTTAAAGAAGCTTGCAAAAAACACAGCAGGTTCAAGCGGTGCAGAGCTTGAAAATATTATGAACGAAGCGGCAATCTTTGCGGCAAGAAGAAATAAAGATGTAATAGATGAGAGAGATATAGACGATGCAAACACAAAGGTTCTTATGGGACCTGAAAAGCGTTCTCATATTATTACCGATGAAGAAAAGCGTATAACAGCTTATCATGAAGCAGGTCATGCAATAGTGTCAAGACTTACATCTGACAGGGACAGGGTATCGCAAATATCTGTTATTCCAAGAGGAATGTCGGGTGGACATACTATGTATCACAGAGTTGATGAGCATTCTCATACAACAAAAGGCGATATAATTGCAAGAATCAGAATGACACTCGGCGGACGAGCTGCTGAGGCTATTATTCTTGATGATATCACAACCGGTGCATCTCAGGATATCAAATATGCAACAGAGCTTGCAAAAGAAATGGTTACAAAATATGGTATGAGCGAAAAACTTGGCATCGTTTGTTATGATGACGGCGAGGAAATGTTCCTCGGAAGGGACTTGGGTGTTTCAAAAAGCTACTCTGAGTCTGTTGCGGCTTTGATAGATTCTGAGGTGAAAGATATTCTGACAGAACAGTATGAATTTGCCAAAAAGCTTCTTGAGGAAAATATAGAAAAGCTTAAGGCTGTAGCCGAGGCTCTTATGGAAAAAGAAACAATTAACGGCACAGAGTTTGAAAAGATTGTATGTGGCGGTTAATAAATATTTTAATGTGCAGTAGCACGGAAAGGAATTGATTACTATGAAACAAATTACTAAGGACATGATTATCAGAGAAATTTTAGATCTCGATATCGGAACTGCAAATTTTATGATTAAGGCAGGAATGCACTGTATTGGATGTCCGTCTGCAAGTGGTGAAAGTCTTGAAGATGCTTGTATGGTTCACGGTGCGGATGTAGAATTGCTTGTTAAGGAAATTAATGAATATCTTGCATCTAAGGAAGCATAAAGAAAGGAAAAGATAATGGACTCCGACTTATCTCTGATTATTATTATCGGGTTATTGATTGTTGGTTCCGCGTATTTTAGTGCAACGGAAACAGCATTTTCGTCTCTTAACAGAATAAAACTTAAAAACCTTGCTCAGAACGGGAATAAGCGTGCAGAGGAAACCCTAAAACTTTGCGAGAAATATGACAAATTGCTGACGTCTATACTCATAGGGAATAATATTGTCAATATTTTGTCATCGTCTCTTGCTACAACATTGTTTATGTTTTATTTCCCGAAAAACGGGGTTGCAATGTCGACTATTGTGATGACCGTGCTTGTTCTGGTTTTCGGAGAAATTTGTCCGAAGAGTATTGCTAAGGAAGTCCCTGAAAGGTTTGCGATGTTTTCAACACCGCTGATTAGTGTTCTCATATGGATTCTTACACCATTATGTGTTTTCTTTACAGGAATAAAGAATGTATTTGCAAAGTTTTTCAAGATACATTCTGACAGTTCGATAACGGATGATGAAATACTGACAATGGTAGAGGAAGCGACAAATGACGGAAGCATCGACGAGGATGAAGGCGACCTTATAAAAAACGCAATTGAATTTTATGAGCTCGAGGTTGGTGATATTCTTACTCCGAGAGTTGACGTTGTGGCAGTCGATGTGAATGACACTAATGAGAAGATAAAAACATCTTTTGAAAACAGCGGTTATTCAAGACTTCCGGTATATGAAGAAACTATTGACAGTATAGTCGGGTTTATTACGCACAAGGACTATCAGCAAAGAGTTGTAAGTACCGGGTTGCCTCTTTCAGCAGCTATAAAGCCGGTGGCTTTTGTAGTACCTGGTATGAAGGTTTCTGCTTTGCTTGAGCTTTTAAAAAGTAAAAAGTCACACATTGCGGTTGTTACAGATGAATACGGCGGTACTGTAGGTATTGTTACTCTTGAAGATATCCTTGAAGAGCTGGTTGGAGAGATATGGGACGAACATGATACGGTTATGGAGGAGTTCACTGTTTTTTCTGAAAACTGTATAAAGGTACGCGCTACAGCTAACTGTGAAAAACTATTTGAAATGTTTGATATAAATGATAGTACTGAAAGCACAACCGTCGGTGGTTGGGTAATGGAGAAGCTTGGCAAGGTACCGGCAAAGGGTGACAGCTTTATATTTAATAATTTAAAAATTTCAGTAACTAAAATTGATGATAAGCGTGTTCTTGAAATTGTTGTATTGGTTAATAATACTACATCTGTTGATGCTGAAGAGTAATAATTTGTTTTTCAAGAAGGCGGAATTTATTGATTTTTTTCTGAAGCTTAAATAGAGTTTTAGAATGTGAGTATGATGGTATATTAACTTCAGATATTTCTCTGTCCGTTCGTTTTCTGAGATACTCGATTTGTGCTCCTGTAACATAGAGATGCAAAGAGATGAAAAGAATTTTTAAATTGGTTTTAAACATAAAATAACTGCTCCCAAAATGTACTGATATAGGTTATTATACCGATAAACGGTGGTGTAAATTCATGCAAAAAGCGGCAATGTTTTATAAAGTAAGTGAGAAACAGTACCTGAATGCACGAAAAATTGAAATTAATGGTGAATATGCTGATATTTTAATTCCCGTGCGTGCGACTAAAGGTTCGGCAGGCTATGATTTTTTCGCTCCATTTGATTTTTCCCTTTTACCCGGTGAAGGTATAACGGTGCCTACAGGGATAAGGGTTAAAATAGACGAAGGATGGGCTTTGTTTCTCTATCCGAGAAGCTCTCTCGGATTCAAGTACAGACTTCAGCTTGATAATACTGTAGGTGTTGTTGACAGTGACTATTTTTATTCAGATAATGAAGGACATATATTTATCCGAATAACAAACGATAATAAAGCTGATAAAATCCTTAGTGTAAAAAAAGGTGATGCTTTTGCACAGGGCGTGTTTATGCCCTATGCAATAACATATGATGATGAAGCGAATGCAGTGCGAAATGGTGGTGTCGGAAGCACATCGGGCGATAGTGTACTTTCGTAAGATATGAATAAAAGGAGATTGAATTTGACATATGAAAAGACAGACACGAAGTGAAGCACGTGAAAGAGTGTTTTCGGTAATATTTCAAATTGGTGAAAATATTGATGATTGTGAGTTTATAATTGATAATATGCTCGAGGAATATCCGGAGAGTGCAGATAATATCAGATATATAAGGCAGTCTGTTTCGGGTGTTCTTGAAAATAAAGATGAAATTAAAGAGATTATAGAAACTGCAATCAGTGGAAAAAGAGCGTATGACAGACTTTCAAAGGCTGTGAGAGTGATATTGAGTCTGGCAGTTTTTGAAATGAAGTATGTAGAAGATGTACCTGAGAAGGTTGCTGTTAATGAGGCGGTTGAGCTTGCTAAAAAGTATGCTGAAGAGGAGGCACCCGCATTTGTAAACGGGGTGCTTTCCGGTGTAATATCAAAATGAGCAGCTATCTCGGAGTTGATACATCAAACTATACAACATCTTTTGCAGTTTGCGGAGATGCTGATTATTCGGTCAGGAAAATTCTTGATGTTCCCGAAGGTGCAAGAGGTGTAAGACAATCTGACGGTGTGTTTATGCATTTAAAAAATGCACCTGCACTTTTTAAAGAGCTTTGCGAAAATACCGATATATCAAAGATTAAAGCGGTAGGAGTAAGTACAAGACCGAGAAGTGTTGAAGGGTCATATATGCCGGTGTTTGTTGCGGGAAAATCATTTGCAGAGATGATTGCAGATACGCTTGATGTTCCTGTATACACGTTTTCCCATCAGGATGGACATATAATGGCAGGTATTGAATCGACACAAAGATATGATCTTTTAAAAAGCGAATTTTATTCCGTCCATCTTTCAGGCGGAACTTGTGAAATATTAAAAACAAGGTATGAAAATAATCAGTTTAACTGTGAGATATGCGGCGGAACGCTGGATATTTCTGCAGGTCAACTTATTGACCGTGCAGGCGTGGCAATGGGAATGAAATTTCCATGCGGAAGAGAAATCACCCATAATGCTTTGTTGTGCGATGAAAAACCATATCCTTTATCAGTTTCAGTAAAAGATGGATATATAAACTTTTCCGGTAGCGAAACTCAGGTTATGAAGCTAACAGCAGGCGAATACGATAAACAGCAACTTTGTTGTGCTGTTTTAAACTGTATCGGTGAAAGCTTATTGAAGGCACTTTCATCAATCGGTGCAAAAAATGTACTTATGGTCGGAGGCGTATCCGCCAGTGAATATTTAAAAAACTTTCTGACAGTAAAAAGTAAAAATACAGAGTTCATATTTGCAAAACCTGAATTTTCAACTGATAATGCGTGGGGAATTGCAAAGCTTGCTCAAAGGAGGAGTGAATACGGAACCTAAAATAGCAACCGTCAGTCAGATTAACGGATATATCAAAAAGATACTTGACGGAAATATTATTTTAAATGATATATGGATTAAGGGTGAGATTTCAAATTTCAAACGTCACTATTCCGGGCATATGTATATAACCCTTAAAGATGAAGGGGGAGTGCTGAAGGCTGTTATGTTCAAAGGGGCTGCATCGGCTCTTTTGTTTGAACCGACAGACGGAATGCGTGTACTTGCAAGAGGAAAAATTACAGTGTATGAAGCAGGAGGCTCATATCAGCTTTATATAACAGAAATGATACCTGACGGTGTGGGAGATTTGTATATAGCATTTGAGCAGATGAAAAAGAGGCTCGAAGAAGAGGGGCTTTTTGATGTTAGGCATAAAAAAGCAATTCCGCAATTTCCTGAATGTGTAGGTGTTGTTACTGCTTCTACCGGAGCTGCTGTAAGAGATATTATAAATGTTATCACGAGACGCTATCCGAGAGCTAAGATTCTTCTTTATCCTGCACTTGTACAGGGTAACGGTGCGGCGGCGAGTATTGTGTCAGGCATTGAATATTTTAATGTAAATAAGTGTGCCGACGTTCTTATTGTTGGACGAGGTGGCGGCTCTATTGAGGATTTATGGGCTTTTAACGAAGAACCTGTCGCTCGTGCAATTTATAATTCGGATATACCTATTATATCTGCAGTCGGGCATGAAACGGACTTTACAATAGCAGATTTTGTTGCTGATTTGAGAGCACCTACGCCATCTGCGGCGGCAGAGCTTGCTGTCCCGTCTCAAACGGAGCTTCTTTCATATATTACAACTTGTCGTGTCAGGTTGGATAAATCTGTAATAAAGTTGTTTGAGAGCTATAACCTACGACTTACAGCACTAAAAGCCAAGAGCCCTATACAAAGGATTCAAGACTTGCAAATCAGAGTTGATGACTATTTAAAAAGATGTGAAAAAAGTTTTGGTATGCATTTGCTTACGAACAGAAAAAAACTGTCTGAGCAGGCCGCTAAATTAGATGCACTTTCTCCACTTAAGGTGCTTTCGAGAGGATATCTTGTTGCCTCGGATGATGAAAATAAGGTTATAAGAAGCATAGATAAAGTAAATAAGGGAGATTTAATAAATCTGAGATTTACAGACGGTACAGCTGAATGTATTGTCAATGACAAGGTGAAGAATAATATATAACAGGAGGTGAATTCTAATTGAAATTTGAAGAAGCTATTAAAGAGCTTGAAGCTGTTGTAGCGAGTCTGGACAGCGGTGAAAACAGTCTTGACGAGAGTATAACCCTTTTTGAGAAGGGAATTAAACTTTCTAAGGAATGCCAGAAGATGCTTGATTCGGCAGAAAATAAGGTTAGAATTTTAATGGCTGACGGGACAGAGGCAGATTTCCCGGGGGTTGGTGAGGAATGAAAAAACTTATTCATGAGTATGCTAAAAGGGTAGAGGAATCAATCCTTGGATATATACCTAAGTCGGATTGCAGACAAAAAACGGTTTTTGACGCTGTTTTATACAGTGTAAGCGCCGGCGGTAAAAGATTAAGACCTGCAATTATGCTTATGACAGCCGAAATGATAGGTTTATCGGACGAAGAAATAATGCCGTTTGCCTGTGCATTGGAAATGATTCACACCTATTCGCTTATACATGATGACCTTCCGTGTATGGACGATGATGATGTAAGAAGAGGTAAGCCAACAAATCACAAGGTTTTTGGTGAGGCAGTTGCTGTTCTTGCCGGTGATGCACTTTTAAATATGGCGTGCGAAGTTATAACGACGGCAAAATACAGAACTAATGCCAATGCTGTGCTGAATGCCCTAGGTGCACTCTACCGTGCTTCAGGTGCTTCGGGGATGATTGGTGGTCAGATTATAGATATTGAAAATGAAGGAAAGTCGGTTGATGAAGATACACTTTTTGAATTACATCTTTTAAAAACCGGCGCGTTGATAAGAGCAGCAGGTGAAATTCCTTGTATAATGGCAGGATGTAGCAGAGAAATTACAGATGCAGTAGTAGGGTACTGCAATAATCTTGGTATCGCGTTTCAGATTCGCGATGATTTGCTTGATGTATATGGAGACAGTATAAGTCTCGGTAAAAATGTAGGAAGTGATGAAGCAAACGATAAAACTACCTACGTTACCCTTTTTGGACGAGATGATTCTGAAAGACTTGTCAGAGAGTATACCAAGAAGGCAAAAGAGTGTTTGTCGATATTTGGTGATAAAGCTGTAACACTGTGTAAACTTGCAGATTTTCTTACCGACAGAAATAACTAAAAGGGGATAAGCTTGGATTATGATGGAGTTTTTTAAGCAGTCTGCATTCGTGACTGCTGTGTTAGCATGGTTTGCAGCACAGGCAATAAAGGTTGTTACTGTACTTATAACCGAAAAGAAATTCGATTTTTCAAGATTTGTAGGCTCGGGTGGTATGCCAAGTTCACATTCGGCTTTTGTAACCAGCCTTGCAATGGCTGTTGGTTTTTCGTGCGGTTTTTTAAGTGAGCTATTTTCTATTTCGGCTGTTTTGGCGTTAATAGTTATGTATGATGCAGCCGGTGTAAGAAGAGCAGCGGGAGAGCAAGCGAAGATACTGAATGTTCTTATTGAGGAATGGGGAAGTCAAAATTATAAAAATACAGAGGTACGCCTGAAGGAATTGCTTGGTCATACTCCATTGCAGGTAATAGCAGGCGCAATGTTGGGCATCGCTATTGCAATATTCAGATACCTCGGAATGTAAGAGAAAGTGAAATATGAAACAAAAATCAGAACAGAATAATAGAAGAAAAATATCGGAAAAAAAGAATATAGAGAAAGAAAATTCGATGCAAAAACTTACAAAAACACAGGGAAGGGTACAAGGTCGCAGACAACCTGTTCGTACTCAGACAAGAATTTCAAAGAACATGACAAGACCTGCAAAAAAAAGCAAGCTGAAGCTGATTCCGCTTGGTGGTCTTGATGAAATCGGAAAGAATATGACTGCGTTTGAGTGTGGCGATGATATAATAATTGTAGATTGCGGTATGGCATTCCCGGATGATGATATGCCCGGTATAGACCTTGTTATTAACGATATATCGTATCTTGAGAAGAATGCCGATAAGGTTCGTGCTGTTTTCTTGACACACGGACATGAGGACCATATTGGTGGTTTGCCTTATTTTTTAAAAGTTATAAATGTTCCGGTTTACGGAACAAGGCTTACGCTTGGGCTTGTAGAGCATAAATTAAAGGAACATAATCTTTTGAGTAAGGTTGAACTTATCAGACAGGCTCCCGGGTCAATTGTTACGGTTAGTCGTAATTTTTCAGTTGAGTTTATTCGCACAAATCATTCTATAGCCGATTCGGTTGCGTTTGCAATCAGAACACCTGTAGGAACGATTGTGCATATGGGAGATTTTAAGATAGATACCACTCCTATAGTGGGTGATATGATTGACCTTGCAAGGCTTGGACAGATTGGTAATGAAGGTGTACTTGCGCTTATGTCGGACAGTACCAATGTTGAACGTGCCGGTTATGCGATGAGCGAAAAATCGGTTGGAGATAAGTTCCAGGCATTGTTTAAGAACTGCAATAAGCGTATTATTGTGGCGACATTTGCATCGAATGTACACAGAGTACAGCAGATAATAGATGCAGCAGCAGCGAATGGTCGTAAGGTTGCAGTATCAGGAAGAAGTATGGAGAATATTGTAGAACTGTCCATATTACTGGGATATATGAAAGTGCCTGAAGGGGTATTGATATCGATAGATAGTATAAATAAATATCCACCGAGTAAGGTTATTATAATCACAACCGGCAGTCAGGGTGAGCCGATGAGCGCTCTTTCAAGAATGGCGTATTCTGACCATAGAAAGGTAGAAATTACAAAGAATGATCTTATAATAATTTCTGCATCCCCGATTCCCGGAAATGAAAAGTCTGTGTCAAACGTCATAAATGAGCTGTTCAAGTTTGGAGCAGAGGTTATTTACAAATCTCTTATGGATGTGCACGTTTCCGGTCATGCTTGCAGGGAAGAACTTAAAATGATACTAGCGCTGACAAAGCCTAAGTATTTTATACCTGTTCACGGTGAACACCGACATCTTATGATACATGCTGCACTTGCTGAAAGTATGGGTATTAAGGAAGCGTTTATCTTAGAGAATGGAAGTGTTCTTGAATTTGACGGTGAGAGTGCAAAGCAAAACGGCAGTGTTGTTGCAGGTAAGATATTTGTTGATGGTCTGGGTGTTGGCGATGTTGGTAATATTGTATTAAGAGATAGAAAATTGCTTGCACAGGACGGACTAATCATTGCTGTAATTCCCATTTCAAGACTTGATGGCATGATGGTCAGAGAACCTGAAATAATATCGCGCGGCTTCGTATATGTCAAGGAATCTGAAGAATTAATGGAGAATATAAAAAAGGCTGCAAAAGACGGTATTGAAAAATGTCAAAGACAAAATTCATTTGAATGGAGTCTTATGAAAAATAGTGTAAAAGCATCTATTTCAAAGTATATTTTTGAAACAACAAGAAGAAGCCCGATGATTATGCCAATAATTATTGAGGTGTGAGTAAACTTTTAATGTTATATTTTAAATATTTGGTTTTATGTCTTGCAAAATCAAATAAAAGCTGATATAATAAAATGGTATTATAAATTAGCGGAGGCAATATATGAATTTTAAGGATATGTTGGGTGAAGGCAGTGAAAAACTAAGATTAATACAGGAGCTTGTACCCGGTAAACAGATTACACTTGCACACATTATTGCGAGTCCTGATCCGGTATTGTATCAAAAACTCGGTCTTAACCCTGAACTTGATTACAATAAAGCTGCAATCGGTATAATTACAATGTCTCCTGCGGAGACTGCTGTTATTGCTGCTGATATTGCAATGAAAACAGCTAATGTTGAGCTGGGATTTGTTGACCGTTTCAGCGGAACTTTAATAATTACAGGACTTGTTGCCGATACAGAAACAGCTGTAAAGGCTGTGTGTGAATATGCAGAAAAAACATTAGGATTTGCTGTCTGCAACTGTACGAGAACCTGATGAAGAAGCTTATTCTTGTTGGTCGCAGTGAATGTGGTAAAACATCTTTAATTCAGGCTCTTAAGGGAGAACCTATTGTATATCATAAAACCCAATATGTAAATAATTTTGATATTCTTATTGACACCCCCGGAGAATATTGTGAGACGAGAACGATGGGTGCGGCGCTTGCTATGTATACTTTTGAAGCACAAGTTGTGGCACTTGTAGTGAGTGCCACTGAGCCTTATTCTTTATTCTCTCCTGCAATTGCTCCGCTTGCAAACAGACCGGTAATAGGAATTATTACAAAGACTGATTCTGCATATGCAGATGTTAAAAGTGCTGAAAATTGGCTCAGACTTGCAGGATGCAGTGAAGTCTTTCCTGTTTCAAGCAAAACCGGAGACGGTGTGTGGAGAATACTGGAATATCTTCGCGAGGATTCCGATATAATGCCGTGGGAAAAAGAGTAATTTGTACAAGAGGTGATAAATATGGAAAATAACGATACTTTAAAATGGAAAATTGAGCTTGATAAAGCTCAGGAGGTAAAGGAAATATTAGCCTCTGTATATAAATCCCTAAAAGTTAAGGGTTATGACCCTATTAGTCAGATTGTTGGATATATTATGTCAGGTGATCCGACATACATTACAAGCTACGATGGTGCACGAGGAAAAATCGTTCGTGTTGAACGTGATGAATTGCTTGAAGAACTTGTTAAAGCGTATATAAATAACATATAATTTTAAGAGGGGTAATCATATGATTGATTTTCATTCACATATTTTACCCGGTATTGACGACGGGGCAGGAAGTTTGGAGGAGGCTTTGTCAATGCTGCGTAAAGCATATGATGACGGTATTGATACAGTTGTTTCTACGTCTCATATTTATATAGAACAGGAATCTGATATAGATGATTTTTTGAATGCAAGAAAGACAGCTTATGATAGGTTGATGCATGCGATAGCTAATACAAAAGATGAGTATCCTGAAATTAAACTTGGCTGTGAAGTGCATTTAAAGAATAATATAGATGAGATGAAAAAGCTTACGGAGCTTGCCATTGAGGGTACAGACTATATACTACTTGAGATGCCATATCATTCTTGGAAATCCGAAATGTATGAGTTGGTGTATAATATAAGCGTAATGGGCGTAAAACCTATTATGGCGCATATTGAACGTTTTTTGAAATATCGCAATGAGTTTCATAACTTAAAATCTGTAGGCGCAGTTTTCCAGGTTAATGCTGATCCTTTTTTACACAAATCAATGAGAAAAGAACTTTTGGAGTTGTACTATGATGGATATGTACATGTACTTGGAAGTGACATGCATAATATGGACGACAGAGTTAACAATTTAAAAGAAGCATATGAAATAATAGAAAAATATTATGGAAGTGCATTTTCTGATTATACCGAGAAAAATGCACAAAGGATACTCAATAATAAATCTGTATTGAAAAACGATTTGCCCAAACTTGGTTTCTTTAGTAAAATAAGATTGTAATGTTTTTCGGTAGTTACATATGTGTAATATTTAAAAAAAATCAAAAAATTTACAAATTCTACTTGACAATTCGATATATATGGTGTATAATAGCTTTTGTTGGGTTTGAAAACCGGGATGTGGCTCAGTTTGGTAGAGCACTACGTTCGGGACGTAGGGGCCGCAGGTTCAAATCCTGTCATCCCGACCACGGGGTGTAGCGCAGGTGGTAGCGCACTAGACTGGGGGTCTAGGTGCCGCAGGTTCAAGTCCTGTCACTCCGACCATGAAAAAAGCGTACTGAAATTTTCAGTACGCTTTTTTCATTGAAATCCATCTTGAGACGGAAGAAAAACTCTTCGTGAATGAAATCGGTTGCGCATACATTTTAAAATTATTTTTTACAGTTAAAAATGTTACAAAACAATGAAGTTGCAGTTAAAGTATCTAAATTCACAAATTAAAATTATTATAATGACCTGATACTAAATATAGTATATATTACACTAATAAACCATAAATATAGTCTTTTTACTATAAAAAAAGCAAAAAAATGGTCTAAAATGTGTCAAAAATATTTGACAAACAGGGTTATATGTAGTATAATAAATTTGTAACAATTACGAAATATTTATGTTATCTATCGTATATTAGAAGTGGGGTATTATCATGTCGAATTGGAAGCATACTATAATTGCGATGTGTGCTGTTCTGACGGTGGTGTCGTTGTCTGTAATGCAGATGAATAGTTCTGTGTATGTAAATGCTGATAAGAAAGAAATTAACGAAGAACCTGATATACTACAAGGTGATGGAGAAGGTACAACTCCTGCATTCGCAGACTATGATTATCTTATGGAGCAGGCGCAACTGATAGCTGCTGCAGAAGCTGAAAAGGCAAAGATTGCTGCGGAAGAATCATTTGAGAATACAAATGCATATATTTGTTATTCTGGTGGTACAGTTAATGTGAGAGAAGGAGCATCTAAGGAAAGTGCTATTCTTTGCAGTCTTAAATTTGGTGACGCTTTAACTGTTACTTTTGTTGAAGGTGAATGGTCCAAAGTTTTGCTTGATGACGGTACTGTCGGTTATATAATGAGTGATTTGTTAACATATGATTATGAGTCGGTAAAGCAACAGCTTTTATCAACAACAATGTATGAATCGGGTACAGTTTCTGTAAACGGCTCTGTCTTAAATGTTCGCAATATACCGAGTGATAGCGGTTCGTTTGTTATTGGGCAAATAGATGACGGGAGCGTTGTCTATATTCTTGAGAGAGCTGATACCGGATGGTATAAGATTTATTACGGTGCTGATTATGATATTGGATATGTAATGAGTGATTTTATTTCATCTGGTGAATTGGTGCTTCGCGAACAGGTCGATAAAGAACGAAAGGACAGGCTCAATAGCGTTGCAAAGAACGGTACTGTAGTAACAAATGCAGGTTATGTAAATGTTAGAGTTGCTCCGTCTGAAAATGCAGATATTGTAACAACATTTAAGAACGGTGATAAATGTAAAGTGATCAGTCAGGGCAGTAAGTGGACAAAAATACTTATTAATTCAGGGATTGCATATATAACATCTTCTGCTGTGCTTGATGATAAGGCGTATGATGAATATAACAAAAAACAGAAAGCAGCAAGAATGCGTGCAGAGAGTGTAGAAAAGAAAACAAAGAGTAATACTTCTTCGTCGGGAAGAAGTGTAAATTCACCTGCGCAGAGTAGTGCTGTACCTGTTTCATATGATGGTACTATGGGCTCCAGAATTATAAGTGAAGCTGAAAAATATATTGGTACAAAATATGTATATGGTGGTTCTTCGCCTTCAGGTTTCGACTGTTCCGGTTTTGTTATGTATACAATGAACAAAGTAGGAATTAAGGTTAATCGCTCTTCAAGAGATCAGTACAAGAATGGCGTTGCGGTCGCAAAAGCTGATTTAATGCCCGGGGATCTCGTATTTTTCTCAAAAGGCGGTAGTATTTCTCATGTAGGAATTTATGCCGGAGGAGGAAAAGTGATTCATTCACCGAGACCCGGCGAAAAAGTTTGTTATACAACATTGTCACATATGTGCAGTTACAGTACATATGTAGGTGCCAGAAGGGTATATTGATAACGAAAGGGGCTGTTTTAGAACAGTCTCTTTTTGTATCATAAATTATTTTAAATTATAGTGATTTTTTTCTTGACAAGTCAATATATATATGCTATAATATTTAAGTACTTAAAATTGCCGGTGTGGTGGAATTGGCAGACGCGCGGGACTCAAAATCCCGTGGTAGCGATACCGTGTCGGTTCGACCCCGACCACCGGCACCATCAAAAAATGGCTTGAAACCTAGTGTTTCGAGCTTTTTTTGTTTTTTTTGTGTTTGAATTTATTTCACTGATTTTATGTTCTCATCTAACGCTCATCTAACACTTTTCTAACACTATTTTTTGTATGGCTCATACCATGCACTCTATATTTACTGTCTAGGTAATAGTATAATCATGATACCGTAAACTTTTAAAGAAATGTTATAAAGATTATGTTAAGAAGTGGAAAGCTATATGTAATATATTAGTTAATACAATATTTGTTTCCGAAGATTGCGAGCATGAAAGGAAATGGAATATATAAATTTCTTAAAATATTGCTTTTTGTTAAGCATAGCGTAAAAAAGCTGTTCTTTTTGGTTCGTATGTAAAATGACTTGCCAATAGTAACAGTGATGTTGACTTGCTCCTTGACAGCGGACTTCGTGGATTAAAATTTGTAGGATTGATTGAAGATGTACGGTCATCACTTGATAAAGATTAAATCAATAAAAAAGTCTGTTGCTGATAAGACCGATTCAAAAGTTTTACTCTTTGGTATAAAGCTTTTGAAAAAATAAAAAATAATTTATTTACTGCAAACATACCTGTGGTGAACGTATTTCGATTACCGGAACAAAAGCTGTTTGTTGTTCTGTATATTGTGATGGCTAGGGCAGGCAGAATCAATAGAAAACAGATTGGCACACATCAAAAGTGATGTCTGTGCGTTTTTTTTGTTTTTTTTAAAAGATGCATTCAATTTTGTAATAATGGTTTGAAAATACGATATTCGAGTTTTAAAAATGCATATTTACACAAATATTTATGTATGATAAAATTATTATGCAATGGAATAACGTTGACTGATTGAAATATATGAAAAGAGGGTAAACAATATGAAAGATATGAAAAAGAACAGAAAAAATAAAATAAGTGCTATGCTTGCTGCGGTAATGCTTTGTACCGGTTTTACATATTGTGTTGATATAAATGTGTGTGCAGAAGAACCGGAGGAGGCACCTTTGATTCTTTTATTGGATGAAGAAATTGAAGGGTTTGATTCAACCAAACAGAATGAAGGAAGTAATGAGGAAGACACAGGGAATGTGAATCAGCTTGAGAATATAGCCATAAAGGACGGATTGACATATTTCGGTACTCAGGGCTATTCATCAACAAAAGCTGAAAAAGCATTTGACGGACTGTATGATACCAACTGGCAGGCTGGCAGCTCCTACGGAAAGGCTCCGGGAAAAAACGTGGGTGTCGATGCCGGAGAGGGGAATGTATTAGTCTTTAATAAGGCTGTAATTTATGAAAATGATTCAAAGGGCGAATACAGAGTGACTGAGTTTGAGCTTCAGGTGTCCGACGATATGACAAGCTGGAGAAAAATTGCAGGAGGAGAAACAATTGGTGAAAATCCTGCAGTGCTTGAGTTTGATACCGTTTCTGTAAGAGCAGCGAGATTTTATATTGTAAGCACAATCGGAGATTATAAAATGCCGCTGATTGCTGAAATGGAGCTCTACAGAGAGATTAGCAGCAGCACAGCTATCAGCTCGGAGGTTTATAAAATTGATTCCGAAAAGAAGGAAATTGTGATTAATGAAGGTGACAAAGTTTCGGATTTGGTTGAAACGATTGCAGCTCCCTATGGTGGAAGTATACAATTTTATGATGAAAACGGTGTTTTGGAGAATAACGCATCTCTTACCCCAAAGTGTACGGCAGTTGTTACGGCAGAAGACGGAACAACCACCGAAATATATACAATTAAGTTTTACACTATTGAGCCGGGAACGAATATTGCAACGGTCAAAGGAATGAAATACATAGGTAACGGAGGATTTTCGTCAACCGGTCCCGAAAAGGCATTCGATGGTGATTATACTACGTCATGGCAGACACATGCAACTCCGGGTGCAGGAAAAAGAGTAGGAATTGACGCAGGAGAGGGAAAGAGCATAACCTTTAATACGGTAAGACTTTTTGAAGCGGCGGATGGTAATGGTATTTACAGAACCACCGGATTTCAGATACAAATCACCAATGATGATCCCGGAAGCAGCGGAAACGAAGGTAATTGGACGACAGTTGCAGAAGGTGGAAAAATCGTAGACGGACAGGTTGAAATGGTGTTTAAAACTCAAGTGGCAAGAGCGGTGAGGTTTTATGCTGTAAGCACAGAGCCTGCTGAAAAGGTTTCGATTATAAGAGAGATGGAAATTTATTTCATTCCGTCCACCGATACAAAAATAACATCCGAGAAATTTTATATAGATGACGATAAAGCAGTTATTTACATACCGGAGGGTACAACGGCTGGTGCACTCAATGCGGGAATAACACTTCCGTTGGATGCAACGGCACAGATAACGGACTCTTACGGAGCAGTTATTTCAGGCACAAGAAAAGTGGAAAAGGGAAGCAGCTTTACTGTTACGGCACAGGATGAGGTGTCAACTGCTGCTTATACTATTTGTTATGAAAGTGAAATCATAGAGCTGATTAAGGCTAAAACAACAGTAGACGAATTTATATAGGATATACTTGCGGTGAACAATAAAATTTAGGATGTTGATACCACAGAGTACGAAAATCTTGATCAAGTAAGAAAAGAGGCGTTTGAGAATAATCTGTTTGCAAGAAAAGATGAAATCAAAACGGCGGAGGATATGGAAAAACTCTTTGGAGTGCTTTTGTTTGTTGAGAAAATCAACGTATCGGATAAAGAGTCAATAAAGAAGCTGATAAATGACTCGGGAGTCACAAGTGATATGAAAGGACAGAGTCATATGGTAGTATTTAATGATAGGGTTGAGGAGCAGGATTTGGGCGGAAATGTCACAAGAAAGGTTCTTGCACACGACGGAACAATGCTTGCAGCAGAGGTCAGCTTCAAAAAGGGCAGTATAGGTGCAATGCACAAGCATGAGCATGAGCAAATCGGCTATGTTCTTGAGGGGAGCTTTGAACTTAATATGAACGGTGAAAAATGTATTATTAAAAAAGGTGATACATATTACACAAAGCCGAACCTTGAACATGGTGTAGTAGCCCTCGAGGACGGAAAGCTTCTGGATATTTTCACACCGCAGAGAGAAGATTTTCTCGCCGGAATGAAGTAAAGAAAAATATTTATTTTTATTGACGTTCAGATTAAAATGTGGTATCGTTAGTGTATAGAACAATAGAGAATTGAAAATGAAGGTGATTGAAATATGTTCAGAGAAATTGCAACAGATAAACATTTCTGGAAAAAGGTAGGCGAAGATAAAAGCTATAAGCCATTGGTGGACAGACTTTTCGAGCTGTATGATGAGGTTTGTGCTGCTGACGATATTCCTTCGCTTAAGTTCAGCGAATACAGAATGTTTTTTGAAACAGGCAACAGAATGATTTATGAAAAAAACTTTTTTTACAAGCGCAGACGTATGAACTGCCTGGCTCTTCTGGCACTTATATATCCCGAAAACGAAGAGTACATAACAAAGCTTCAGGATGCAATCTGGTCGATATGTGATGAATACAGTTGGGTTTTGCCGGCACATATAGCCGAATATCCGAAAATTGATAAGCACACTGTTGATCTTTTTTCGGCAGAAACAGGCTATGCTCTTTCGGAAATCGCATTTCTTCTCAGCGACAGACTCGATGAGCTGATTAAAAACCGTGTTAACGAAGAGGTTCAAAAAAGAATAATCGACAAGTTCATCAATAATGCTCAGAAATGGGAAGACAACATTGCTAACTGGGCGGCTGTTTGTGCAGGCTCTGTGGCGGCGGCAGTCATATATATAAGACCTGACCTTTTCAGCTTAGTTAGCCCGAGAATTACACGGTGTATGGAGAATTTCCTGAGCGGATATCACGATGATGGTGTATGCCTTGAAGGTTTAAGCTATTGGGAATACGGATACGGATTCTTCATCTGGTATGCTGATATGCTAAAAGATTTCACCAACGGCAAAATAGATTTGTTCAAGCGTGCGAAGGTGAAAGAAATTGCAACCTTTGCACAGAAAGCATTCATCACCGAAAAGAGCACAGTAAGCTTTTCCGATGCCGTACCCGGCACGAAGCTTATGCTGGGAATGATACATTATCTGAAAACACTCTATGGCGATGAGGTAAGCACTATTCCTGTAGAAAACTGCAAAACAGATGACCATTGCGGAAGATGGTGCCAGCATGTAAGATGCTTTACCTTCTTTAAGCCCGATTATCTTAACGAAAAGTTCGAAACAGAGGCCGAATACTTCCTCGAGGACTCAGCATGGTATATAAAGAAAACGCCTGAATATTCCTTTGTTATAAAGGGTGGTCACAATAATGAACCGCACAATCATAACGACGTGGGAAGCTTTGTGCTGGCAAAAGGAGATAAACAACTGCTTGCAGATATCGGTGGCGGTGAATATACAAAGCAGTATTTTATACCAAAAACACGGTATACCATCCTTTGCAATTCCTCGCTCGGACACAGTGTTCCTATAATAAACGGAAAACAGCAGGGAACGGGTGAGAATTTTGCAGGGAAAATCTTTGTTGAAAACTCGGTCGTGACTGTTAATATGAAGGGTGCCTATGATGAAAAGACACTTGAAAAGCTCGAAAGAAGAGTTGAGTTTGGTGAGAAGTCGGTACGCATTACCGATAGCTGTGAATTCGAAAACGGCGGCGAATGTGTATATCGTCTGGTGTCATTCATTAAACCGGAAAAGAATCCCGAGGGCTTAAAGCTTGACGAAGCACTTCTGAAATTTGATACCGCATCGGTAAGGGTAAATATAACCGAAGAAACACACACTACGCACATTGAAAATATAAAAGTCCCTGTTTATCTGATTGATTTCACAACGGATAAGGATTTTGTACAGTGGGAAGTTGAGTGTGAATAAAATACAGGGTGTAGAAAAGATTAATGTATATAACGAGTTTGCGGAATAATTTTACTGCCCGCAAACAACAAAAAATTAAATCCTGACAGAAAGTACATTCCGATGGAGAGCGGACCTTTTATAAGCCGTTCTCCGTCGGGATTTTTTTACGAAGTAAGCAGCATCATTTTTTAATTGTAGCTTACCACTATTCGTATCTCATAAAGCGGTCGCTTTATTGGGTTTCGTTATGTGTAAATCGATTTTTGCATAGCAAGAGACCTTGCCTAATAATCGGTAACGTGAGAAAAATGGGACAAAATCATATATAGGGACAAAATATTACTTTGAAACGTATGACCTAAATGTAATATTTTGGTGCTTGATATATGAATGTTATATATGTATAATATATAATGTAATAGTAGAACATTGTTATAGGTACAAGATTTGAGATATAAGTCATCTATAGTGATATGATTCTATGCGTATTTGATTTGGAGGAATAGAAATGAGTAAAAAGCTTCTGGATTTTATCGTAGAAAAAAAGCATCACGCATACAGACGTGATTTTTACAACAAGACATTAAGCGAAGATTTTAAGGCACAAAATATTGACGTAAAAGAGCGAATGACAAGACGTTTTGAAATGCTTGCGGAATATGAAATCCCTGTCTTGTTACCTGAAGAAAAAATATGTTTTATCAGAACAACTAAGGAGATTCCGGATATTTTCACGAATGATGAATGGGAAGAAGTTCGAAAAAAACATTTCATACATGAGCTTGGTTATATATCAAATCTTTCTCCTGATTATGAAGGTGTTATATCCGACGGATTGTTGAAAAGGCGTGAATTTGCTGATGCATACGGCAAAAGAACAATAGATGCAATAATAGCATTAACTGACAGGTATAAGAAAGAAGCGGAGGCTCAAGGGAAAATAGAGCTTGCGAGTGTACTTGAGCGTGTTCCTAGATACGGAGCAACAAACTTTTATGAAGCGTTACAATTTTTTAGAATAATTCACTTTTCTTTGTGGCTGGAGGGCAATTATCATAACACGGTTGGAAGATTTGATAAATATATGTATCCATACCTCAAGGCTGATATGGAAAAGGGATTATACACAAAAGAAACAGCCTTGGAATTGCTTGAGGACTTCTTTATTTCGTTTAATAAAGACAGCGACCTTTATGTGGGTGTGCAGCAGGGAGATAACGGTCAGAGTATGGTGCTTGGCGGTGTTGACGAAAACGGTGACGAAGTATTTAATCTTCTTTCGGAGCTTTGCTTGATTGCAAGCAGAAACTTAAAGTTAATAGATCCAAAAATAAACTTAAGAGTAAATAAAAATACTCCGCTTAGAATATTTGAGCTTGGAACGGAGCTTACTAAGGCAGGACTTGGGTTTCCACAGTATTCCAATGACGATGTTGTCATTGATGGCTTATGTAAGTTGGGGTATGAGTTGAAGGATGCCCGCGATTATGCTGTTGCTGCATGCTGGGAGTTTATAATACCTAAAGTTGGAACAGATGTTGCTAATATCGGTGCGCTTTCCTTCCCTAAGGTTATTGACAAGGCTGTACATAAATATTTATGTCAAAGCGATACCTTTGAAGCCTTTATGAGAGGTGTAAAGACAGAGATAGAAGCTGAATGTGATAGTATTTGCAATGGCATTAAAAATCTTTGGTTTATCCCGTCGCCTTTTATGAATGTTATGATGGGCGACAAGGCGTATGACGGCGGTAAATATAACAACTTTGGTATTCACGGTACGGGAATAGCTACAGCTGCTGATTCCCTTGCTGTAATTGAAAAATACATATATAACGATAAGTCTGTTGCAAAGGAAGAACTTATTAAAGCGATAGACAGCGATTATACAGAGAATAGCGAGTTTTTGCCTGTGTTCAGGTACGAGGCACCGAAGATGGGTAATAATGATGATTTTGTAGATGAAAAGGCTACAAAATTATTGGAAATGTTTGCTCAAAGCCTTAAAGAAAGAACAAATTGCAGGGGTGGAAAATTCCGTGCCGGAACAGGCTCTGCAATGTTTTATCTATGGCATGCAAATGAAATCGGAGCATCGCCTGATGGTAGGAGAAAAGGCGAGCCTTTCGGAACAAACTATTCTCCAAGTTTATTTGCCAGAATTGGTGGACCGCTTTCAGTTGTTCAGTCTTTTACAAAACAAAACTTTACTGACTCTATAAACGGTGGACCTCTGACACTTGAGTTTGTCAGCTCAACGTTTAGTGGTGAGGACGGTATAAAAAAGGTGGCGGCGCTTGTAAAAGCTTTTGTTGAATTGGGAGGACATCAGCTACAGTTAAATGCGGTAAATACAGAAAAAATGCTTGAGGCACAACAACATCCCGAAAGACACAGACAGCTTGTTGTTCGCATATGGGGATGGAGTGCTTACTTTGTCGAACTTGATGAGGAATATCAGAATCATGTATTAAAACGACAGCAATATACTTTGCAGGAGAAAACTTTATGAATGCGGTTGTGTTCGATATAAAAGAATTTTCTGTTCATGATGGACCGGGAACAAGAGTTACTGTTTTTTTGAAAGGTTGTCCGCTAAGGTGCAGGTGGTGCCATAATCCTGAAGGGTTGCATCCTGAACCGCAATTATTACATAAGAAAAATTTATGTACCGAATGCGGACTTTGTATGAGAAAATGCAATCATGATGAATGTGATATGTTTGAAAGATGTGTACACGCGTGTCCTAACGGAGCGTTGTGCGTGTCAGGTAAAGAATATACAAGCGATGAGTTGGCTGCGAAAATATTGAGTTATAGTGGTTTTTTTAACATTGACGGCGGCGGAGTTACGGTATCGGGAGGAGAGCCGATGCTTTATTCGGATTTTTTGCTCGAGCTGGTTGATAAAATCGGAAGTGTACATAAAGCAATTCAAACCAGCGGTTACACAGATACGAAAACGTATGAGAAGGTAATAGACCGATTTGATTATGTTATGCAGGATATAAAGCTTGTGAACAGGGAAGAGCATAAGATATACACAGGAGTGTATAACGATGTAATACTTGAGAATATTGAGTATCTGAAGAATAGCGGCAAGGAATTTGTTTTAAGGGTACCGTTGATACCGGATATAACCGATACAAAGGAAAATCTTTTGGCAATATCGAAAATCGCCGGAAGTAATCGTGTTGAGCTTCTGAGATATAACAATCTTGCAGGGGCAAAATATGAAATGCTGGATAAGGAATTTGAACTTAAAGAGGTAAAGGGCAGAAATTTGTCATATACCGATTATTTTGAAAATGCAATAATCAGATAAGGAGATAGGGTAATGAGGGCTTATTTGAGGCTTGAGAACGGTCATATACAGACGGACAGAATATTGCTTAAGGAAATAGAGCAAGATGGTGTTACAGCGGTATATATTGATGCTGTTTCAAACGATACAATAGATGCGGACTTTGGAGCAGGTATAGAAATCGAACTTGACGAGGTATCGCAATGGATGGCGAACTGGAGACATTGTGAATTTTGGTGTATGCCATCATTTGGCACAGATTTGTCAGATATTCCTGATGAAACGCAGGGACTGCTGTGCAGGAAAGAAAATGGTGCATATCGTGCTATCATTCCTGTTGTTTCGGAAAAATATAAATGCGTATTATGTGGCGGTAATAACAAGGTTATTGCGAAGTTGTTCAGTTGGTATGATAAACTAATAAGTGTAAAAGGACTTGCATTTATTACTGCGGAGGGGTATAATCCTTATGAGGTTATACAAAATTGTGTTAAGACTGCAGTTAAGCTTTTAAACAATGGTTGCCGTGTCCGTGAGCAGAGAAGATACCCTGAAATATTTGAGTATTTAGGCTGGTGCAGCTGGGACGCGTTTGAAATCAGGGTGAGCGAGGAAAATCTGCTGGCAAAATGCAAGGAGTTCAGGGAGAAGAATATCCCTGTAAGATGGGCAATTATTGACGATATGTGGGCAGAAGTTCGCGATTTTTATGACAGAGAATATAATACAAGAGAAGAAATGTTTGATATTATGCACTCTTCTAAATTGTATTCTATGAAGGCAGACCCTAAAAGATTTCCGAATGGACTAAAGCAATGTATTGACAAAATGAAGGAAACGGGTATAAAGGTAGGAATGTGGTATCCGACAACGGGCTACTGGATGGGAATAGACCCTGACAGCGAAATCAGCAAGGATTGTAAGGACTATCTGATACAGACATTTGACGGTAAGATAGTACCAGACTACAGACAGGATAAAGCATATATGTATTACTGTGCATTTAATGATTATTTGTCAAAATGCGGTGCGGAGTTTGTAAAAATTGATAATCAGAGTATGACTCGCCGATATTATAAAAATCTTGCCGAGGTAGGAACGGTGGCAAGACAGTTCCATAATGGTATAGAGGCATCTGTCGGACAGTATTTTGACAATACAATGATAAACTGTATGGGTATGGCAAGTGAGGATATGTGGAACAGAACTGTCAGCCCTGTATCAAGATGCAGTGATGATTTTCTCCCTGAGAATCGTGAATGGTTTACAAAGCATATTCTTCAATGCTCATTCAATAGCTTAATTCAGGGACAGCTATATTATTGCGATTGGGATATGTGGTGGACAGATGATGCACAAGCAATAAAAAACAGCATCCTAAGAGCGATAAGCGGCGGCCCGATTTATGTTAGTGATACATATGAACGAAGCAGGAGAGATGTTTTAATGCCGCTGTGTCTTGAGAATGGAAAAATTCTCAGATGCGACAGACCTGCTATGCCGACAGAGGATTGTCTTACAACAGACCCGACAAATACGGATATGATATTTAAGCTCCAGAACACCTGCAAGGGTAGCGGAGTTGTGGCTGTATTTAATCTCAAGGCCGATAACTCGAAGGCGGCAGGAACAGTATCTCCCGGTGATGTTGAGGGGCTGATAGGCGAGGAATTTGCAGTATATGAGCATTTTTCAAAAGATTTTTGTATATTAAAGGCTGATGAAAGTATCAATGTAATTCTTAATAATGCAGATGAGTACAAGCTGTATATAATAACACCGCTTGAAAATGGTTTCGGGGCTATTGGCAGAACTGACAAATTCATTTCTCCGGCAACAGTTAAATCGATTACAGACAGAAAAGTTGAGCTGGTAGAAAATGGTGAATATGCTTATGTTGAAGATTACAAGCTGATATTTGGATGATAAAACCAACTGTAAAAAAGATGGAAAGGGGAATAGGTCTATGCGTAAAATACAGTACACCATAAAGAGAAGGTGGATGCTGTCTTTTTTACTGATGCTTGCATTGCCTGTTGCGATTATGGTGGCATCGTTTTCGATGGTAAACACTATTGTCAACAGAAATGTAGATGAATATAACTATGAAAAACTGTTAAAATCCAAGACCAATATAGATGTTCTTCTGGCACAGGTAAATACTATGTGTCAGGGAGTGGTAGAAAACCGCAGTATAAACCCCTTGTTTTGTGAAGGAGCAGATGCGATAGATATATACAATGCTGTTTCTGCCCTAAATAGCATATGTGCCCATAACGAAAATATTAAGGATATACTCGTTGTAAGCGAGAAGAATAACATAGTTACAAGCTCAGCCGGAGCAACGAAGATTAAATATTATCTACATAGCCGTTTTGAAGATGCGACAGACTTTGAAAACGCCAATAAACTTTTCCAGAAAGAATTTAAAGGTACTTTTATTTTGGGGAAAATAGGAGATTATGTGGGAAATAATATGCTTCCGGTGTATGCAAGAAGTGTATACCAAAACGGAATAAAAACCAATATATTCTTTTTGATTGACATAAGTAAGCTTTTTGCGCTGCAATCGAAAGAAGAAAATTTCTGTATCGTTGATGTTGACAACAATATTGTAAGTATCAGAAACGAGGAAAGCGTCAAAGAAGTAAAATACGAAAATATGACATTAGATAACGGAAAACTGAAAATCAGGGATAATGTAATAATGTTATATAAGGATTCTGATATTGCTGATTGGAAATATGTTATGACCTCGTCATCAAAGGTGTTTATGAATGGTGTCGATAAGGTTACGGTAATTTCTATGATTGCACTCTTCTTGAGTCTTCTTTTCGGAATTGCTTTGGCGGTTGTTTTATCAAAGCATAATTATATGCCGGTCAGAAGTATTGTGGATGAGATGAAAAAAAATGGAGCACAGACAGAGTCGGAAGATGAGTATGCGTATATTACCAAGGTTGTAAACTCGATTATTGAGGAAAATAAGAGGCTTAATGCATCGGGATACAGACAGGAACGTATTTTGAGAGAGCGATATCTTGAAAAGTTGCTGGTGTATAGCGTATATGATTCAAGTATAAAGCGTAAGCTTGAGAATTGTAACGTAATTATGCAGACAGAATATTTTGCTGTAGTCAGAATTGTTGTGAAAGGGTGCGAGCCGGCAGGCTTTGAAAATGATACAGCCGTTCAGATTTTTGCTGTAAAAAATGTTGCTGAGGAAATAATGTCCGAAGAATATACTGTATATGTTACCGAGTGTAATGGAGATGTATTTATTATTGTTAATTTTGAAAGGGAGGAGCAAAGTGGTATTCTAAAGCCCGTTGCGGAAAAGGTTGTAAACACACTTCGTGAAGTTTTGGGATTTGAAGCAGATGCAATTATAAGCAGAATGCACACCACATTTGCAGGAATTCATGTTGCATATAATGAAACAATAGATGCAGAAGAATATAAGACAAAATCAGATTATTGCGAAGTGATTGTGTGCGATAGCATTGAGAATGATAACATACAGGAGTTTTATACTTATCCTATTGATGTTGAAAAAAGAATAATCAGGAGTATCCTTTTGGGAGAATATGAAAAAACCTGTGAAATGATAGACGAAGTTTATGAAAAGAATTTGAGAGGGGGCGCACATACAAAAGTTGTAATAAAGTTTTTGACATATGAAGTGATTGGTACGGTCATCAAGGCAGTAGGTGAAGTTGAAAGAGGCGCGGGAGAAAAAATTCCCGAGGGTACAATCGTTTTGTCCGGGCTGGTGCAAAACACTTCCGTAGAGAAAATAAGGAGCCAGATATACAATGTCATTAAACTGCTGTGCGAATTTGTACGTGAAAAGATTACACAGAAGGATGATATATCCAACAGAATAAAGAATATTATTCATAACAACTATATGGACCAGAACTTAAACATTTCGGCAATAGCTGATAAAATGAATATGAATGCTTCCTATATCTCAAGAATATTTAAGCAGGAAACAGGACAATCATTGATGGATTATATAAGCAGTATAAGAGTTGAAGCGGCCATCAGGCATATGAGTGAAAATAAGAAGGTAAGCATGGAAAAGCTGTCGGAAATGTGCGGCTTTTCTAACACAAGAACATTTAGAAGAGTTTTTACAAAACATACGGGATTGTCCCCTACAAAATATAGTAACCATAACTGAGGGAACCTCGCACCGCTTTGTTAGGCGGTTTGCGAGGCTTCTTTTTTTATTCCATCAAAAGGACAAAAATGTATATTAGGACAAAATAACACATTAAAGATAATGACCTGAATGTAATATTTTGGAGCTTGTATGTAGGTTGTAATATAAGTAAAATATAATCAGGATTTCATACATTCCAGGTATGAAAATTACAAGAAAAGGAGAGATGAAAAAATGAAAAGAAAGGTATCATTAGCTGTGTGTATTGCAATACTGTCAGGAATAATTGCTTCATGCGGCACAGGCGGTAACGAAACTGCAAAGAATACCGACTTGGGCGAGGGTTATCCTATAAACGGAGAGAACCATATAACCTATTGGTCTCAGCTCGACCCGAACCTTGCCACAACAGTTTCAAGTATGCAGGAAACAGAGTATGCAAAGGAATTGCAGAAGAGAACGGGTGTAACTGTTGAGTACATACATCCGTCATCAAGCAGTGTTCAGGAAGCATTTAATATAATGCTTGTATCCGATGATTTGCCTGACATCATTGAATACTCATGGACACTTTATAACGGTGGATTGCCGGCGGCGTATAAAAATAACGCTGTTACAAAGCTGAATGACTATGTTGAGGAATATGCACCCGATTATATGAAGTACATAAACGAGCATCCTGAGTTTTCAAAGCTTGTTGTGTCGGACGACGGTGATTATCTGGGAATTCCGTTCCTCAGAGGAGACAGAAGTCTTTTGACAAGCTTTGGTCTGATTATCAGACAGGACTGGCTTGATGACCTTGGCCTTGATATGCCTGAAACAATGGATGAGCTGTATGAGGTGTTAAAGGCCTTTAAGGAAAAGAAGAATGCAGAAGTTCCTTTCTCAGGACATCTTTCATCAATTTCAAAGATTGGCGTACTTTCAGGTGCATACGGTATTAACAGAGATTTCTTTGTGAAGGACGGAAAGGTTGTTTACGGCTCTGTAATGCCTGAGTACAAGGAATTTTTGACTACAATGAATAAGTGGTATAACGAAAAGCTCATTGACAACAATTTCCCGACACTTGACCAGAAAACAATAAATTCAAATATTGTAAATGGCTTTTCGGGTATGACAGCCGCATCAGGTGGCAGCGGTCTCGGTCTTTATATTGATACAGTAAAATCCAAGAACGAAAATATTAAGTTTGCAGGAGCGCCTTATCCTGTTCTGAACAAGGGCGACAAACCGCAGTTTGGCCAGATAAATGGCTATAACAACGGAGAGTTCAGTGCAGTAAGCAGCAGTTGTGAAAATATACCGCTGGCACTGAAGTTCCTTAATTACGGATACACAGAGGAAGGTCGTATGTTTAACAATTTTGGTATTGAGGGTGTCAGCTATAATATGGTAGACGGTTATCCGACATACACAGATGTTATTACAAACAATCCTGACGGACTTCCGATGAACAGTGCACTGGGTCTGTATGTAAGAGCAGCAGGCGGTGGCGGACCGTTTGTTCAGGACCCGAGGTATCTTGAGCAGTATTATCGTACCGAGGAACAAAAGGCTGCATGGAAAACCTGGTCTAATACGGACGCAGACAAATATTTGCTTCCTCAGATTTATGTTGATCCGGAAAGACAGAGCGAGCTTTCAGGTTATTTGAATGATATTTACACATATGAAGATGAGATGTTTATGAAATTTGTAATGGGTACAGAGAGTCTGGATAATTTTGATTCCTATGTTGAAACACTCACAAATATGGGACTAAACACAGCGCTCGAGCTGTATCAGGATGCTTATGACAGATATCTTAATCGTTAGGGAGGTTTACAAGGCTTTATGGTTCAAAATACATTAAAAAAGAAAGCCGTAAATACCAATAGTTTCCTTTACAGATGCCGTACAGATTTTATTCGTAACAGAGCACTTTATTTGATTTTTATTCCTGTAATAATATATTACGGATTGTTCTGTTACAAGCCTATGTACGGGGTGATAATGGCATTTAAGGATTTTGTGCCTCGTTTGGGAATAATGGGTAGTGAATGGGTAGGCTTTAAACACTTTGAGGCGTTCTTTAAAAGCGTTTATTTCGGAAGAACATTAAAGAACACGCTTGTAATCAGCATCAATACTATCATATTCTGCTTCCCGGCGCCTATTATACTTGCGCTTTTAATAAATGAGATTAAAAGCAAGCCTTTTTCAAAAACCGTACAAACAATATCATATCTGCCGCATTTTGTATCGCTTGTAGTAATATGCGGTATGATAAAGGATTTTACGGCTGACAAAGGCATAATCAATGATGTAATTGCGTTTTTTGGTGGTAAAAGAGTTACAATGCTTAACCAGCCGCAATATTTTCTGCCGGTATATATCATTTCTGAAATATGGCAGGAGGTAGGCTGGGGGTCGATAATATATCTTGCTGCTTTATCGGGAATTGACCAACAGCTTTATGAAGCGGCGGATATAGACGGTGCAGGAAAACTTAAACAGCTTGTGCACATTACAATCCCCGGTATAATGCCCACTGTAGCAATAATGCTAATATTAAAGCTTGGTAATGTAATGAATGTAGGATTTGAAAAGATACTTCTTCTTTATAGCTCTGCAATCTATGAAACGTCTGATGTTATTTCTACTTTTGTATACCGTAAGGGAATTCTTGAAGCAAATTACAGCTTCTCAACAGCAGTAGGTTTGTTTAATTCGGTTATAAACTTTATGCTGTTGATTGTAGCAAATAAGCTGTCTAATATCACTTGCGGTACGGGTTTATGGTAACGGAAAGGTAGTGAACAAATATGAAAATTAAAGAAAGCGGAGCACTTAAAGCATTTAATGTACTCAATATCATTATAATGCTCGGTATTATTGTGGTAACGCTGTATCCGTTTTGGTATGTAATTTGTGCATCCTTTTCGGACCCCGATAAGCTTGTAGCTCATACAGGCTTGTTGTTAAAGCCCGACGGATTCACATTAGATGCGTATGCGAGGGTATTTAAGACACCTATGATAATCAAAGGATATGCAAACACTCTGTTTATTGTTGTAGTTGGTGTAATTATAAATATTTTACTTACATCAATATGTGCGTATGTATTATCGCGAAAAGGTGTAATGTGGAGAAACTTGTTTATGATGCTTATTACATTTACAATGTTCTTCTCCGGCGGTCTTATACCGAGATACTTTACTATAAAACAGCTACATCTTGATGATACGTTGTTTGCACTAATTTTTCCGGTGGCAATAAATACCTTTAATATGATAATAATGCGGACGGCATTTGCTTCAATTCCGGATAGTCTTGAAGAATCTGCAAAGCTTGACGGTGCAGGACATCTTACAATTTTATTCAGGATTGTTATGCCGTTGTCATTGTCTACGGTATCGGTTATCACGCTGTATTATATTGTACAGCATTGGAATTCGTGGTTTGACGCAGTTATCTTTTTAAGAAAAAGTGATAAATTTCCACTGCAGCTTGTTTTAAGAGATATTCTTCTGCAAAATTCGGGCGGAGATATGCTTATGGGAACAAATGCAGGTGAAAGTGCAATGCTCAGCGAGCTGATAAAATATGCGGTTATCATTGTGTCAACCGTTCCGGTATTATGTATTTACCCGTTTATCCAGAAATACTTTGTAAAAGGTGTTATGGTAGGTGCGGTAAAGGGATAAAAATTATTTTTAGAAAGGATTTGATTTTATGAAAAAACTTTTAGCAGCCACTCTCGCATCTGTACTCTGTCTGTCTCAGCTGCCGGTGGCATTTGCGGCAAATAGCGTACTTAAACAATATCTGTTTGATGACGGAGTAGCTCCAATTCAAAATGAAACGGTTGCCGGATACGGCAACGAGGTTATTGCAGACCCAACCGGTTGTGATATGGGCAATATCCTGAAGCTCACAAAAGATAACCCATCATCAGTAGCCCCTACTGTTATTTTTACTGATGACAATAATTTCGACACACAAAGAGGCTTGATAGAGGTAAGTTTCGATTATTATATCCCTCAGAAGGACGTAACATACAACACAGACCCGGTTTTTAAAAACAGCGCCACATTGTTTTTCAGAACCGTTGGTCAGTCATATGCTACTATGTTTTTCAAACTGGGAAGCGATGATGTGAAGGTTGGTACAAATGCAGGCAAAACACCTACCGACCAGACAATGTCTGTTACGGCAGATGAGTGGCATAATGCCCGTTTCATTCTTGATACTACCAATGAAACAATGACATTCTATCATGATACTGTGTTTATGCGTAAGGACGATTATAGAGATCTTTCTGTTGAAGAAAATACTCCAATACAAAATAGCCGTTTCAGGGGCGTTGAGCTTGAAATGAGAAAAGATGTCGGCTTTGAAACAAACAGGATGCTGTATATTGATAATATGACAATCACTCAGCTTTATACCGATGCTGAGGCTGTTGCTGCAGATGCAGCAGCGCTTGACCTTGGTGATGTAAGTGCCTTGGAAAGCGATATTGTTCTTCCGACTATGGGTGAATACGGCTCAACAATCGTATGGTCAAGCTCAGACGAAACGGTTATAAGCAATACAGGTGCAGTAACTCGCAGTGTTGGCGAGGATAAACAGGTTACTTTGACAGCGACTATGTACAGAATATGGGGTGGCACCGACGGTTCTAATCCTGACCATAAGCCGACTGCAACCAAGACATTTGACTGTACGGTAAAGGGTATGGAGGATATGAATTCATATCTTAACTCCTTCTTGAAGAATATTACACTTTCCGATTTGACATCAGAGGGCGCAAGTATGATTACAAGCAATCTTACACTTACACCTTTGTATGATGTAACAGATTCGGATATTGTTATTAACTGGACATCTAGTGATGAAAATGTGATTTCAAAAACAGGTGTTGTTACAAGAGATGCATATCTTGATAAGGACGTAACTTTAACCTTAGAGCTTGCTATTCCTGCAGCAGGAGCAAGGGTAACAAAAGAATTCAATCTGCGTGTTCTGGCAACAGACGAAGCACTTGTGGCAGATGACTTTACATCCGGATCAAGAGGCTGGACGGTAACGGAGCCGATCTCAGATTATACTGTCGCTGTTGAAAATGCTCCTGACGATGAGACAAATAAGGCACTCAGAATACACAGACCTGCTCCTAATACAAATACAAGTATTAACACACAGGCTATGAGAACATTTGCAGGCATGAGTGGAGTAACATCAATTGCCACCAGACTATATATGAATGACTCCAATAACTTTAGAGGAGAACTGCTTTTCTGGGATGGTAACGGAGCAAATCAAGCTATTGGTATTGGCTTCGAACATAAGAATGGAAAATACAATACATACTTTAACTATGATGATGCAACTGAAGTTCCCATTGCTAATGCGTTTAAAACTAATAAATGGATAGATGTAGAAATTGTTGTTGACAATACAGCAAAAGCTTGGGATTTGTATGTAGACGGAGTAAAGCTGAATACTGCACCGCTTGGCTTCAAGAGCAGTACAGGTGCTATTAATCAGGTAAGAATTCAGTTAAATAAGTATTATCAGGGAGCGGACAGCAGTATGTATGTAGATGATTTCATAGTAAGAAATCTTTCCGATAAAGCTGTTGTTGCAAGAGCTATTAACAAAATTGATATTGCAGAGTCAGCAACCTCAGATGTTGTTCTTCCGAAATTTGCCGGAACAACTACCGCTTGGAGTGTAAATGGTACGGGTATCAATAATGAGGGAAAGGTATCCGTTGCAAAGGAAGACCAACAGGCAACTCTTTCGGTAAGTGTAACAAGAGGCGAAGAAACAGAATCAGACTCGTTTGTGATTAAAGTACCGGGTTCAGGAGTAGATTTCGCAGTTACAGACGTAGAATTTTTGGATTCTGAAGGAGCAGCAAGTGAGGTGCCTGTTGCCGGAGGAAAGGTTTCTAAGGTTGTAATAAAGAAGTACAGTGATATAAATAATGCAGATTTAAGAATTGCAGTATATGATGGCACAACGTTTAAGAATGTTGTGTCGACTCCAATTAACACAGACGGTGAATTGACAACAAATGTGGCTATTGACAATAGTATAACAGAACTTAAAATAAAGGTAATGATTTGGGATTCTTCTATGGTTCCGCTTGCTGAGGCATATAGTGCATAATTTTTAATGAAGTTATATGGAGGAGTTAAACTCCTCCATATAACGATAATTTCTTCCATAGACATTAGCGGAGGTATAACAATGATTTCGAGACTAATGAAGAATATTTTATCTGCAGCATTTTTGACGGTACTGACAGTTGCAGGTGCGAATGCGGCTGAGGCTTTTTCCGACGTTGGTTTTGTATATGATAACTTTGAATATAGTAAGCAATTTGGAACTTCAATATCTTCACTTGGTACATGGACGGTAGAATCAGGCTCGAATGTGAGTCTGGTGCTTGCTGACTGTCCTGTTTCAGGAAACAATAAGGTTATGTATATTGGCAGAACGTCTGCTTCGACAGAGTCTAATAACAGCAGGGTAAACAGAAAGTATTTGAAAAATGCAACAGGAAAAATATATACCTCCTGCAAAATGTATATCGAAGAAGCACAAAATATGCGTGCAGAGCTTTTGCTATGGAACGGCAGCGGTGATTCTCAGGCGGTTTTTGTAAGCTTTGAGCGGTCTTTGGGCGGCAGCTGTGATATTGTAATGAATACAGGTGCAGCAAACGAGGTAAGAATTACCAATGCTTTTTCCTTCGGACAATGGTATAATATTGATATAATTGCTGATATATCAGCAAATAAATATGATTTCTATTTAGATGGTGAAAAGATAAATGCATCCCCGATAGAATTTTTATATGATGTCAGTTATCTGTCTCAAATAAGATTTCAGTTAAACAAGGCATTCGGCGGTGGGTCGGGGATATATATAGATGAGGTTGCGGTCGGCAGTGCTTCTGATTCGGAAATTGCGGAAAAGGTAATATCAGCTGTTTCTGTACCTAAGCAGACAAAGCAGGATATATTGCTTGGTCAATTTCTTGGCACAGAAATTAGAATAAAAAGCTCTGATACTCAGGTAATTGCTGCAGACGGAACAGTTACAGTACCTGAAGAAGATTGTACAGTAACTCTTACGGTTTATGCTACTGTCGGCACGGCGGTTAAAACAAAAACATTTGATGTATTGATTATTGGAATACGAACCGGTGAGAAACAAAAGGTGTTGGAAGCATTATCACAGATAATTATTTCTAAAACGGCAGTGAGTAACATTACCATACCCTCGGTAAGCGATGTGTCAATAGAAATGAAATCATCAAATACGAATGTGATTGGCGATGACGGAACGGTTATACAGAGCGATACAGACAAATATGCTACTGTTACCGTAACAGCTTCTTACGGAAGTGTAACAATGTCGAAAGCAGGCAGAGTATGTGTGCCTGCAAAGGGAACAATAGGGATTTATGATGAATTTAATTATTCGCAAGTTTCGGGCACGCCCCTTTCGCAAATAGACGGGTGGACATGGACCGAAACGGTTGATGATGTTACAGCATACATTGAGGATGACTCAGACGGAAAGCTTTTGAGGATAGAAAGAACGCAAAGCGGCGACAACAGTATAAGTGTGTTTGCTGTCAAGTCCTCTGCGCGAGCACTCGATGGTGTTGTGATAGCAAGTATGCGGCTAAAGGCCGGTACAGACAGTATGAGATTTAATGTGGATTTAATTGGTGAAGCTACAGATGGAACTAAGAATGCAGCTGAGATAGGTATAGATTTTCTAAATGGTGTGATAGAAAGCAAAAGTGGAACATCAGATGGTACATACGGACAGGAACCGGTTTACAGCGGTATAATGCCTCAAGCAGGAGAATGGTTTGATTTTTCGATAGTTACAAATGTGGGAGATAATACATTTGATTTGGTTTTGAACGGAAAAAAGATTACCCAAGCTCCTGTTAGCTATTGTGATAAGGAAGTGGATGGAGCATCTGACATCACGGCTATAAAAGGTATAAGATACAGCATAAACAGATATTCGCAGTTTACACCGGGAGCGGCTGATTTATACATTGATGATATTCTTTTGAGAAATTTGAGTGAAGATGCAGGGGTTTTGAGTGTTGCATACGATTTGCTGAATATTCAAGAGGGATATTGTGTTTCAGATATCGTACTTCCGGGAGCAGGTTTGGGTACAGAAACTGTATGGACAAGTAGCTTGCCTGAAGTAGTTGCATCTGATGGCACACTGACTCGTCCTATGGGCAATGGAGATAAAGCAGTTCAGCTTTCAGCAACTATCACAAAAGGTGCTCAAAAGATTATCAAAAACTTTTATGTAACTGTGCCGTGTTTACCTGTATATAAAATTATAAGGATAAACTATACAGATAGAGAAGGTAATGTAAATTCTGATGCTTCTGTATGTAATACTCTTACAGATGTAAGAATTATGAATAATGAAAATTCGCAGAGGAAAGCGATGCTTGCAGTTGCGGTTTATGACGGCGAGGAGCTTTCCGATGTTATTATAGAAGATATTGAAATACAAGGTGATATCAGCCTGAATGTTGATTTTCAGGAAGGACAAAAGCAACTGAATTTCAGAGCTATGTTGTGGGACAGCGCTAGAAATATGATACCGCTTGCGGTTAAATACGATAATCGTCCTATGACAGAAACAAAAATATATATAGCAGGAGATTCTACTGCTTGCAATTATTCGGAGAATGAACTACCAAGAACAGGGTGGGGTATGGCGCTTAATGTAATCTTTGACAGTCATGTAACAGATGTAGACAATACGCAGTCAAGGCGACGTGAAAGTGCAAAGAGCTTTATAGAATCAGGCAGACTTGCTAACGTTATGGATGAGATTAAATACGGTGATTATCTGTTTGTTCAATTTGGACTTTACGACAGACTTTCAGATAATCCTGAATTATATACGAGTGCATCTGACGGTGAATTTGAAAAATATATTTCGCAGTATGTTGAAATGGCACGGGCAAAGGGAGCAATTCCTGTATTGCTTACGCCTTCGGTAACATATAGCTTTGATGAAAATGGTAATGCATTAAATGTTGTCAAGGATTATTCTGATGCAATCAAACGAGTTGGAGAAAAGCTTAAGGCAGATATAATAGATGTAAATGCAATTACATATTCAGAATTATTAAATAATAAAGAAGGCATAAAAGGATATTATATGTTTTCTGATGAAAACAGTAACAGCGAGTCTGTTTTCAATGAAGACGGTGCTAAATGGATTTGTGAAATTATAAGCAGGGAATTATCAAATACCTGTATTCCGATAGCAAAATATCTTGTATCAAATAATTAGTATGATTTCGGGAGGAATATTTGATGTTTAGAAAAATTTTATTGATGGCACTGTCATCAGCTATGCTTTTTAACACAATTTTTACAGAAGTGTATGCTGTTACAGTTAATGTTGAAAATGAAATCCTGAATGAGAAGTTTGAATATTCTCAAACTGCAGGAACTGCATTGAACGGAATAGGCGGGTGGACAACTCAAACTGGAAACGGTACGGCGGTGCTGCTGGGTCAGGATCCTGAAAGCCCTACAAACAAAACTCTTAAAATTACAAGAGAGACTACAGGAAGTAACAGCTCGGCGGCAAAGTCATTCGAAATGCAGAGCGGCACGGTTACTGTTAGTGCTGACTTGTATTTTGAGGAAAAAGATAATTTCAGAGGTGAAATGCTGCTCTGGGCAGGAGTGGGCGGAACCCAGACTGTAAACATTGGTTTTGAAAGGTCTCAGGGTGGAACCTGTAATGTTATATGCGGACTTGACACTTCTTCGCCATTGACATTCACGAATGCATTTGATATGGATGATTGGTTTACTGTCAAGGCTGTAATTGATATGACAACGTATACATACGACTTCTATTTAGACAATGATAAGCTTAATACCAATCCGATTGACTTTATTAATGATACGGCATTTTCCGAGGTAAGAATACAGCTTAACAAATATTATGGCGGACAGTCGGAAATGCATGTAGACAATTTTAAAATAAACGGCACAAGTCAGGTGAGCTTTGACGAGGAAGATGTAACCTTAGACTATACTGTTATGCCTGTTGATTATGCTACGAGAAAAATTACAGTAACAGGCACATCAACTCCTTATTTTAATCAGGAAATAAGTGTTGTAGTAAAAGAAAAAACTACAGGTAATGAGGCTGTCAGCAATACAACAAGAGTAGGCAATAACGGCAGTTTTTCGGTTGAGCTTAATCTTGATGCAAATATGTCCGGCTGGTATTATGTGGTTATATCAACAGAATACATAACCACTGCTGAGGCGGATAGAACGGAAGAAATTTATATTGCTTCATCAGACGATATAGAAAATATCGGTGATGATTTTACAAATATTTCTGATACAGTATCTGTGGCAACAGAAACAGTAAGGCACTATATCAATATGATTACAACTGCGGAAGGAGTAGCTCTTTTTGAAAATAACAGTGAACTGATTGCTCAGTATTTTATTGACTCGAATGCGACGTATGCAGATGTGCAGGATGTATCAAATGCGTTTTTAACATTTACTCAGTTAATAAAGGCAGCAACAGCGCAGGAAGGTGAAATTCCGCAATTATTGGGAACATACACATTTATCAGTAGCCTTCTTGACGATGATTATAATGCTGTAAAAGCAGATGTGGCAAGGAATTTCGTGCAATTAAGACCTCAAAGCTTTGACGATACCGTTGAGCTTGAAAAGGTAATTAAAGAAAGTATTGCTCTTGCGGTAATCAATAGTGCAGGCAGTAATGGTATGAAGAGTAAAATTGAAAAGTATAATGATGTACTTCTTATTGATTTGACTGACAGTGTTGCGAACAAAGTTAATCAGGAAAAGCTTTACTCTGCGCTGGTTAATCAGGGCTTTACAACGACAAAATCGGTTAAGGATAAGTTTGAGGCAAAGGTAAGAGAACTTGATGAAGTCAAAGATTATGAATATACTACCGTACACATATCTAAAAATATGATTTCGGATAATTTTGAAACATATGCAATAGACGAAAACATCCAAGATAATTCTGATTGGGAAGCAGGTGCAATGAAATGGCAGCCTGTAATCGGAGCGGATCCTCAAAATACAGGAAATCAGGTATTGATGTTAAAAAGAACACCTACCGATTTGCCGGACGGTACAAGCAATATACCACTTTATACATATACTGAAAATTTAATGGACGGTCCGTATGAGATAAGCTTCCGTGTTTATATTCCCGATGACATAGATGCCGGAGATGGAACGAAGTACAATTCCGCAGGGAACGGATCAAATCAAGCAGGTATAGTAATGTCATCTGAAGATGGTGTGGAAATATTCTACTCAAATATTGATTTAAATACAGGTAAGGTTTTAACCTTCTATACCGGCGAAGATGGCAGCGGCAAGGATGTACAGACTACATTGAATCCCAATCAATGGTACGAATTTGAAATTGCTATGGATATGGAAAACTCAGCATTTGAGATGTCAATAGGAGGGCAGAGCTTAGGAACGTTTAAGCTAAGAAATTATGCTACTGTCTTGAAGCCTAAGCTTAAGAATATAGGCTTTTATTTGAGAAGAGATGCAGTAAACAGCCTTGTTATGATTGATGAGTTGGTTGTTGATGCAAATGAAAAGATTTCGTTTGTACAGGAAGATATGATTTTTGATTATGATGTATCAAGCGTGAATTACGAAAGCAATAAATTTACAGTAAACGGTAGCGTTTCGCCGTATGCGTTGCAGGAAATTACTGCAGTTATGAAGAAGGAAAACGGCAGTCAGGTTTACAACGGAACTTTCCAGACTGTTAAAGCAGAGAATAAAGGAACATTTGAATTTGATGTAAGCACATTGGGTCTTGATGCAGGTTGGTATGACCTTACCCTTGGTTGTACATATGTCAACACGCCCGAAAGCTCCAGAAGAACAAAGGTGTATATTGCAGGAACAAGCGAAACTACAGAACTTGTAAGTGATTTTAATGGAATTACAACGGCTGTAAATGATGTGATACCTGTAATCAGCAGATACTTGAATGTAATATCAACATATGAGGAATCTCAAATTTTTGCGGCAAACGGAGCAATGATTGCAAAGCATTTTATTGCAGAAAAATCAAAGGGAACAACCTATACTAAGATTTCAGATGTTGCAGAAATCTATAAGCAAGCGGCACAGATGTACAGATTTACCACCTATACATCGACACAACTGCTTGACACAATACAAGAAGCTTCGTTTGTGGCAAGTGAAACGGGCAGTGAGGATTTTAAGAACTATAAAAATGATATCATATTATTATTTACAAATCTTAGAGCAAATACAGAGCAATTCTATACAGAAGATGAGGTAAAGACTGTTTTAAGGCAGAGTATGGCTTTGGCAGCAATCAATGATGCAAGAAAGGGTAATATTAAGCCTATTGTTACAAAATATAACGACGTTCTTGGACTTAATATAACATCAAGTGATGCGCTTAGTGTTGATCAGGATTTGTTGTACGCATATCTTTATAATAAAAATTATACGGCATTGGCAGAATTACAGACTGATTTTGCAGACGGACTTTTAGCTCTTAAGAGTAATAACAACAATAACAATCAACCCTCATCCGGCGGTGGTGGCGGAGGCGGCGGTGGAGCGACACAAACAATTAAATCCACCGTTACACCGGAGGTCCCTGCAATAACTCCGACGAAAATATCGTCATTCAGCGATATTTCGGGACATTGGGCAGAGGCGCAGATTACAAGCCTTGCAGAAAAACAGATAGTATTCGGATATGAGGATGGCAGCTACGGAGTTATGAACAATGTAACAAGAGCAGAATTTGTTGCTATGCTATGTCGGACAATGAAGCTGGCAGATGCGAACGGTAATGAATTTAGTGATGTTTCGCAAAATCAATGGTATGCAAAATATGTATACGCTGCATTTAATGCAGGTCTTGTTGCAGGCGACGGAGAATTCTTCAGACCGAACGAATATATAACACGTCAGGATATAGTAGCAATACTTGCAAGAAATGTAAATGATGAGACAGCAACAGAAAATAGTGCGTTTACTGATTTTGACGAGGTTTCTGATTATGCTAAGAAAGCGGTTTCAATAATGTATAAAAATGGAGTGATTGCAGGGTACGAGGATGGACGGTTTGCTCCCAAAGCATTTGCTACAAGAGCAGAAATTTCCGTTATTCTTGATGCTTTTATGAAAATCTACTGTTAATCGGAGGTTAAGGATAATTTATGAAAAGAATAATATCAATTATATTAGCTGTAGGAATTATATTTTCAATGCTTTCTTCTCTTTGCGTACTATCTTCTGCGGAAGGGTTTACCAAAGCAGAGCAAAAGGCTCTTGAGGTTACTGCAGCTCTCGAATTGTTTCATCCTACCGAAGGAGATTTGTCGGGGAACAGTACACCAATAATGCGCTCGGAGCTTGCAACAGTTGCTGTTCAAATGATGGGCTTTACAAATCCGGGTAAGGGAGATAGTGGTTTTCCGGACGTTCCGTCAGAGCATTGGGCAAGCGGTTGGATAAGGCTTGCGAAAAGCAATGGATTGATGCTTGGTGATGAGCAGGGGAATTTTATGCCCGATATGAATGTAACGTATGAACAGGTACTGAAGGTACTTGTTTATATGCTGGGCTATGCTCCAAAGGCAGAAATGTACGGCGGTTATCCCAACGGCTACATACAGACAGCAACAGAGCTTGGCTTGACAAAAAATCTTCCAATGAAGAAGGGAATGGCTCTGACCAGAAACGAAACAGCCATAGCTGTATATAATGCACTTCATGCAGATTATCTGTATCAGGTAGGTTTCAGCAATCAAGAAATGACCTATGTTACCGGTGATGAATATACAATTCTATCACAACTGATGAAGGTTGAGTACGGAACAGGAATTTTGTATGAATATGGGAATAATAGTGCTGTAAAAAACAGCAAATACAATAATACAGGCTATTGCAGAATAGGAAATAAAGGCTTTACTTGCAGCGACAGACGCTATGCCGATTATCTCGGATATGAGGTGGAGTATTATTCAAGAATAACAGAGGATGAAAGCGAGGGTGAAGTTCTGTATATATCACCCACGAAAAAGAATACCGATATAACTGTTGAAATCAGGGATGTGCATTACACAGACAGCAATATGAGCCTTGAAAGATTTGTATATGAAGAGAATGCAACAGAGAAAACAAAAACTCTCAAGGTTGATAAGGACGCGGCATATGTCGTAAACGGATTGTATGACTTCAGTTTTGAAGTGGATGATTTTGGAGTCGAAAATGGCTTTGTAAAGCTTGTCGATAATGACAACGACACTGTATATGATGTGGTATTCGTATGGATTTATGAGAACTATGTTATAGAAAATGTCAACGGAACATTGATTTCGGGTAAATACTATAAGTCCCTTGATATGAACAAGTACGTTGATAAAGAAGTTGAAATTTCGTTCCCATCAGGAGAACGAACCGGAATAAGCGGCTTGTCGAAATTACACACATGGGACGTAATATCTGTAGCTATAAGCTCAAATGATGAGTTTGTAAAAATATTTGTTACACAAGACGGTATTTCGGGACAGGTAGAGAGTATTGAAAATGATGTAGTTATTATATCGGGCGAAAGCAGATATATTTCCGGCGGGTTTAATTCTACTGCAAAGCAAAGTGGAGACAGCTATGTTCAGCTTGGATTAAACGGAGAATTCTATTTTGACGTTGTTGGAAACATTGCTGCTGTTCTGGAAGTAGCAGACAGCGGACAAAAAGAACGATACGGTTATCTGTTGGGGATGAGTACTCTTGAGGAGAATGGCGGTATGCTTTTTGGTACGAGTGAGGCTATGCAGGTAAAGCTCTTTACCGATTCGGGAACGATTGAGTTTGTTGAAACAGAGGTAAGAATCAGAAATAAACGTACAGGAAAAAAGGATTTTGCCTCCGAAATACTATCTGAAACAGACTTTGTTCAGGACAATAAAACTGTGCATCAGTTAATACAGTACAGATGTAATGCCGAAGGTAAAATAATTGAGCTCTCAACTGCCGCAGAAACAAACGGTAATGAGGCTTTGGGTCAGCCGTATTATGATTTTGACAAATTTTCGCTTGATTATTCAAACGGAACAAATCCGTTTATTTACAGACGTTATTCAAGTGCGTTTGGTGCGAAGAATACCGGTTTTAATCCTAACTTCAGAGTCAATGCTAATTCAAAGATTTTTTATATTCCCATAACCGATAGCAGGGTAGCACAGGAACAACTGAAGTTATTCTCGCTGGACTCTTTTGAGGATTATAACATGAATTATACCAATTTGTATTTCTACGACTCTGATGATACAGGTGTATGCTCGGCATTAGTATATAAAGAAGAAATAAGAAACGGTAGCGCGTCTACAACAAGCATCGGTACAGATTTCTTTGCTGTAACAAAGGTAGTAAACACAATAAATGAGGACAATGAGAAGATTGTGTCTGTCGAAGGCTATATGAGCGGGAATATAAAGAACTATGAACTGCTGAATATTGCTTCAGAAGCCATAATACCCAATATGATACTCGGTGTACAGACTGACCTTAAGGGCAGATTGGTAGTTTCTGACGAAAACATAATCTATTCACCGCGCAGACCAAATGAAAGATGGTATAAAAAAATCATAAAGGGTGGAGACCCACAGCCTGAAGTATGGACAAGCTGCGGAACAGTGGAACGTAAAAACGGGAAATATTTTACTGTGGACTTTGGCACAGGTTTGGCAAGACCGTTTTATATCTCGCAGGATTTCAGATTGTATAAAATAGAAGGCGGAAAATTCGTGATGGGAAATGAAAACGATATTGTAAAAACCAGTATTGATGGAAGGGTATCAGGCTCGACGGTTGTTATGAATAACCGATATGATTATGTCAGAGAGATATTTATTATAGATAATAATTAGAAATAATCTCATAAGTTTATGTGTTGAAGGCACGGAAAGGAATGGTAGAAATATGAAGCATATATCACTGTTAGTTGTTTTTTCGATGCTCCTTACCTTTTGCCATACATATGCCGCTGAAAATATAGCAGAAGTCAATAGTGTTATCGATTTTAGCGATACCCAAAGGGATATGTCATATTTTGTGGCAAGCAGAGATGGTGCGGTAAGCATTACGTCAGGGTATGACGGGGATTGTCTTGCAGTAAAATGCTTTGATAAGATGTCGGACGGAGAAAGTGCAAAATTGGTATTTCAAAAGGCAAACAGAACACTGAGAATAACCCAGACTGTAAATGTTGTTGCGTCTGAAACTGCCGATATTAGCATTATGGCAGACGACACAAGTGTTCTGAAGATAAGCTTTGAAGATTATAAAATTAAGGTACTCTCTAAAAACGGATTGACAGAGCTTCAGTCTTTTCAAAAGGGTAGCTGGTACACTATTACTGCTGATATAGATATTAGCAGCGGCACTTGTTATGTTTTCGTAAACGGCATACAAAAGGGCGGAGTGTTTGAGTTATACAGAAATGTTGGCTATGCTAATAATGTCAAATATTCGGTATCAGGAAAAGGCGAAGGTAGAATCAACATTGATGATATATTGATATCCACAAAGGGAATTAAGAACTTAGTTGCTTCCGATGATGGTACAACAGTAAACGGAGCATTGCCTACAATGAGACCGTATCCGAATTATAAAATACCTGAAAATGGTGTAGAAAGTACAGGCGTTGTTGGAGATGAGGTTGTATGGGCATCTTCTTCTGAAGAAGGAAGTGAGTATCAGGCATCAAATGTTTTTAAGAAGGATAACTCAGCGTGGCATGCTCTTTCGCCTTCCGAACCAAAGGACAATGGAAAAAGCTTAAAAATATCAAAACCGCTGAACGGTGCTACACAGACGGCAATATATACCGTTGAACCTGTTGAAGGAATATGTGTAGTGGAATATGATTTTATTACGGGCGAAAATACAGGACAAAAAGCATTGCCCTATATTTACGATTCGACAGGCAAGCATGTATTGTCTATACTCCTTAATGAAAAGAATTTCTTCCTTGCAGGACCTAATCGTGTACTTCTTGGTGATTTTCTTACTGACCACTGGTATAGTGTTCGTTATGAAATAAATACATATACGAAAACTGCTGACATATATCTTGATGACGTGCTACTCCTTGAGGCAATATCATTCAGAGATACCACCGCTCGTGATGTGGCAAAACTTCAGTTCCATATTGCATCGAATTTTTCGGGAAGTGTTTTTGTTGATAATGTGCGTGTTTATAAGAAAACAACATTGGGAAATACAATAGATGTGTATAGTAATGATTTTGAGGGACAGATTGCAGGAAGCACTGCAATTAATGGTTGGCAGACAGAGCAGGGTTCGGGTTTTGTAGGTATTGAAAGATATAGCTTCTCAGGAGTAAATGCAAGATATCCTCAGGCTTTATATGTTGATATGACAAGAGAGGGTTTGTTGGAGAAAACTGAGATTGTCTTCCCTGAAAACACAAACTATAAATATGATATTGCAACCTCGAGAAACGGCAACGATTATGTAACTGTAGCTGAACACTTGCAGGATTTCTGCTCCGGCATGGTTACTGATGCCTTTAGTCCGTTAAAGGCGCGTTATATAAGAATTACCTTCTATGCAGGTATTGACAATAACGGCAATCAGGTTGGTGCCAAGGTACAGAATTTGAATGCTTTTTGGTTTAAGAGGAATGTTGATGGCAATATTGCGTTTACTGCAAATATAACAACCTCAAGTAATAATACTTCAATATATGATGAACGAGGTTTGAATGATAATATTGTTGCTGAGTTTGGCAATATTGGCGAATGGCAATCTGCGGGTGAAAAATATCCGAAGGCATCATTCTCATGGAATGAGCCGCATGCCATAGATAGAATTATAATCCATGACAGAGCAAATCTTGACTCACATATTAAAAATGGCAGACTGGACTTTAGTGACGGAACAAGTATAGATGTAACAGACATTCCGAATTCGGGAGCACCCAAGGATATCACTTTTGATGCAAAAACGGTTACATGGGTAAGCTTTACTGCAACAGCAGGAGAGGGTGATAATCCGGGGCTGTCTGAGATGCAAATATTTGAAACGGGAGCGACCCCTGATTTGCCGGAGTATATAGAGCCCTGGAAGATTGTTAAGCTGGATACTGCATATGGTGGCAGGTGGCTTGTTGCAGATGATATTAATAATGACGGTGAAGTAGATATTGTAACAGCGAGAACAACCGATGAGGGCGGCAGTGTCGGTGCGGCAGGAAAGCCGTATTATGACAGACATGAGGTTACATCAATAGCAGTACAGAATCTTGACGGAGACTTATTGTGGACTTGGGGAGAACCAAATCTTGGTAAGTATGATCCGGGATATGATGTTCCCTGTATAATATACGACCTTGATAATAACGGCACCAAAGAAATATTGTTCTGCACAAGGGATACTTTCCATATTCTTGACGGAGTAACCGGTAAGGAAATAACAAGACATACACTTCCTGTATCACCTGATTTCCCGTATGACTGGGCATCCGACTGTATAAATATAGCAAATATTTCGGGGAATGATTATCCCAGTGATATTATAATTAAGACAAGATATACTGATATATGGGCATTTACTAAGGATTGGGAAGAATTGTGGCATGTAGAGAAGATAAACGGTTACAGAACAGCTCATCAGCCGTGGGTTATAGATATAGATAATGACGGTTATGATGAAGTTCTAAGTTCATACTCGTTGATAGACAATGACGGAAGTGTTGTCTGGAGTTTATCTCCGTCGGAATTCGCTTCAAATATCCCGTTAGGACATCAGGACTCAATAAAAGCAATAGTTTTTGACCTGATTGGAGATGTGGATAAGAGCGAGGTTATAAATAAAAAAGACCTTGACCTCTTAAATTCATATCTTGCAGGCGAAGCAGATCTAAACGAAGAACAGAAACGAAATGCAGACACGGACGGAAATGGTCTTGTGAACAAGGAAGATGCAGTTCTGCTTGAAAAACGCGTAAACAATGAGATAAAAGCGTTCCCCAATAAAGGACTTGCACCTGAAGATATACGGCTTTGCTTGTGTTTCTGCGGTGCATGGGATATTGCTATGATTGACGGAACAGGCAAACGTGTCTGGGCTGCAGAGGATGCTCTTCATTATGAAACAATCATACCTGCAGATGTTATTTTGGAGAATGAAGGGATTGAGATTGTAACGAATCCAATGCGTGGGGATACGGCGGCTATTGGCAATGATATTGTGTTTATATTTGGTCAGGATGGGGAATTACTTCGTGAGAGATACGGCTTGCAGCTTAACCGTTATGTACAGACATTTAACTGGACCGGAACAGAACAGGATTACATAATAATGCCTACCGATAATATAATTACAGACGGTGATTTTAATATTAAAGTTAAGCCGCTTAGTCCGTTGCGTGCGTTTAATGCTATTATGTCCTTCAGTATGCCTGTTGGAGACACAAGGTATGCAGGAGATATGGACGGAGACGGAACGACTGACATCAATCTCCTTATTAACACTAACGACGGAGGCTGGAAATTATATATTTATAAAAATCCGAATGGAAGGAAAATAGCAGATGCAGTAGGAACAGGACCTAATTTCTCGTTGTATTGATATTTAAAGAAATCTTACGCCGTCTTTTTTAGGCGGCGTAAGAACGGCTATGGAGGAAATTTATGATACATTATAAATCAGATGCTTTTGAAATTAGAGTGGATATAGAAAAACGTGCTATAACTTCTCTTGCTATAAGAGGCAAAGAACTTATATTAAGTGATAACATTTTACCGTTGTTTGCAATTCAATGCAGAGACAATGCCGGTGAAAAGGTAAAGACTGATGCGTATAATGCTGCTAAGGTTGAGGAAACAAAGGTTAAAGATGGTGTTGATATAAGATTTTATGAATTTGGAGATATAGATATAGAGGTGATTGCTCATATCCGTTTTTCCGAACAGATTTTGTGGAGAATAGATATAACAAACAGAACTCAATATGTAATTGAGTGGATTGATTTTCCGCAGATTGCTGTACCGAATGACCTTGTGGGTGCAGGAGGCAAAGCTAAGATATTATGGGGCTTTAACGAGGGTGTGGTAGTTGATAATCTTGAGATTAGGGAAAAGATGTCCTGGATACGATATGTAGAGCCTGATTATCCCGGAGAGGGAATAATGGGAATTTTCCCCGCAATTGTTCAAACTCAGTTTATGGCATATTATGATAATTCTTGCGGACTCTATCTAGGTACACATGACAGAGCTGGAAATGTAAAGGGAATTGATTTCTTCTCGTATAATGACGGAATTAAGCTTCAGTTCAGACATTTTACAGGTGCTATGCGCGGTGCGGATTTCAGTATGGACTATGATTTTGTTATGGATAATTTTTGCGGCGACTGGTATGATGCTTGTGAAATTTACAGGAAATGGTTTGAAACTGAGCGTGCAAGTGAATTCCTTCCAATCGAAGACAATCCCAAAATTCCCGATTGGTATAAAGACTCACCGATAGTTATAACATATCCCGTAAGAGGAACACATGATACCGATGAGATGCTGCCAAACAGAATGTTTCCGTATATTAACGGTTTAAAGGCGGTTGACAGACTGGCAGAAAAGCTGTCCGGCAGAATAATGGTTCTGTTGATGCATTGGGAAGGTACAGCTCCATGGGCACCACCGTATGTTTGGCCGCCATACGGTGGTGAAGAAGCTTTGAAGCAATATGTCAACGCTCTTCATGAGAAAGGACATTTGATTGGCGTATATTGCAGCGGTATTGGCTGGACTCAAAAGAGTAATGTAGCAGAGTACAATATGGAAGATGTATTCGAGAAGGATAAACTGGTTGATTATATGTGTGCTTCTCCGTCGGGAGAGGTTCTGCTTTCAAAGGTGTGTACAGCTCAAAGAGTGGGATATGATATGTGTCCTGCGCAAAGCTTTACTGTTAAGACTGTGGCAGATGAAGTGCAGAAGATTGTAGATGCTGATATTGACTATATTCAGGTGCTTGACCAGAACCACGGCGGAACTTCGTATTTTTGTTATGGTGAAAAACATAACCATCCACCTGTTCCGGGCAGGTGGCAAACGACAGCTATGAGAGACCTTTTGACAGAGGTGGAGAAAAGTACACAGGATAACGGTAGGAAGGTTTTGCTTGGTTGCGAATCAGCTGCTGCAGAAACATACATTCCGCAATTATTATTCAGCGACAACAGATTTGAACTTAATTTTGTTATTGGAACACCCGTTCCTGCATACAGCTATGTTTATCATACATATGTCAATAACTTTATGGGAAATCAGGTGTGCGCACATGAATTTATCGACCATAAAAAGTCGCCTCATAATATTATGTATCGTATATGCCATTCCTTTATTGCAGGAGATATGCTTACTCTTGTACTTGACCAGGACGGAATTATTCAATGGAATTGGGGAAAGGTAGACGGAATTGAACCGCCTGATGAGAAAGAGGTAATAGAATTGGTGAAAAACCTCAATGGCTGGAGAAAAGAATATTCACAGTATCTGAATACAGGGAAAATGATAAAACCACTTAAGGTTGAGGCTAAGACAAAGGAAGAAATGCATCTGAAATGCGGATATGTTCATCATTATGACAGATTACTGACATCCGCATGGGAAGCGGCAGATGGCAGCATAGCACAGTTTGTTGCAAATTATAACGATTACGAGACAGAGTTTGTTATAAGAACTGATAAAGACTTGATGGTAGTAAAAACTCCCGATGGTATGGGAACAGAATATATCAAGGCGGTTGACGGAAAAGTATGTGTAAAAATTCAACCCTTATGTGCTGTAATGATAAGAGAGGGTGAGATGTGATGAACTCGGTTTTAAACACCTCGTCAGATAAAGAATTTATACTAAAACTTATTGCTGATAATATGGTTAAGACAAGACCAAGTGCAGAAGTTGAGTACAGACCTTGCATAAAGCAAAAAGAGGTAAAACAGCAAACACTCTATTTTTCATATGTGGATTTCGCAAAGCTTTATCCCGAAGCCAAGCTTGGCGATGTGGCGTATGCAGTTACAAATCTGACGGTGCCTCATACTGAAGATATATATTTGTGTGTGCGTGGAAACGTAAAAGTCTTTTATAAGGGAGAACTCGTTTGTACACATAATTCTGATGATTTTGCAAAAATACCGTTAAAAGTCGAAAAGGGTGATAATGAAGTTATCATAAAGTGTATATGTGATGAAACAGGTTTTGGTTTTCATTTTTCTCCGTGTACGATACATTATCCGACTATGTGGGCAAAGGATTACCTGTTTTATATAAATAATACGTTACCTATTGAAGAATTTGAGGGGGAAGAGGGCTTCGCATTTTCGAGATTGTATAGTGGAGGAAATATTGATACTGAGTTTGATTTTGAAAAGGGTGTAAGGGACTATGTGCCCATAATTTCTGATGTAAAAGAGAATATAGTTGATTTTGATAGGGTTTATGATGCTGAAACTGATGATGTTGCATGGGCTTTGACCTATTGTAATCAAAATTCTCAAATTCGCTTGCTGTCCGACTCGATGGTGAAGGTGTACATAAATGGGACGGAATGTACATCTTTGGATTTGAGCCTGAAGAATGGTGATGAAATCCTTGTGATGTGTCAAAAAGGAGATAGACCATGGCAATTTCAATTTGATGGCTTGGAAAGCATTGGAATACCATTTTTAAAAACTTCGAGAAAGAGCGGGGTAAAATGGTTGTTGCTTGGGAATTTTGATAACCAACAAATGCCTGAAATTCAATTCACACGCACATATACTGATAAAATGGGTAAAGAGTGTTTCTGGAGATTTACCGATGGAGTAAGCTATTTACGACCGTACCTTGACACATATTTCTTTGGACAGTGGTTCTATGCAATTATGGTTGGCGAGTATGGAATTCTAAAGGTGTCGGAGCTGCTCGGTAAAGACTATGAGAACTATTTTAAGGCGGCTATGGGTATTATGGTTAGATACTTTGATTATATGAAATATGATGCAGGACTTTTTGGTGCACCATCTTTTCTTCAAAGAAGTATAAACCTTGATAATCTTGATGTAACAGGAACAATCGGAATGAATCTTGCCGAGTTATATATGATGGAAAAGGATGACGCTGTTTTTAACTTGTTGAACACACTATCCTCAGCGGCTGAAAACAATATTCCGCGTTTTTCTGACGGAACATACAGAAGACCGGAAACGATGTGGGCAGATGATACTTTTATGAGCTGCCCATTCCTGGTACGAATGGGTAAAATTACGGGCGACAGCAAATATTATAATGAGTGCATCAGGCAAATCAAAGGCTTTAAGAAACGTCTTTATAATGAGAAGGATCAGATTTTTTCTCATATCTATTTTGTGGACGACGAAAAAGCGAATGGTGTTTACTGGGGCAGAGGTAATGGCTGGGTATTTTTTACTCTTTCCGAATTGCTGATGACTTTACCGGAAACAGATGAAAAAGAGGAGCTTTTGGACCTGTTCAGGAGCTTTGCTGAAGGAATAAGAAGAGTTCAGGATAAGAGCGGAATGTGGCATCAGGTGTTAAATCAGGAATCTACTTATCTTGAAACATCATGTACGGCTATGTTTATATTGGGCATGGCAAGAGGTATAAAATATGGTTGGCTCAGTAATGATTTTCGAGGAACTGTCAACAAGGCGTGGAAGGGCATTTTTGAAACGGCAATAGATATTGACGGCAATGTGTACGGTGTTTGCAAAGGATCGGGCTGCAGCTATGACTGGGAATATTACGCTAAACTCGGCACAGTTATCAATGATGACCACGGCACAGGAGTTGTACTTGCAGCCTTGTGCGAAACGATAAAACTTGAACAGAAAATATAGGAGGCTACATATGAAAAAGATAATAGCGGTATTTAAGACACATGTTGACATAGGCTTTACAGATTTGGCAGAAAATGTCATAGAATCATATAAAACAACTATGCCAAAGGTTGTGTCGCAAACTTGTGAGAAATTTGGTGATTTTAAGTGGACGATGCCATCTTGGCCGATAACGAAAGCTCTGGAAGCTGATGATAACACATTGGCAGACGAGCTTATAAAGAAAGGTCAGCTTGTCTGGCATGGACTGCCATTTACCACGCATACAGAATTTTGTACGGAAGAAGAACTTATAAGAGGTGTGCTTATAGCAAAAAAATTATCGGATAAGTATAATTTGCCGATGCCTATTGCTGCAAAAATGACAGATGTACCGGGACATACTTGGGGATTGGTTTCGATTCTTGCTAAAGCCGGTATAAAATTTTTGCACCTTGGTTGCAATTCTGCATGGAAAGCCCCGAAAGTACCTATGTTATTTTGGTGGGAGGCAAAGGATGGCAGCAGGGTATTGACATTTTATAATCCGACATATGGCTCAAGTCTGCTACCACCGCCTGAATGGAAATTCCCTGTATGGCTTGCAATGCAGCAAACAGATGATAACAAGGGACCGCAGGACCCTGAATTGTTAAGAGAAATGGTAAAGAAGGCTGATGGATATACCTTTGAGGTTGGAACTCTTGATTCATTCTACCGCGAAATAGAGCCGTACTTAGATGATACTATTCCCGTGGTCAAAGGTGATTTGGCAGACACATGGATACACGGTGTTGGCTCATATCCCGAAGAGGTTGGAAAATTAAGGGAAAAGCGTTATGCTATACAAAAGGCAGAGGCTCAAAACACTCTTACAAATAATGTTGACGGCAAGGCAAAATTTGATGCTTTATATGAAAGATGCTTGCTGTTTGGAGAGCATACTTGGGGACTTGATGTCAAAACAATTCTCGGCCGCACAAGACGTTATGATAAAGAAGGTTTTGAAAGTGACAAGAGTAATGATGATGTGCAGTTGATAGAAAAATCATGGAATGAGCAGAGAAAAAGGGTTGATTTTGAGGCACCTGTCGAGGTTGAAACTGACTTTGGAAAAAGTGATTTGCTTGAAAATGATAAGATTGAGGTAAAGCTTTCTGAAACAGGAATTGAGCTTTTTGATAAAGATACAAGTACTGTATTCACAAGAGATGGATTTGGAAGAGTGCAGTATGATATATTTTCAAATGATGACATTACCGATTTTATAAGAGATTGCAGTTACAGATTCTTTTTCTGGTCTGTTGAAGATTTTGGAAGATTGTGCTATCCCGAAGTTAAACATATGACATATGATTTCAAAAACGATATCATTGCCAATAACATATGCAAATCAAATGAGCAATCCTTTATAAAGGAAATTGAAACAAAGGTTGGAGTTCATAAAGAACTTCCGTATGTTGATTTGACATATAATATCACCAAGGAAGAAACACCGTTGGTGGAAAGTGCGAATATTATACTTCCCTTTAACCTGAATGATGATTTCACGGTTGAATTCAGCAAAACGGGTAGTGTAGTGAACTGGCATAAGGATATTGTAAAGGGAGCAAATTATGGCTTGCAGTGTGTGGGTAAATGGATAAATATTTACGACGGCGAAAAAGGTGTGCTTGTAATACCGTATAATACTCCGTTGTTCTCCGTGGGCGAAAATCAGGTTTATAAATTCGTTACAGATGTGTATGATGCAAAGCCTACTGTATATATAAATCTGTTTAATAATTCATGGGGTACTAACTTTCCACAATGGATGGGTGGAGAATTTACCTTTAAGCTCAGACTCTGTCCGTATGTTGGCAAAATTACAACAGAGAGGGCTTATGAAATTGCAAACAGCTCGCTTTCTGATTTTGGAATGTCGGATGTTGCTGATGCAAGTGAGAACATTGAGCTTTTATCATACAAGATTGCAGAAGATAGACAGGGTACGGTTTTGAGATTCAGAAGCTGCTCGGAGGAAAATACAAAAATCCACTTGAAGCCCAAGTTTGAGTATAAAGCTTGTTGGTATTCAAATATACTTGAGGAAAATCAGTACAAGTTTGATAATGATATTTCTTTTGATTCAAAGCCTTGTGAGATTCATACGTTATATTTTGAAGTATAGATAAAGGAAATTCAGGCAGTATTTGATATGTGTAAGGAAGACTTTACGGCAGTGAAGAATGTGTGATGATTATGAGGTATATCCGGTAACTCCGTATGTGCATCTCAGAACCGATATGGAAATGATATCACAATATTATAAAAATGTGCATACGGAGAAAAAATATTGCAATAATCGGCGAAGAGGACTCCGTTATTGACGGACGTAATTGCTATGACCCTAATAGTGAAGAAGGTTACAGAGGTCCGCACGGTATATTCCTTACAAATTGTGAAAATCTTATATTTTTTGATGAGTAAAATAGTGTCAAAAGAGAAAGAGGATTAGTATGAATATCGAAAAAATCATAAAGGAAATGACCTTTGAGGAAAAGGCTAAATTTCTTACCGGTGCAGGCAGTATGGGAACTTTTGCTTTGGAGAGATTTGGAATAGGTGAGATAAACTTTGCAGATGGTCCTCACGGAGTAAGACACGACCCGGAAGAAAACTGCACACATTTCCCGAATTTGTGCAATTTGGGTTCAACGTGGAGTGTTGAAACGGCGCGGAAAATGGGAAGTGCCCTGGCGGATGACTGCATCGAGCACGACGTAGATATGCTTTTGGGCCCCGGCATCAACATAAAAAGAAACATACTTTGCGGAAGAAATTTTGAGTATGTATCTGAGGACCCCGTTTTAGCAGGAGAAATTGCGGCAGGGTACATTGAAGGCTTGCAGGAGAAGGGAGTTTCGGCATGCCTCAAGCATTTTGCGGCAAACAGCCTTGAGGAACAAAGACTTTTGATGAGTGCCGAGATTGATGAAAGAACTCTACGCGAAATATATCTCAAAGGCTTTGAAATAGCGGTAAAAAAGGGCAAACCTGACAGTGTGATGTGTGCGTATAATAAAATTAACGCAGTGTGGTGTTCGGAAAACAAATTCCTGCTTAAGGAAATCCTTAAAGACGAGTGGAACTATGATGGTATGGTAGTGTCCGACTGGGGTGCAGTCCAGAATATCGGAAGAGCGATAAGTGCAGGGCTTGATTTGCAGATGCCGGATAATCCCGACATAGTCAAGGAGCTTAAGGAGAGTCTGGCCAACGGCTTGGTTACAATGGAGGAGATAGATGAGGCGGTAAGAAGAATGCTCCGTTTCGCAGACAGAAAGCCTTTGGAAAAGGGCGGTTACGACCGTTATAAGCAGCATAAAATTGCACAGGAAATTGCCGCTGACGGTGTGGTGCTTTTGAAGAATGATAATGATGTATTGCCGATAACGGCGAAGAAATATAAGAAAATTACCGTTGTCGGAGAGTACGCCGCATCAGCACTTATAGGCGGACAGGGCAGTGCGGAGGTTTTGCAGAGTGCGGAATATACCGACAGTCCGTTAGAAGAGCTTAAGAAACGCTTGCCTGATGTGGAAATAGATTATATGGAAGTATATAAGAAGGGCGAATTTTTTGACAGCATGCTCTGGCGGTTTGGAGAAGATTTTAAGGCAGGTATTAAGGACAGCGACTTTGTACTTTTCTTTGCAGGCTCGATGGTGTCGGAGGATACAGAGTGTTTAGACAGACGTACAGCATATATAAATCAGAACTTTGAGTCGTTTATGAAGTGGGCGCAGGAGGAAAATAAAAGAACTGCTGTGGTACTGCAAAACGGCGGCGCGTTGATTTTTGGACATCCTCTTAATAATGTAAACGCGATTGTAGAGATGTGGCTTGCGGGTGAGGGTGCAGGTGGTGCTGTTGCGGATGTACTATGCGGAAATATCAATCCGTCGGGAAAGCTTTCCGAAACCTTCCCAAAAAAAATGCGTACAGACATTAAGCAACTGACAGATAACTTAGTGCTTGAGTACAGTGAGCGTTTTGATGTGGGCTACAGGTACTATGACAAGCATCCTGAGGAGATAAACTATCCATTCGGACACGGACTCTCATACACAAGCTTTGAGTATAAGGATATAACCGTATCTGATGATTTGGCGGTAGAATTTACCTTGAAGAACACGGGAGATGTTGACGGAGCAGAGGTTGTACAGCTATATGTGGGCGACCCTGTTTCAACTGTGGTAAGACCAATAAAAGAGCTTAAGAAATTCCGAAAGGTATTCTTAAAAGCAGGCGAGGAAAAGAAAGTGAGATTTGAGCTGTCTCCTTCCGACCTTGCATATTACAATGTAATGTTGCATGACTGGGTGGTTGAAAATGGAAGATTTGATATTTATATCGGTTCCTCCTCCAGAGATATTAGGCTTACGAAAAGCATTGTATATAACGGGAATATGAGATATTCCATTCAGCAGATAAACGACTCTATGATTGGTTGAGGACATTGAATAAGTGATCTGACAACGAGCAAGTGGGTATTTCCCCGAGTGGAGAGTGTGAGAATAAGTCTGTAAAAATGATTCCTACTATGATATTTTATTCTACCATAGAAGGAATCATTTTTTGCGTAAACTCTTAATTGTATAAAGTAAATCTTTCCTTGACCAACAAATCGCCGTTTTTTTTTATGAGAATTATAAGCAAAAGGGATTCCGACTCTTTGCATCATCAACCTCGCTTTGCACAATATGTATCCGTTTTTTGAATTGAGTAGGTGTTGTGCCTGCTGTTTTTTTAAATATCCGCATAAAGTGTACGTCGTTATTATATCCGCATTGTCGGGATATATCAGCTACCTTAAGCTCTGTGCTTGATAACAGGTACTTTGCAAACTCTATACGGCTGTTTGTAATGTCAGATATTATCGAATTGCCGAAAAGCTCTTTGTATATATGCTGAATATATGAACGGCTCAACGTCATTTTCCTGCATATATCATCAATGCTCCAGTTATTACCTGGCTTTTGATATATTTCATTCCTTAAAGCATACAATTCATTGTAATATCTGTTTTCCTTTTTACTGTCAGGGGCTTTTGAACTTTCGTACAGCTTGAGCAATATAAGCTCAAAATATAGATTTAAAGAATCCTCTTTGCAAATATTCAGAGAGTATTTTTCATTGAACATACTTTTAATCAATCCGGAAATTTCAGTAGTATTATTTATTGAAATAATTGTGTCAAACGAAGCTATTGAATTCTCAATCCTCAAAGCTTCTTCATCCGACATTTCAAAATGTATCCAGTCATTGATATACTCACCACCCGAGGCACCGTAAATCTGTGGGGTACCTTTTTTGAAAATAATAACAGAATCAGGTGCTGCATATTGCGTTTTTCCATTTATAACAAAAAAAGCATTTGTCTTTATAACAAGCAGTACATAATCTCCCGAGCCATTCGGTCTGTCTACACTGAATTCATCAGCATGCTTATAGTTGTAACCCACATTTACCACTTTCATATTTCACCATCTCCAAAAAGCATAAAACATCAGTTAAATAACATTATAAACTATTGAAAATAATCTGTCAAGTGATATCATTATATTATATTCTATTTGAAGGAGTGGGAGAAATGAAAGCAGAAATAATCATCAATAAAAACTATTTAACCGGAGAAATCGACAAAAGACTTTACGGTTCTTTTATTGAGCATCTCGGCAGAGCTGTTTACGGCGGAATATATGAACCCACCCACGAAACAGCGGATGAACACGGGTTCCGTAAAGATGTATTGGAGCTGATTAAAAAAATTGATGTGCCCATTGTTCGTTATCCGGGCGGGAATTTTGTCTCGGGCTATAATTGGGAGGATGGAACGGGAGAGAAATCAAAGCGTCCCAAAATGTTGGATTCTGCCTGGGCTACTATAGAAACGAACGAATTCGGAACAGACGAATTTCAGCAGTGGGCAAAGGAGGCAAATACCGATATTATGATGGCGGTCAATCTCGGTACGAGAGGCCCTGCGGATGCGAAGAATTTACTTGAGTATTGTAACCTTGACACGGATACATATTACGCAAACTTAAGAAAAGAAAATGGCTATGAAAAGCCCTTCAATATTAAAACATGGTGCCTGGGAAATGAAATGGACGGACCTTGGCAGATGGGACATAAAACAGCAGAAGAATACGGCAGGATTGCCACCGAGACTGCAAGGCTGATGAAACGTACCATCCCGGATATTGAGCTTGTTGTGTGCGGAAGCTCACATTACGATATGCCTACATTCGGGGACTGGGAACTGACCGTTCTTGATCATGCATATGATTATGTGGACTATATTTCCCTGCACGAGTATTACGGAAACCAAAAGGACGATACCGCACATTTCCTCGGCAGGTCGGTGCATATGGATAACTTTATAAAATCTGTTGTGGCTATATGCGATGCGGTAAAAGCAAAAAAGCATTCGGATAAGGTAATCAATCTTTCTTTTGATGAATGGAATGTATGGTTCCACAGCAAGAATGTAACACACGACAGATGGCAAATCGCTCCGCCGCAGCTTGAGGATATTTATACATTCGAAGATGCTCTTTTAGTAGGCTGTATGCTTATGACACTCCAGAATAACTGCGACAGAGTAAAAATTGCCTGCCTTGCACAATTGGTAAATGTTATAGCACCCATTATGACACAAACCGGTGGAAAGGCATGGGCACAGACAATATTCTATCCGTATATGTATGCATCGGTGTACGGCAGAGGAACCGCTATGAAAACAATCGTAAAATGCGACAGCTACAAAACCGATTATGCGACTGTTCCGTACCTTGAATCTTCGGTTATTCATAACGAAGAAAAAAGAGAAATAGTGCTGTTTGCTGTCAACCGTTCATTGGATGAAGATATGACCATTGATGCAACATTTGAAAATTTCGGAGAATGTGTTTTGGCTGAACATACACAGTTATATTCAGACGATTTAAAAGCAATTAACAGCTCTGATTGTGAAAAGGTTGCTCCCGTTAAGTTAAGTGTAGATACACATAAGAGTACCTCGCATAACATAACGCTGAAAAAGCATTCCTGGAATATGTTGGTATACAAATACTGATAACTATCGGGATTGTAAAAAGGCTTTGATACAAACAAAGAGTGTGTGTGAAAAAAGACAGACCGCTTCATTTTGAAGAATCTGTCTTTTTTTCGTAAGAGTAGGAATTATTTTAAAGTGTTTAAGATTTCTTTTTATTTTTGCCCGTAATATGCATTTTCCCCATGCTTACGGAGATAGTGTTTATCAAGCAGCTCCTGTTGCATATTTTCAACATTAGCATTAAGGGTTATTGCACGATAATTCATCGCCGCTACCGTTTCAAGCACAACAGCATTATGAACTGCATCAAGAGCGTTCTTGCCCCATGCAAAGGGACCGTGATTTTTTACAAGCACTGCCGGAATTGTCATAGGATCAATATTCTTGAATGTTTCGACTATAACATTTCCTGTCTCTTTTTCATACTCTCCTGAAATTTCTTCGGGAGTCATTGCTCGTGTGCATGGTATTTCACCATAGAAATAATCCCCGTGAGTAGTACCAAGCGGCCTTATGCCTATACCTGCCTGAGCAAAGGAGGTTGCCCAGTTGCTATGTGTATGCACAATTCCTCCGATACTGTCAAATGCACGATATAATTCAAGGTGTGTGGGAGTGTCACTTGACGGCTTCCATTTACCCTCAACTACTTTTCCTGTTTCAACATCAACAACAACCATATCGTCAACGGTCATTCCGTCATATTCAACTCCCGATGGTTTTATTACCATAAATCCGCTTTCTCTGTCAATTGCAGATACATTGCCCCAGGTAAATGTAATCAGCCCATACCGTGGGAGTAGTAGATTTGCATCAAGAACTTCTTTTTTTAAATCATTCAACATAAGACTTCCCCCAATTTCTTTTCAGCATCGAGAGCTGCTTTGTATCGACCAAGGTATTCCTCAAATCCTGCCACACCTTCTTTATCGGGCTTTACGTCTGTACTTTGCATTGCAGCAAATACATTTTTGCCCAGCCATTCACCTAAAGAAAGCTCCGTTTCATCAATCATATATGCCGCAAGTAAAGCCATACCCCAGGCACCGCCTTCGCCGGCAGTTTCAGTTACACAAACACCCGTCTGCAACGCATTCGCTAATATCTGCTGTGCAATCCCTTTAACTTTAAACAGTCCTCCGTGTGCCTGAATTTGCTCAATACGCACATCTTCATTTTCCAGCAGATTTTTCATTCCCAATGCAAGTGTTGCCATAGAAGAATAAATCTGGGACTGCATAAAATTAGCTATATTCATATTTCCGTTTGCACTTCTGAAATACATCGGTCTGCCATTTTCAATACCTGTCACATGTTCTCCCGAGAGATAATTGAATGCCGTGATTCCGCCGCAGTCTGCATCAGCTTCGGTTGTGCTTTTATATAATAATTCATAGAGGGCGGATTTTTCCATCGGTATACCTGCAAGCTCCGAAAATTCGCCAAACATTTTCACCCACGCATCTAACTCGCCACAACAATTGTTACAATGTACCATAGCCACCGGTGCTCCGTCAGGCGTTGTTACAACATCAATTTCTTTGTGAAAGCTCTTTAACTCTTTTTCAAGAACCAACATAGCAAATATAGATGTTCCGGCAGAAACATTTCCTGTTCTCGGAAGAACTGCATTTGTTGCAACCATACCTGTCCCGGCATCTCCTTCGGGAGGACAAAGCGGTATTTTGGATTTTAATTTGCCTGTAGGATCAAGAAATCTTGCACCTTCGTCGGTCAGGTACGCCCCTTTATCTCCGGCTTTTCTGACATTTGGCAAAATGTTTTCAATATTCCATTTAAAGCTTCTGTCTTTGATTATATTATTGAACTTTTCAAGCATAGTAAAGTCATAATTATTATTAACAACAGGAAACATACCCGATGCTTCGCCTACTCCAAGCTCACGTTTTCCGGTAAGTAAAAAGTGAATATATCCGGCAAGAGTTGTTATATGTGCAATTTGGGATACGTGAGATTCCTCATTTAATATTGCCTGATAAAGATGCGCAATACTCCATCTTTGAGGAATATTAAAATTAAAAAGCTTCGTTAACGCATCGGCTGCTTTTTCTGTCGTTGTGTTTCGCCAGGTTCTGAATGGCACAAGTAAATTGTCATTTTCGTCAAATGCCAGATACCCATGCATCATTCCCGACACACCTATTGCACCAATATTAATCAATTCAGTTGCATACTTGTCTGCAATGGTTTTAACAAGGTCTGCAAAGCAACCTTGTAAGCCCTTATGTATTTCTTCCAATGAATATGTCCAGTAACCATCTTCCAATTTATTCTCCCAATCATACGCACCGATTGCAATGCAACGATATTCATCATCTGTAAGAACCGCCTTAATTCTGGTAGAGCCAAACTCAATTCCCAGAAAGGTTTGCCCGTTTTTAATCTTATTAATCATAATCATTTCCTTCTTTCTGCCATTATATCAAGCATCTCAAGCTGCTGTTCAAAGGAGTTCAAATCGGTTTTTTCATCAATCACAACAAGTTCAGTATTCGTCATTTTTGCAAAAAGTCTGATATCATCTGTGGTCAATGCTGTAGAAACAACCGCATGGTGAGCACCACCTGCATAAATCCAGGCAGCAGCACCTGTTTTGAAATCGGGTTTGAGCTTCCACATCATTCGTGCTACAGGAAGCTTCGGCATCGGCTTTGGCTGTTCAACCAACGATATCTCCACACAAATCAAACGAAAACGATTTCCCATATCTACAAGCGAAACAGCTATACCCTCTCCGCAAATGCCGTCAAATACAAGACGTGCAGGGTCTGCTTTTCCGCCAATACCGAGAGGATGAACCTGAATCTGAGGTTTTGTTTTTGCAAAGACAGGTGATACCTCAAGCATATGTGCAGCGAGCTCCAATTCTTCGCCATCCGTCAAATCATATGTATAATCTTCCGTGAAGCCTGTTGCTCCGCTTCTGCCCTTTGCCATATTGAAAAGAACCGCTGAAAGTGCAGATGTTTTATAGTCACCCTCAGGGCCGAAGCCAACACCCTTAGCCATAATGTTCTGAACAGATAAACCCGGCAGCTGTTTAAGCCCATGCAAATCTTCAAAGGTATCGGTGAATGCTGAAATATTCTCTTTCGTAATAAACCTTTCAAGAGCAACCTCATACTTTGCCTGCTCACGTACTGCATCAATATTATCGGTACAAAGCTCATATGCACTTTTATATTCTTCCATCTTCGCAGATATCTCATCGTCTGTTACGCTTTCAATAAGAGTGCACAAATCACCGATTCCGTAATAATTTACATTCCAGCCAAACTGAATTTCACTTTCAACTCTGTCGCCATCTGTAACCGCTACATCTCTCATATTGTTGCCAAACATTGCAACACGCATCCCACGGCTGAAATCTACCGCTTTTGCTACGTCAACAAATCTCCCGATCCGTTCAACAACAGAGCTGCTTTTATAATAACCCACAACAACTTCACGCTTTATTCCGAGACGCGTGCACATAAACCCGAATTCTCTGTCTCCGTGTGCTGACTGATTAAGATTCATAAAGTCCATATCTATTTCGTCATACGGGAGCTTTTCGTTAAACTGTGTATGCAAATGAAGCATTGGCTTTCTCAAAGCCTGCAATGCTCTTATCCACATTTTTGCAGGCGAAAATGTATGCATCCACATAATAACACCGACACAATCACTGTCAGCACTTGCTTCAACACACACTCTCTCAGCCTCATTGCTGCTCCTTACAATAGGCTTTGCCTCAACAACAATCTTATCCTTTAGTGTTTCGCCAAGGTAACTTGCAATTTTTCGTCCATTTTCTTCTGCCTGAGCTAATGTTACATCGCCGTATAAATCCTGACTTCCTGTTATGAAATATACCTTTTTCACAATATCATCTCCTGTTTAAAACATTTATTAAACAAAATATAATATATTATATAGAAATAATCAAGAATTTTGTGTACTACAATATGGACATTTATTTACATTTATAGTATAATACAAGTACGATATTGACGTCAACGGAATACGGAGGAATAAATTCTATGAATGCAAGATTTGAAAAGAAAGTGCTGTCAGATGAAGTTCATACCATTGCAGAAAAATATAAAAGTCTTCACAATTTACCCCACTGGCATATGGAATATGAATTGGTTTTTGTTATAGAAGGTTCAGCAGAATTAATGGTAAATAACCGTTTTTTTGAAATATCACAAGGCTCGTGTGCATTTATAAACAGCGAAGAAATCCATTACATAAAGTCAGATGCGGAAAGTATTTTAGGGATTATTAAAACAGATGCAGCCTCCATAAAGAAAATTGCAGAAAACAAACATCTTGTCAACCCGATTTTAAATGAAGATTTTAATACAAAACAAATTTTTTTCAATGTATATACAGAATTGAAAAATGAAAAAGCTTTTAATGATATTATAACAGAAGCAATTATCACAAAATTTATTGCAGAGATTTTTCGCAACAAACCAAGCGTGCCGTATACTGAACCGGTAAAAATAACAGCAACAAAATACAAGGAACTGTTAAAAATGTTATCAACCAATTATGCTCATATAACTTTTGAAGAGGCAGCAGAATATGTAAATTTAAATAAATCATATTTTTCAAGATATTTTTACCGTTTATCCGGTGTAACTTTTACGCGGTATCTGAACCTCCTTAAGGTTTCTGCTGCTGTTGACAAAATACATGAAGGGAAATTGAATATGACTGACATATCTATATCGTGTGGTTTTGGTACGATACGAAATTTTAACAGAGTATTCAAGAAGCTTACGGGCTACAATCCCAAGAGCCTGCCCCAAAAATATTTGTTTATTTACAACTCAATGGATTCATTTGATGATGATTTTGACCCAACCCTTAATTGCACACAGCTACTTAAGTGATAGACATACTCTAAAAATCCCAAAAGGTTCCTCAGTAAACTCTACTGATGGGAGAGTTTGCTTGCGCGTTATCCATATATTTTCGGTTGTATTTTCGTATTTTTTTGTTAATATAAATATATACTTACTTTGAGCTGTAATAGGGGCTATGATATAAACATTGCTTCTCCGAATCTTGGAGTTAATGATTCAACCACATTTACTGTATCGGAAATAACTGAAAACGGAGCCGAAAAAATTAAAGTCGAATATGAAGTAACTGTTTCAGATGGTCTTGAACTTAAGGATGAAACAATAACCGCAAATGAAGAAGGATTAGAGAACGTAACACTGACTGTTGACGGTGTAAGCTTTATATATACGATATCGGTTAACGATACAAGTACTTCTGTAAAAAATAGCTCGGATTGCGGAAGTGAATATGACTTTGATGGCGAAAGTGAGATTAAGGTGTTATCATTTACAGAAGAGATTTCAAAAGCTGAAGTTGAAGAGGATGGAAAAAAGGTGTTGTTTATTCGCAGCAGTGATAAGATATACGGTGATGAACAGCAACCTGAAAACGAAACAAATCAGAATGGCGGCAAGCATGGAACAAGCGGACTGTTCGGAAATGACCTTACCGATTATACAGTCAATACTGACTTTAAGTGCCTGTATGCAAATGCAATTGTTGATGCTACCATTGGTATCGGCTTAAGAGCAGGTAAAAACGGACACTATCAGGTGAGTTATGCTCCGATAGTGAAAATTGACAAAACAACAAATCAGATAACCAACAATGCTGAAACGCTTTACGACAGACTGGTGATTACTAAGGCAACCGTAAACAGCGGTCAGCAGGGTAATATGGTGAGCCATCAGACGCTTCTTGCATATTCGGACAGTGAGCTTAGTGTTTTAAATAATGAAAGAGCCTTTGATAAATATTACAGATTAAGTGCTTCTGTGAGCGGAAATGTTATAACAGCTACGCTGTATGATGAAAACAATGAAGAGATTGGAAGTATAAGCACAGATATTACCGGAGATGAAACATATCTTGCATCCGGTCAGACGCTTATAAATGCGGCAAATACCGATGTCTATGTTGATTCAATTGAGATTGTGCCGAATCAGTATGAGGTTAAAAAGCTTACATTAACAGCCGACGGACTAAAGCTTTCTGCTGTTGCATCAGGCACACCGGAAAGAACGGTTCCGCTAGAGGATTTGAAATTTATATACGATAAATCTTTAGTGGAGGTTGACAGAGCTACAGGACTTGTAAGTATTAAACGCAAGGGCAATGCATATATAACAGCGGTTTATAAAGGTAAAAAATATGCAACCGTAAAGATTTCAGAATAGCATTTGAAATGTAATTTACATATGTTAGGGAAATAACAGTTTAATAATCAATTCAGAAAGCGGGGAGTTTGAAATATCCCCGCTTTTTTTGTATGACGGGCATATCAATGCTCTGTGGTGAAAGTCCACCGAGGCGTAATTACCGACGAACTCAAAAGCGACTTGCAAATTTTACATCGTGAAGCGTGGGAGAGAAGAAGCAATAGCGAAATCGTAGCCCTACGAACAGAAACTTAATACTAAGGCGTACTTAGCGGTTGAGTTGACACAAAGCAACGAAGTCAAAAATGTGACCGTAACCTAAGTGCGTAGATTAATAAAACGAATAGTTTGTTTTTTTGTAACTTGACTTTGTTACATGTTTGTGATAAAATATTATATATTGATACTTTCTTTACAGAATTATTTTATAACATTAGTTCTGGCAAGGAATAATATGTTTAAATTTTAATAATATTCATACAAAGTGCTAATTATGCTGTAAAAGCCTGTGTGCAAGGCGTAGTTGCTGGAAAGGGAATGGGGTTAGAATCCCCTGCGTAATACTGTCGGTGTGTGCATCAAATATTTTTCTACCCGTTAGTGAAAGCTAGTCATTGGGAAACTGAGAAGGCAGGGTATAAAAATGCAGACTTTATGTCTATATGGTGCGAGTCACAAGACCTGCTTTGGCGTTATTTCGAATTGCTATGTGGATTTGTGATGACGTTTTTGTTTGTAATTATCCTATGGACGGTATCGTATTGTATAGTGCAAGCAAAGTTTGATTAATCACGGGAAAACTCAGCTGTGGTAATTTTTTTTAAAGAAAATTATCACAGTTTTTTTGTGCTGAAATAAGCATCTGATAAAACTTAGGATGTAAAAGAGATACACGGAAAGGATATGTGTGTAATTTTGTAAATTATGCAGGAGATAGCTTGATATGATTAAAAATATAAAAAATATACTGACAAACGGCATAGGTGAAAATGGAGCCTTTTATAAATGCCATCCATTGCTTAATTTTATATATTTTGGTGTGATTATTAGCATCACAATGTTTTCTAATCATCCCGCATTTCTTTTCGCATCATTTATTACAGCATGGTTATATTCGGTTTTATTAAATGGGAAAAAGGCGATACGTTTTAATATGATTGTGATATTACCGATCATTTTAATTACAGTATTTATGAATGTGTTGAATGTACATAATGGCGATACAGTATTATTTCACTTTAATGATTGGCGAATAACGATGGAAGCGATTATATTTGGTTTTATGCAGGGGATAATGATAAGCAGTGCAATTATTTGGTTTGGTTGCTTCAATACAGTTGTGACAGAAGATAAGTTGATTTACGTGTTCGGGAAAATTGCTCCTGTAATCGCATTGACATTATCTATGATATTAAGATTCATTCCGCTTTTTAAAAACCGTTATCGTGAAGTTTCTAACGCTCAACGTTGTATGGGACGAAATAAAAAAGGAAGAAGTATGGCTGATAGAATCAGGCAATTTGGCAAAACAATGTCAATACTCATTGCATGGTCTTTAGAAGCATCTATTGAAAGTGCAGACTCAATGGAGGCGAGAGGGTATGGGCTACACGGTAGGACGAGCTTTCACTTATTCAGGCTAACGGGAAAAGAACGTTGTATTTTGGCGTTTATGTCGATTTTAGGTGTTATATGTGTTGCTGCATGTACTATGAATTACACAAATATTTACTATTATCCTGTGATACTGCTTCCACCGCTCTCTTTTATGCAGGGAGTTTCAATTGTTGCGTTTTGTATACTTATGTATATGGCAGTTATTATGGATATAAGAGGTAGGAATTGATGAAGATAATAGAGTTTAACAATGTAAATTTTACATATCCGGGTTATAAAAAACCTACTCTTAAGAATATAACCTTTTCAATTGAAGGCTCGGAGTTTGTTGTTTTGTGCGGAAAGTCTGGATGCGGAAAAAGCACATTGCTCAGGCATATAAAGAAGAACCTGATGCCTTGCGGGAAATTAGATGGAAACATTCTATATAAGGGTCATGAGGTTGAGAAGATTCCAAAAAGGTTGTGTGCAGGTGAAATAGGCTTTGTTCAGCAGAATCCTGATAATCAGATTGTAACGGATAAAGTGTGGCACGAACTTGCGTTTGGATTAGAAAGTCTAGGCCTTGATAATCTTACCATCAAACGCCGTGTGGCTGAGATGGCAAGTTTCTTTGGGATACAGACATGGTTTCGAAAGAAAGTTAGTGAGTTGTCAGGTGGGGAGAAGCAACTTCTTAATCTGGCTTCGGTTATGGTTATGAAACCAAAACTGTTAGTTCTTGATGAACCTACAAGTCAGCTTGATCCGATTTCGGCAACTGAGTTTATTGCAACTTTAAAGAAAATAAATTCTGAGCTTGGTACAACAATATTTATTTCAGAACATCGTTTAGAAGAATTATTTCCTATAGCAGACCGTGTGCTTGTTATGGATGATGGATGTTTGGTAATTAACGATACACCACGCTCTGCTGTCAAAAGAATGCAGTCCGGAGAATGTAAGGATATGTTTTACGCTTTGCCGGCAGTGTCAAAAATTGTATGTACAAGCGGTTATAAAGAGAATTGTCCGTTGACCGTTAAAGAAGGACGTATTTGGCTTAGAAATCTGCTTGGTGAACCTGAGTCCGGAAATAAAGAAGAGAAATACCATAGGTTTTCTGATAAATTTTTATTAAAAAGAAAAAACAAGGAAAATGACCAAATTGCAATTTCAATGAAAGAAGTATGTTTTCGTTATCATAAGAGCAGCGCTGATGTTTTACGTGGCGTAAACATAGATGTGAAACAAGGTGAATTTCTTGCAGTTTTAGGTGGTAACGGTGTCGGAAAGACCACTATGTTAAAGGTACTTACCAAAACTGTAAAAAAAGACAGCGGAAAAGTTGAAATCAATGGGGAGAATTTTGATAAACTTTTGGATGGTGAAATGTTTTACCGTTGCATTTCATACCTTCCTCAAAATCCGCAAGCACTTTTTACAGAGAGCACTGTATATGATGAGCTTATGGAAGCCTTTTGCTATGATAAGCTGGCAGAAAATGAAAAAGACCTTTATGTGTGTGAGATGCTTAAACAAATGGAATTGGAAAATATAAAAGAATCTCATCCCTATGATATTTCTGGAGGGGAGCAGCAGAGGCTTGCTCTTGGAAAAATCCTTTTATTAAAGCCAAAAATCTTACTTTTGGACGAGCCGACTAAGGGTATTGATCCGTTTTTTAAGCGTACGCTTGGGGGTATATTAAGAAAACTCTGTTCTATGGGAGTGACGATTTTAATGGTTACGCATGATATTGAATTCTCAGCATCTTATGCTGACCGTTGTGCTATGTTTTTTGATGGTGAAATTATTTCCTGTGATGTACCCAAAGAGTTTTTTGCGGGAAACAGTTTTTATACGACATCGGCAAACCGTCTTGCAGGAGAATGGTTTGATGATGCAATAACTTGGGAGGAGGTAGCAAAAAAATGCAAAGAGAATATGATGAAAAGCAAACAGTAATTGCACACAGAAAACGTACTGCGCTTTCAGCGGCACTGATTTTTCTTGCTGTTCCTGCTGTATTGATAGTTGGGAATACATTGCTCAATGAAAGTAACTATATTCTGATAAGTCTTATTGTTTTAGCTCTTGTTATGATGCCGTTTTTTATGGCTTTTGAAAGACGTAAGCCGAAAGCAAGAGAGATTGTACTTATTGCGGTTATGGCGGCAATCACAGTATGCGCTCACTTGATTTGCAAAGTTACAATACCACTCAGGGCGGGTACCGCTATAATTATTGCATGCGGAATTGCACTTGGTCCTGAAGCAGGATTTTTAGTTGGTGCTTTGGGACGTTTCATTCTTAATTTTTATACAGGTCATGGTCCGTGGAGTCCGTGGCAAATGTTCTGTTGGGGTTTTCTTGGATTTTTGGCAGGGCTTGCATTTAGCTGTACAAATTCAAGTGAGAAAAAAACAATAAATTTCAGGTTTGTAATTGTACCTATTATGTGTGTCATTTTTTCGATGATAGTCGCATATTTGTCTTATGTCCTGTTTCCGCCAACCGACAGGGCGACATTTTTCGGTTGGAGAATTTATGCCTTTGGAACGATTGGCTTAATTTTAGGTGCTGTTGTACAGCGAAAGCGCTTACCTGTTGATTGCATTACGCTTATGGTATTTACATTTTTAAGTACGTTTATTCTTTACGGCGGATTACTCAATATTTTTACCTTAATCAGTACATCAAGTATGCCAGGCAATTCTGAAATAAGCTGGGATGCTTTAAAAATGTATTATATTGCGGGTGTTCCATATGATTTTGCACATGCGGGAGCTGCTGCAATTTTCAATCTTATTTTTGGGGAAAAATTAGTCGGAAAGCTTGAAAGAATTAAACTAAAATACGGTATATATCAATAAGAGAAGAAAAAACTTGTGGATTGCAACAGCAAAGATAACATATACTGTTATATGCAGGTTATCCTCTGTTATAATACATCAGGATAGACTTGATATGGAACTCGTCAGACGTATATCAAAAGGGGAGGTATAATATTAAAATGAAAAAGAATAGTTATTCCTTCTTTCAAAACAAAGAGTGTGAATATTTTCCTTGTCATGAAGGAGCAAACCCCGAAACATTTAACTGTCTTTTCTGCTACTGCCCGTTATATACAATGGGTACGCAATGTGGTGGGGATTTTACATATTCAAAAAGCGGAGTAAAAAAATGTTCGGGATGCTTAGTACCGCACAGCGAGGACAGCTATGATTATATTGTATCAAAAATCGTGTTAATGAACGAGAAGATGAAAAAGCAGGAGAAAAGAAATGATTAAGTCTTTGATTAATGAGATAAAACCGCTTGATGCCAAGGCGATTGATGATGCAAAGAAACATCAATCAAGGCTTGCAAAGCCGCCGGGAAGTCTTGGTAAGCTTGAAGAAATCGGAGTACAGCTTGCAGGAATTACAGGTAAGGTACATAACTATATTGATAAAAAGCATTTGCTTGTGTTTGCGGCAGATAACGGTGTAACTGTGGAGGGGGTATCTTCCGCTCCTCAGTCTGTTACGCTTAAGCAAGCAGTAAACTTAACGAAAGAAAAGACAGGTGCCTCGGTCTTGGCTGCACATTTTGGCTCAAGAATTACTGTTTGCGATGTCGGAATAAATGCTGACGTAAAAAACAGCGATATCATAAATAAAAAAATTGCATATGGTACAAATAATATTGCAAAAGGCCCTGCTATGACTAAAGAACAAGCCTTACAAGCCATTATGATTGGTGCAGAGCTTGCAAAAAATACTGATGCTGATATTATCGGTGTTGGTGAAATGGGAATTGGAAATACAACGACTGCATCTGCAGTTCTTGCAGTTATTCTTGATGTAGATTCAAAGAAGGTGACCGGTAGAGGCGGCGGTATTACAGACAGTGCATTTTTAAAAAAGAAGGCAGTTATAAAAAGAGCGATTGAAATAAACAATCCTGATAAAAATGACATTTTAGATGTACTCGCAAAGGTTGGCGGTTTCGATATTGCCGCAATGTGCGGAGCGTTTTTAGGTGCGGCGGCATCACGAAAACCGGTTGTTATTGACGGATTTATTTCAGTGGTGTCGGCTCTTTGTGCGGTAAAGCTTTGTCCTGATGTTGTAAATTATTTAATAGCAAGTCACGCATCTTTTGAAATCGGATATAGCTTAGCAATAAAAGAGATTGGAATTTCACCGATGCTGAATCTTGATATGAGGCTTGGAGAAGGCAGCGGATGTCCTTTGGCATTTCAGATTGTCGATGCCGCCTGCAGTATTATGAATAAAATGGCAACATTTGATGATGCAGATATTAATGATGACTATCTTGAAGAAATCAGGAAAGGTGATAAATTTACACCGTAAACGTGGAGGGGAAAATGGGAAAACTGATTCTTGTTTCGGGAGAAAACAACAGTGGCAAAAGTCTTTTTGCAGAAAAGCTGATTTCAGAGTGTGAAGGAAAACGTTATTATATTGCAACCATGATTCCTAAAACGCAAGAAAACTATCGAAGGATTGAAAAACACAAAAAGCAAAGGGAAGGCCTTGGGTTTGCTACTTTAGAGCTGCCGTACTGCTTGTCAGACAAATCTGTTGAACCTGAATCGGTTGTATTACTTGAAGATGTTTCCAATCTTTTAGCAAATAACATATTTGAAAAGCATAAAAGTGCAGATGAAGTTTTTTCAGATATTTTAAGACTTGCTAAAAAATGTAAGATTACAGTTGCAGTTACAATTTCAGGACTTTTAAGTAACGGATATGATGAAGAAACGGATATGTATATTAGCAGCCTGAACGAAATCAATCAAAAGTTATATGATGAGGCTTTAGTTGCTGTGACAATGTCAAATGGAAAGCCAGTATATGAAAAGGGTGAAGGTTATGATATTAATTGAGTCGCTTATGGTAGCACTGTCAACATACAGCAGGATACCGATGCCAAACTTTGAATGGAATGAAAAGAATATGAAATATGCAATTTGTTTTTTTCCTATAGTTGGCTTAATTTGCGGTGCTCTTATGTGGCTATGGTCAAAACTTGGTGCAGTTTTGAAAGTAAGTGATTTTTTTGTTATGATGATTTCGATTTCTATTCCGCTTCTTGTGACGGGCGGGATACATATGGATGGGTTTATGGATACAGTAGATGCACTTTCATCACATCAGTCAAAGGAGAAAAAACTTGAAATATTAAGTGACCCACATTGTGGTGCATTTGCATGTATATACTGCGGAATATATCTGATTTTAAATATGGCTTTTCTTTATGAAATATATTCTTTGGATAATCTTTTGGTATTTTGCCCTGTTTACGTTTTGTCAAGATGCATTACCGCGATTTGTGCAGTGAATTTACCGAATGCAAGAAAGTCAGGAATGCTTTCAAGCTACACCAAAAACACTAAACGAAAAACTGTAAATACAGTAATGATATTGATTGCGATTGTTTGTGGGGGAGGAATGCTTTATATTGCCTTGATACCCGGGATAACAGCTATTGCAGTCGGTGCTTTGTGGACTCTTTTGTATTGCAGGATGGTAAAAAAGCAATTTGGCGGCGTTACTGGAGATACTGCAGGATTTTTTCTGCAAATATTCGAGCTTGTTTGTATGTTTGGTGTATGGATTGGAGCTGTGTTATGAAAACATTAGTGTTTATCCGTCACGGTGCAACAAAAGGCAATCTTGAAAAAAGATACATTGGCCGAACAGACGAACCACTTTGTGATATTGGCGTTGAGCAGGTGTTGGAATTAAGAAATTACAATTTCCCCAAGGAATATATTTATATCAGTCCTATGAAAAGAACAATGCAAACTGCTAATCTTATTTTCCCTGAATGTAAATATGTTGTAGAAGAAGATTTTAAAGAAATCGATTTTGGAGTTTTTGAAGGTAAAAATGCTTTAGAGCTTTCCGGAAACGGTGAATACAGACTGTGGGTTGATTCTATGTGTACTCTGTCGATTCCAAACGGTGAAAGCGTAACGGATTTTAAAGAACGGTGCGTAAGCTCTTTTAGAAAAATAATTAAATCTTTGCCCGATAAATCCTCGGCTTCTTTTGTAGTACACGGTGGTGTGATAATGGCAATTTTAGAAGCTTTTGCAGAAAATAAAGGGGATTTTTATGACTATCATATAAAAAACGGTGAGTTTCTTCGTTGCCGATTTATAAATGAAAAAATTATTATTGAATCGTTACCTTAAGTTGTCGCTTTTTGATACATAAATTTTGTTATTATAAGAAATTACTTTGCGACAAAATTAATATCACAATATCTGTTCTTCTTCTGTTGTTAATGTTGCATTAATAGATTGGTGAAAAAATGTCTATTTTATGCATTGAGATTTACTGATTATTGTGGTATAATATGAAAGTTATTATATAGAATAAAAGGAGAATTTATAATGAGGAGTAGCGACAGACACTCATCAAGAGAACATCATAAATCAAAGGAAGAAGTTATTAAAATTAATAAAGCCAGAAAGAATATGCGAAATGCTGCCCTTGCTATGTTTTGGATTGCTGTAGCTACAATGGCTTTATACTTAGTTATTAAGTTTTTCCCGTTTCTCAAATCAGTATCTTTTTACAGAAAGATAAATGTTTCGAGTATCACATATATATTATTGCGAATTGTTCAGTGTTTAATTCCTGTTTTATTTGTGTTACCACATGATTGGTATAAGCAGTATATAAGTAAAATGACGCTGATTTCGTATTTGTATTCTGTAGGGTCATTTTTGTTTTTATTTGGTATGGTTGCTGATGTGTTCAGCTATAACCTTCTTGGCGGTTATGTAGATGATGGTTCTGATCCTATATTACTGAAGTTATTATGGAATGTCACTGATAAATCAGGCGTGCTATATTGTCTTATTACCGGAATATTATATTTGTTGATGTCAAAGAAGATTGCCGGACATAAAAAAGATGTTGTTATTCTTCAGGTGCTTATATTTGCGTCAATTTGTTTAATACCGTTGATTGCGTCATTTATAAACGGCAGTGTATTATCTGAAAGTTGGTATTTATGGTTTGGAAAAAATATTTACATTTTCATTGCAAACTTACTTATGTTGGCAGGTTTTTCACTCAGTGCAACATCAAGATGGGTTTGGGGAACTGTAGTCTGGGGTTAATTTTTTAATATTTAAAAGGCGTCACAATTTTGTGACGCCTTTTAAATATTAAAGTAAGGGTTTGAGTGAATCGGTTAAAAGAGCAACTCTGTGAACAGCAATAAATCCTATATTAACATCAGGAAGATATTTATTAAGTGCATCAATAACTGTTTCGGGTTTTAGAGTTGCGTTATTGCCTGCGGCACAAACTAATTTAAATGCGACATTACCACTTTCAGGAGCAGTTTTTTCAAGCGAAGTGATTAGAGGTTTGATGTCAGTTTCTTTTTCGCCGCTTTTTGATTTTTTCATAACTATAATCTGTGTATTTTCCATAAAAGATTCAATATTGACTGCATCGGGTTTGACTGCTTCTGCGTCAATATAGTATTCAGCTTTTGTTATGTTGTTAAAATCATACTCTTTGCCTTCAACTCTTGTGACTGATTTTACTGTAAATCCGTCAGGTAACGAAGAATTTAATAATTCCTTGATTTCATTTTCGGAGAGTTGGGTATTGAATCCTACCTTCATATATTCTCCGTCTGCTGTGACACCAACAGAAAGCGGAGAAGCTACTGTCATAATAGGGTGCGGGTTAAAACCCTGAGAAAATACAAAAGGTAGATTTGCACGTCTGACTGTTCTGTGGAACATACGTACAAAATCAAGATGTGATATATATTTTACCCTGTGTCCTCTTGTGTATTTTAAAATATAATTACTCATAACAAACCCCCGTTTTAAAACCGGCAACACCACAACCTGCACATTTTTCGCGGCAATTTGGCGTTGTTTTTGCTTTTTTTGCAAGCTCACTTTCTTTTTTGAAAAACTCTTTTGTAATTCCTACACTGATATGATCCCAAGGAAGTATTTCATCATAATCCCTTTTTCTTAAATAGTTATCAGGATTGATGTTACAATTTTCAAATGCTTGCATCCATTTTTGGAAATCAAAATGCTCACCCCAACCGTCGAACTTGCAGCCGAGACGTACTGCTTCAATAATAACATTACAAAGTCTTCTATCTCCTCGTGCAAATACGCCCTCAAGGTAGCTTGTTTTGTTATCATGCCAGTTGTATTTTATTCTTTTTGATTTTATCGCACCTTTTAAATAATCCTGCTTTTTAATTATTTCATCTCTTGTGTTTTGTTCTTCCCATTGAAAAGCTGTAAATGGCTTGGGTATAAAACTCGATGTACTGACAGTTATATTAATACTTTTAGCACGCTCTTCTTTGGGGATTGCAAAATATTCGCCAAGTACCTTTTCGGCTAGTTCTGCAATACCGGTTAAATCATCATATGTTTCGGTGGGGAGTCCTATCATAAAATATAATTTTACGTTTGTCCAGCCGCCGTTAAAGAGCATACTTGATGAGCGTAGAATATCCTCTTCGCATATGTTTTTATTAATAACATCCCTCAAACGCTGTGTTCCTGCTTCGGGCGCAAAAGTTATTCCTGTTTTTCTTACCTTTTGAACCTTGTTCATAAGCTCAAGAGAAAAGTTATCAATTCTTAAAGAGGGAAGAGAAAGGCCGATTTTTTTCTCTTCTGTAATTTTCAGAAGACAGTCAGTAAGCTCAGGAAGCTCGGTATAATCGCTGGTACTTAATGATGAAAGTGAAATTTCATCGTACCCGCTTGAGTCGAGAAGTTTTTCAGCAAGGGAGGTAAGAGTGGTACTTTTTCTTTGACGTACGGGGCGGTATACATATCCTGCCTGACAGAATCTGCAACCTCTTATACAGCCACGCATAACTTCAAGCATTACACGGTCGTGCACAACTTCGCCGAAAGGAACGATTATTTTCTCCGGTGCCGGTGTTTTATCAAAGTCCTTTACGATACGTTTTGTTATTACACTTTTTGCATTTGGATTGTTAGGTGTAATACTTTCTATTCGCATATCATCCTTGTATTTGACGTCGTAGAATGAAGGTACGTACACACCGTCGACTTTTGCTACAGCTTCAAGAAATTCTTTTTTATCCTTTTTGCCGCTCTTTTTCCACTTAATGTATATATCAGTTGTTTCATTTATTACATCTTCACCTTCACCCAGCATGAAAAAGTCGAATATATCAGCAATGGGTTCAGCGTTGTAAGCACATGGTCCGCCGCCGCAAATTATAGGATATTCATTGCCGCGTTCTGATGATAAAAGCGGAATCCCCGCAAGGTCGAGCATATTGATTACATTTGAATAGGAAAGTTCATATTGAAGTGTTATGCCGAGTATATCGAAATGAGTCACTTCATCACCCGACTCAAGAGCAAAAAGCTTTTCTCCGTTTTCACGCATTAAGGCTTCCATATCGCTCCATGGTGCAAAGACTCTTTCGCACCAGGTATCCTTTCTTTCGTTTAGCTGATGATATAGGATTTTTATCCCGAGATGTGACATTGCAATTTCATATGTATCAGGAAAAATAAAGCCGAAACGTACATCAACGTCATTTGGATTTTTCATTATTGAATTGATTTCACCGCCTGTGTATCTGGTCGGCTTTGTAACCTTTGATAGAATTTTATCTCTGCCAGTAAAAGCCATGATTATTAACCCCTTTACTTAAAATAAGGTTGCTGCTGCGGTTTACGCAATAACAGCAACCTTTTGATAATTAAATATTATTCGGAATCAGCATCTGCTGCCTTCTTTTTGTTCTTCATACCCGATATAACACCGTTGAGTTTATCAAACATTTCAGGTACGATATCTATTATTTTGTCTGCTGTTGAAGAACTTCCACCTACAGGAAGAAGTCTGACATTTCCGTTTGATACAACCAAAAAGGCGATTGGCTTAACATTTGCACCACCACCTGCACCACCACCGAACATACTTGATTGTGTCTGGTCGCATACAGCGCCTTTCTTTGGTGCAAATTCGCTTCCGCCTGCAGCAAAGCCAAATGACACTGTTGAAATTGGTATGATAACAGTATTGTCAGGAGTTGTAACTGCATCGCCGACAATTGTATTAACATCAACCATTGCTTTTATGTTGCTCATTGCAGTATCCATAAGACCTTCAATAGGATTATTTGCCATATTAATCACGTTCCTTTCGTTTATTTGTTTGTGTTATTTATTATTTTATTATCAGAAGAAGTCTTTCTGATTTTTAACATAAGTAATAAAAACTTGAATGCGATAACAATAATATGCACATTTCTGAGACGTACTATACATTCGCAGTCGAGATTAAATACCGAATTAAAAAAATCGGGAGTTATTTCTATGCTATTATCTTTAATTGTGCATTTTGAATCAATAATTCCTAATGTGGAATATACAATACCGCTTACAGCACCATAAGTGACACCGGTTATGGCAGCATCTCCCGTTCCGAAAACTAAGGAAAGATGTATCTTTTCAAATTTTAGAGAATGATTTGCTGTGTAATGTACAAGCTCTGTAATCTTATCGGAAAATTCCCTATATATATCGATTGCATCAGCAATTTTAATTTTTTTTCCGGCAGAATCTTTACTTTTGGTATATTCATCATTATTTTTGTTTGCTTTACTCTTATTTGTAAAAACAGTAATTCCTGCGACAGTAACCTTGTATCGGAATAAGGCTTTATCGCTGTCCTTTTTTAAGTTTACGATAGCCTTAACGGGCGTTATGAGCATTATTATTGCTAGAAGAAAAATAAATGCACATATAATTAACAGAATATACAAGTAAGTCACCTCCGCTTATTCTGCTTCGGATATTTCAGGTAAATCAGTAGATGGGGGAGTGTTTTCGTCAATAACCGTATCACTAACTTCGGAAACCTCTGCAATTTCTATCTGTTCATACTCATTACCAAGTTTTGAAAAATCAATTGCAGGTAAGTCCTGAGGTGTTTTCAGACCAAAACATCTGAGGAAATTCTGCGTTGTACGAAAAAGTATAGGACGTCCGGGAGCATCGAGACGACCGCATTCCTCAACAAGGCCTCTTTCAGCAAGACGATTTACAGCACCGTCAGAGTTTACGCCACGTATGAATTCTACTTGTCCTTTTGTGACCGGTTGCTTGTATGCAATTATTGCAAGAGCTTCCATTGCAGCGTTTGAAAGTGCCTGTCTGCGTTGCTCACCTAATATATCCTGTATGTACGCATAATACTCTGGTCGTGAGCAAAGCTGATACCCTTCATCAATATCAATAATTTTAAGCCCTCTTAGTTTGCTGTCGTATGTTTTTTTAAGAGAATCAACTGCTTTATTGATTTCTTCTATGCTTACTTCAAGAACCGATGCAAGCTTTGCTGCTTTAACAGGCTCTCCTGCTGCGAACAGTATTCCTTCAACAGCGCATTCAATGTTTACGTTTTCCACCTTTTAATTCTCACTTTCATCTGAGTTATTTATGAGCTTGTCCGTTTCATTTGTTTTAAACAGAACAAAATCGTTTGTATTTTCATCATATTCCGTCCTGAGCTTATTGAGTTTAATCATTTCGAGTATTGCAAGGAATGTTGCAATCATTTCGGGTTTTGAATCATCAGGTCGAAATACGGATTTAAAATTAAGTCTTGGAGTTTTTGAAAGAAATTTACATACCTTTTCAACCATATCCTCAACTGACACTTTTTCTCTTCCGACTATACCCGAAAATGCTCTTTTTTCAGGCTTCTTTTTCCTTTCTCGACGTTGAAGAATGGCTTCAAATGCATCTACGAGTTCATAAACCTCGTGGTGTCTGTCGTACTCCGGAAGGGGAAAATCAATTTTTTCTTCGCCCTTAAAGAACAGATATCTTGAAGAAAACTCATTCTTTCTAAGGTCGGTGCAGGCTTCTTTGAACAGCTTATATTCTGCCAGTCTCCTTGCAAGGTCTTCTCTCGGATCTTCTTCCTCTTCATCGTCTTCATTTTTGGGGAGTAACATTTTTGACTTTATATACAATAGCTGAGCCGCCATTACAAGAAACTCGCTTGTATCATCAAGAGCTGACTCTTCTATACCTTCAATAGCTTCAAGATATTGCTCTGTTATTTCAACAATAGGTATATCCCAAATATTTAATTTGTTTTTTGTGATGAGATGGAGAAGCAAATCAAGAGGTCCGTTGAAACTCTCGAGCTTATATTGCATTTTTTCCATTATTTATACTTCCTATACTTGATTTTTACCAGAAAAGAACTACTAGAAGCTTATCGACAAAGCCATAAATAAAATTTATAAGAACACTTGCACCTGTGCCTATAACCATATTGAACACGCCAAGCAGAGAAAGTGCCATAATTGCATAAATTACATAATGCTCATATCGTAAAATATTATAATATGTTCTTTTTGGTATGAACATACCTGCTACCTTAAAGCCGTCAAGGGGAGGAAGTGGTATAAGATTAAATACCATAAAACAAAGATTTCTCCAAGCAAAAGCAAACGTAATCATATTGATGAATTGTGGAGAAATTCCGACCTTACTAAGAAGCATAGCGATAATTTTACCAACGAGTATACCAAGTAATGCTACAATAAAATTTGCAATAGGCCCTGCGAGTGCAACCAATGCCATACCTTTGGTTCTGTCTTTATAATAATTAGGATTTATACTCACCGGTTTAGCCCAACCGAAGCCTGTAAGTATCATAAGAATTGTGCCCATAAGGTCGAGGTGTGCTAATGGATTCAATGTAAGCCTTCCTTGGTATCTTGGTGTAGGGTCACCAAGTTTGTCGGAGATAAAACCGTGTGCAAATTCATGCACGGTAAGTGCAATTAGAACTATTGGTACCCCAAGAAGGATACTTGTAAGATTAAGCATTTATTTATCACTCCGTGTACATAATTATTCATAATATATTATACAATCTTTTTTTAAAATTGTAAAGAGAAAATAACTTAATTAACATTAATTTTACATATTTTGTATGTTTTATTCAAAATCTTACTATATTACTGTTTTTATACATATATTTAGCTATAAAAAACCTGTAAAAACATCTTTACATATGCTTTTACAGGTTGAAGTTTAAGTTATTTAATATCGTCCGCAACTGTTTCAGGTGCGTCCAAAAGTTGCTCCGGATTTTCTATGAGCCTTCTGAGCTTTTTGAATGCTGTCGCATAATAATGACCGTCACATATTCTTTCGTCGCAGGTAACATTGAAATCAATTACACGTCTTTTTATAACGTCACCGTTTTCGGCTGTTTCGTATATTGTTCTTTTGGCTCCCATTGCGATAAATACCGGCAGATTTCCGAAATTATAGAGGTGATGAAAAATAGGAGGCATCCCAAGCGAACCCATATTTGTAATAAACATTGAGCCGTGAAAAGGACTGAGTTTTGTCAAAAAACGGGGAAGCAGTCCGATGTAATCGATTATTTTAAGCACCCATACTGTAAAGCGGAGTAATATACTAGGAAGAGAAGTGAGAACTCTTGCTGCAACATCTGTTGCATTACTGTCACCGACTTTTTTGTTTTTTGTTATTTCATCGCTCAATATATTATACAACGTGTCAAGTGTTTCGTTTGGAGTAGCCTCGATTTTAAGTACTGTTTCGGGTGCATTAAGCTCTTTTGATTTTTTCATTACCATACATATTTCAATATTCTTACGTGCATAAAGTCTCTGACCGCTTATAAAACGGTTAATGCCGGGAAGTTGAGAAATTACACGTATATATGCAGTCATAAATATATGTATCATACCGAACGTTTTCATACCTTCAGCTCTTTTTTGCCTGATAAGTTCTTCACATTTATCAATATCAACTGTAGCAGTGAAAAAATTTGATGCACCGCAACGAGTCGGCATAATGAATGGTGTAATCGCATCCATAGGTATCTGCGACCTGATTCGCCGTCCTTCTTTAAATATCATATAATCTCCCCTTAGGTTTGTTTGAAATAGTATAACATACTAATCGACAAATTTCAAGATTATTCGACAAATTACAAAATATTCAATATATATAGAATTTACATATCACTGTCCATTTTATCACCCAATGAATTTGGTATTATATGTATAAAGAGAACGGCATACAGAAAAAAGTTCTGTATGTATATTACTTTAATTTATTTTGTTCGGAGGGGTTTAAAATGACAAGGTTAAGCAGAAGAAACACAAAACAATTCAGGAAGGACAGGAACTATGTGAAAATCAAACATATTTTATTGATTGTTCTTTATGCGTTTACTCTGTTATCGGGTATTGAATACGCTAATGGATTGAGAGAGAAAAATTACAATAAATCAATTGATTATATGCTCAAAGGTAACTATATTCTTGCATCTGAAGGCTTTGAAGAGCTTCATATAATTAATTATAAAAGATTCCCTAAGGATGCACTTTGCGGAAAAGATTATGACAGATATTATAAGGATTCAGCAGTATTATATGCATACTCACAAGCAATAATTGCATATAACAGCGATGATTCTGAAAATGCATCGGTCTGGATTAAAGCATTACCGGATGGGTATGAGGGAATAATGAGTGAAGAAATATGTAATTTTAAAAATTCACTAAAACGATGCCTATAAAAGATACAGTTAAATTTAAAAGCAGGATAACCCTCTTCGGATTTATCCTGCTTTTTATCATTCGTCTCCACTTGCAAGTTTTGCAGTCTGGTCAGCTGTAACTAATGCATCAATCAATTCTTCAAGCGAACCGTCAAGTATCTGTTCAAGCTTGTACAAAGTAAGATTAATTCTGTGGTCTGTGACACGTCCCTGGGGGAAGTTGTAGGTTCGGATTCTCTCACTTCTGTCTCCTGAGCCGACCTGGGATTTTCTCTCGTCGGCAATTTCTTTATGGCGTTCAGCCTCCATAACTTCATAAATTCTTGAGCGAAGGATTTTCATTGCTTTGTCTTTGTTTTTGAACTGAGATTTTTCATCCTGGCATGATACAACGATACCGGTGGGCAGATGGGTGATTCTGACAGCGGAGTCGGTTGTGTTTACGCACTGGCCGCCGGGACCTCCTGCTCTGAACACATCTATTCTGAGGTCATTCTGATTTATCTCAACCTCAACCTCTTCAACCTCGGGGAGGACTGCAACGGTGACAGCAGAAGTATGAATACGACCGCCTGACTCTGTTTCAGGAACTCTTTGAACACGGTGTACACCGCTTTCAAATTTAAATCTTGAATAAGCACCTTGCCCTTCAATTGAGAAGCAAACCTCTTTATAACCACCTATATCTGTTGGGTTAGAACTGAGAATTTCTATCTTCCATCTCTGTGCCTCGGCGTACATAGAATACATTCGCATAAGATCTGCAGCAAACAAAGCAGCTTCATCACCGCCGGTTCCGCCACGTATTTCGATAATAACGTTTTTGTCATCATTAGGGTCTTTAGGCAGTAAAAGAATCTTCAGTTCATCACTACATCTTGCTAACGTTTCCTCTGCTTCTTGTAATTCAAGCTTGATGAGCTCTTCAAGTTCTTTATCTTCTCCCGATGCCAACATTTCCTTGTCATCGATTATTGTTTCTTTTGCCTTTTTATATTCTCTGTATTTTTCGATTATTGGCGTAAGCTCTGAGTTTTCTTTGCAGTAATCGCGAAAAAGCTTTTGGTCTGAAATGATTTGAGGGTCAGAAAGTTTTTCGTTTACTATTGCAAATCTTTCTTCAAGAGCTTCTAATTTATCAAACATTTTACCACCTCAAAATTAATCTTGTAGATTCTATTATACATTAATTTTAATTTAATTTCAATCTTTTTACAAAATTTATATTGATTTTCTTTCAGGATTATAATATAATAGATGTTAATTTAGAATATTTTATATTTGTTGGTAGTGTAAAGTTAAAATGAAAGAATGGCATAATAATTTCACAAAATATCGCAGATTTTCGCCGGAAAGCTTGTAAATGCTCGTCTGCGATTAGTCAAGGGTAAAAATGAACGTGCTGACGCACGCCCTATGACAAATCACAGAGCGACCATTTGGATATTGATTAGGCGAAAATCAGGATATTAGTAACAAAGAATTATGTTGTCGTTCTGAATATTTTAATCCGGCAACCTGAGCAGGTGTAAGATTGGATAAGGAACTATGAGGTCTGATGAAATTGTAGAAGAATACAAACATCATAATCATAGAATTAGCACTTTCAAAAGAGTTAAAACCATATCTTGTCTTGTACCAATATTTAAACTGTTTGTTAAAGGCTTCAATAACATTGTTGGAAATGTCATCTTTAAAGCTGGCAACTCTGATATGAGGAACGCCAAAGATAGACTTTGTTGGTACTTTGTAAGCTGAATAACGGTCAGTTACAATAGCATTAGGTTTACCGTATTGTGTTACACTATTAAACAAGCTGAAAGCTTGTGGAGAATCTCGGTGAGGTGATAGGTGAAAGCCCAAAACAAACCTTGTTTCGCTATCAAGGATAAACCAAATGTAATACTTTTTGCCTAGGATTTTGACAACAGTTTCATCAGCGTGCCACTCATCGGAGTCAAAATTCATAGCAGGCATAAGAGAAAGCATTTTGGAGTGAAAAATAGGAGCAAACTTTTTACACCAATCACTGATGGTGACGTGAGAAACTTTGATGTTGTATAAAATTTCAAGCATTGTAGATATCTTACGAAAAGATGTGCCACCTATGTAAAACAATGTGAGAGTAGTAATAACTAAATGTATGCTGTGTCTCATACGTTTGAAGTTATCCTTGCCGATGATGTTTGACATGGACGGAGGCAGCTTCACAGTAGGTTTAGCTTGAAAGAAAGAATGATTGCATTTCTTATCCGAACAACGATAATTAGAATAATCATTGTAGTCGTGATGAAGAAATGCAGACTTGCCACAAACAGGGCAAGAAGGATATTTGCGAGGTCTGTCAATTTTTTGATAAGACGGAGCAAATTGATGTTTACAAATTCGGCATTGATATTTTTGATTGCCAAATTTATCCTTGCCGTATTTATAGAGTGAATGAGAGTTGCATTTTGGGCAACTGTGTGATATAATTTTTACCATGAGATCTTGTTCTCCTTTCTCTGATTTTCAGGGAGGTATTGGTTTTGTGGTGAAACTATTATACCATAAGGAGTTCAAGATCTCAATTTTCATTTAACTTAACAAAACGAAAATTAATATAAGGAGGCTCATATATATGAAAAAGCTGTTGCTTCTTATTACGATACTTTCTATCACATTTATTAAAGCTGCCTTTTGTGCACCCGATTTGAAATTCACTCCCGACGGCGGCGGTAAATTCATCTATTGCAACAACCCCGAAGGGATAACCGCCGATGACCTTGCTGACGGTGATAATCCGATTTATCTGATGAATAACGAAGGTCTTACCCCCGACAGATACATAGTGTATCTTACCCATTTTAACCTTGTAACCGATACAATAGACGAAAACACAAAGGTGCCCGGGAAAAATATTTACTTAAACGGCATATTTACAGCCCTTGAGGACAGCGAAATAATTATATCACGCACAGCCTTTGAAGTCCCCGAAAATACACTGCATATTAACACATCCGGAAATCGTGTATGGGATGAAGGAAGCTTTTCCTCACTTCACGCACACGCAGACCTTATGAACGAAACAATCTGCACTCTCAACTCTAACAAGGTGTATAACCCTACCGAGCAGGAAAATCGTGTAATTAAGCTTAAAAAGGGAGAGAGTGCTTATCTTGGCGATTATATTGAAAATTACGGCTCCGTCCCCTACCCCAAGCACGTTTTTTTAGGTGCAGATATGGAAATTGTTTCTGGAGCTGTTGATTTTAATGTGTTTGCGTCATACAGCGAGCATCTTACCACCACACCTTCCCACGGTTTTTATGTATATGATAAAACACAAAAGGGTATTGCAAACTCACTCCCACGTGTTACGGCAAAGCTCGAATACACAATAGACGACTCGGTAAAGGACGGCGACCTTCTTCCCATTACCGTATATAATCAGTATGTTCCCGAAGGCAATACCGTTACGGAATGGGTTACAAACTTAAACCCACTTGCCGATATGTACACAAAGCGTATAGTTGCAGAATCGGATATTCTTCCGCTTTACTACCGCGACCCGTACAAGCTTAAATGGTACGGCAGCGATGTCAGCGAAGACGACAAAAACGATGTATATATATTCGATCCGTTCCACAGCGATACAAACCATTTCCCCGGAAATAATTCAGGGTATACACAAAATACATACATCCCCAATTATCCGCAATCTCCCCAAAATGACGAAATTAATTATAGCTGTAATATGGGTAACTACGGCGTTACAGCTGTATATAATTTAACTGTACACAACAATTCATCGACCGACCGATATTTTGATTACATCGCAACCTGCACCTCTGACCTTATAATAAAGGTTACGGATTCGGAAGGAAATCTGCTATGCCCCGTTATATCAAAAGGGCAGACTGAAACTCAAACCACAGATACACTTGCCTCCGTCCTTGTTCCAAAAGGGGAAACCACAAATTTTCTGATTGAAATGACACTTCCCGTCCAGAATTTCGGCGGGCCTAAACAGTCGTTTAAAATTATGAGCGATTGGTCTGTGCCCGTATACAAAGCCGAAAGTAATATTCAGATTATTCCCCCAGTTGGCGATAAGCCTTCAGAAGATGACATTAACCGCAACAACCCGGAGACAGTTAAGACATTTTCCAAAAAGCTTGACAACTATTATTTTACGAAAACCGATTACGGATATGCGGCATATTACCACGTATCGGCAGCCAAACCATTCTACTATGCCGCGTGGTGGAAGATATGCGGGTATCTGTATCTTTTGGATGATGAACTGAATATATTAAGAAAATACGACCTCGGAAGTCCGCCGACAGAGATAAGCTATGCAGGAGGAAAGCTATATGTAAAAACTGCAAAAAGCGGTACTTTTGCCATTGCAGGAACGAACGATGCCGAAAGTGTTCTCCTAACTTCTCTTCCGAGAGAAAGTGTGGCAGGAACATTAGTGTGCTGTAATCACGACGAAACAAAGCTTTCATTTGATGCAAATGACTATAAAAATGTTCATTATCAGTCCTTTACCCCGCAATATATAGAGAAGCACAACAGTCTTTTATATACCGACAATGAGGGTAAAAGCTATTACTCCTACGACGGAATATATTGGTTTGATGAGAATTCTATTGAAAATACCAAAGAATATATAAATGCACATAAAATTATTATTAACGATACAGTTCTTGCAACAGACCGACTTCCGCTCGTTGTAAACGACCGCCTGCTCGTTCCTATGCGCTTTATATTTGAAGAGCTAAAGCTTAATGTGAACTGGAATCAGGAAACACAGACCGCAACCGCCACCGGCGAAAAAACAGTTTCCTTTACCGTCGGTGCAGATAATGCATATATAAACGGCGAAGCATATCCGCTTGATGCCCCCTGCATAAACAACGACGGAAGAGTTATGATTCCGTTAAGATTTCTCGCAGAAGCTCTTGGATATAATGTTGACTGGATTGAAGAGGACAGACTTGCAGTGATAGAATCAGGCTTCTTAACACAAGTAACTCAATAACAGACATAATCGCCGTGCAAAAAGATTAACAAACTGTGAATATATTACATTATTGTTAAAGAACGATATCAAACGTCATACAATCGTATTAATATTCGGTAAAATTAACAAAAAGTTCTTGATTCGGTCACATCTTTATGCTACAATGACAATGAAAGCTGAATAAAAACATCTACAGCTTGGTAATTATTTTCTGCGCAGAATATAATTATGCAGTTTTATACTGCGCCGGGAAGGTACATCATAAAATCAGAAAGGATGATACAAAAATGAAAAAAGCAAAAGCATTATTAGTTTCTGCATCGGTTCTGCTTTCTTTGATGCCGGTAAATTTCACATCAGCGGCAAGCAACAATTTTACAGACATAAGCTCCTACGACTATTATTATAATGAAGCGTCGGCACTTTCAGAGCTTAATATTCTGTCAGGCTATCCCGACGGAAGCTTTAAGGGTACAAAAAGCGTTACACGTGCCGAAATGGCAGCAATAGCCTGCCGTATGCTCGGAAAAGAAGCAGAAGCAAACTCGCAAAAAGGAGATACGGAATTTTTTGACGTAAATGAAGGGCATTGGGCAAGCGGCTATGTAAATACGGCTGTTTCCGAAGGAATAATTGTAGGTGACGGCAATGGCAATTTCCGCCCAGAGGATGAAGTAAAATATGAAGAAGCGATAAAGATTGTCGTATGCGCCGCCGGCTACGGAGACGGTGTCGAGGTATACAAGAATGACTGGGCGGCAGGTTATTTAAGAGTTGCCGATAAGTATAAGATAACAAACAATCTTGAAGGTTCAAAGGGTAATCCTTCAAAAAGAAGCGATGTTGCGGTTATGGTTTATAACGGACTTACTGCCGATCTGTCCGCTCCTGAAATTTCTTTAAACTCAGGCACATATACGGGCGTTAAGAATGTTGCTATAAGAAGTAATATTAAGGATGCTCAGATTTATTACACGCTAGACGGTTCAACACCCACCTATCAGAGCAATAAATACGTCCGTCCGATTACAATCTCAAAGGATGCGACTCTTTGTGCGGCAGTTATAAAAGATAAGGTTCTTTCAAGTAAAGTCGCAAGCGAGGATTATGTGATAGGTGTACAGAAAATCACCGGTGGCGCAAGTATCGTTTCATCTTATAATGTAAGCTTTAGTCTTAATTATGACGGTGCCACAAACACTCCCGAGACTCAGACTGTAGCGTACGGTAAATATGCCGTAAAGCCCGAGGACCCAGAAAGAGAAAATCATCAGTTCCTAGGATGGTTTACTACTACCGAAGCTGATACACCCGAAAACTCCTTCTCTTTTTCTGACACTCAGATTAAAAGAGCAACTACCCTTTATGCACATTGGGCTGATACAACACTTGATTCCGACAGTGACGGTATAAACGACGATTTGGAATCACATTATGGTACCGATAAAGATAAAGCAGACACAGACGGCGACGGTCTTTCTGATTATCAGGAAATATTTGAACTTGGTACAAATCCGTCAAAGGCTGATTCAAACGGAAGCAGTGTATCAGATTATGATGAAGATGCCGATGGTGACGGTCTCTCAAACGGATACGAGTACAGCATAGGCTCAAATCCGCAGTTTAAGGATACAGACGCTGATACCTTGAGCGATTATGATGAAGTTCACACACATAAAACATCCCCTACAGATGATGATACCGATGGCGATGGCGCACCTGACGATTGGGAAATAAATAACGGCTTTGACCCGATTACTACAAATGCAACATTCAGCATAAAAGCAACCTCGGGTGAGCTTTCAGCGGAAAATATTCTTATTGCATCTGTTGAGGGTGCACTGCCGGGCAAGCACATAAACGGACTTGAGGTAAAAAAGCTTGCATCAGATTCAATAGACAGCAAATACCCTGTTTTTAACAGCAGTAAATTTACTTTCTCAACTCAATCGGATATTGAGGCTGCTGTAATAACCTTTGAATATGAAAAAGGCAAATACTCTCAGGATTCCGACTTCAAACCCGGAATATACTACACAAATCCTGTAACAGGCGAAGCAACAGAGATTCCGAATCAGATTGTCGAGGACGGAAAAATTACCGCAACAATAAGGCTCACCTCAGGAACAACTACACTGTATCTTGCAAATAAGAAAGCGCCCGCAGAAGAATCAAAGCAGGCGGAAGAAAGCAAGGATAATCAAGAGAAAGCTGATAAACTCCCACCTGCTGAAAATACCGTTCAAGAACCGATAAGTCTTGAAGGTCTTGGCGAGCTTGATGCAATAATAGAATAAGCATAAGTATCATAAATATACAAAAAAGTGTATTTTATGATTAGTTTTAACCGTAAAATACAGCCGATTCCTCCCGGCTGTATTTTTTATTTGAAAATCTTCGTCTATATATCTTGAAAAAAATCTGATTTTGTATTATAATAATGTAGTATGATATTAAACAGAAAGAGGTGCTCGGGTAATGTCAGGCATTGGATTTGACAACGATAAATATCTTCATATGCAATCGGAGCATATAAGAGAGAGAATTTCCAAATTTGGAGGTAAGCTGTATCTTGAATTTGGAGGTAAGCTTTTTGATGACAATCACGCATCACGTGTTCTGCCCGGCTTTGAGCCTGACAGTAAGCTTAAAATGCTTCTTCAGCTTAAGGACCGTATAGAAATTGTTATATGCATCAATTCCTCTGACATTGAGAAGAACAAACAGCGCAGTGACCTGGGCATCACTTATGACCTTGATGTAATCAGACTAATCGACTGCTTCCGTTCTATCGGGTTATATGTCGGAAGTGTTGTTCTTACACGTTTTGATTCTCAGGCGACAGCTGTTGCATTTCAAAAAAGGCTTGAAGCACTGGGCGTAAAGGTATACCGTCACTATTCAATTGAAGGATATCCTTCCGATATTGCAAAGATTGTAAGCGACGATGGCTACGGAAAGAATGAATATATTGAAACAACAAAGGAGCTTGTAGTAGTTACCGCACCCGGTCCCGGAAGCGGAAAGATGGCTACCTGTCTTTCTCAGCTATACCACGAGCACAAACGCGGTATTCAATCGGGATATGCAAAATTTGAAACATTCCCTATATGGAACATTCCTCTTACCCATCCTGTTAATCTTGCATACGAAGCAGCAACGGCAGACCTTAACGATGTTAATATGATTGACCCATTCCATCTTGATGCTTACGGAGTTACGACTGTAAACTATAACAGAGATGTAGAAATATTCCCCGTCGTAAAAGCAATGCTCGAAAAAATCCTCGGTGAATGTCCATACAAATCACCTACAGATATGGGTGTTAATATGGCAGGCAACTGCATTATTAACGATGAAGTAACAAGAGAAGCATCAAAACAGGAAATTGTACGACGTTATTATACAGCTCTTTGTGAGCAGCGAAAAGGTACAGGCTCCGACGATGTAGTATTAAAGCTTGAACTTCTGATGAAAAAGGCAGGCGTTACAACCGCTGACCGATGCGTAATTGCTCCTGCTCTGCAGAAAGCGGCAATAACAAACGCCCCTGCAGCAGCCATTGAACTTCCCGACGGAAGAATCATTACCGGAAAAACCTCAGAACTTCTCGGCGCTTCTGCGGCACTTTTGTTAAATGCTCTAAAAGCACTTGCAGGACTTGATGATGAACTTCATCTTATCGCTCCCGAAATAATAGAGCCGATACAACATCTTAAAACTGACCATCTCGGCAATCGCAATCCGAGACTTCATACAGACGAAGCATTAATAGCACTTTCCATTTGTGCGCCTAGCAACGAAAAGGCTGAACTTGCAATGGAACAGCTAAGTAAACTAAGAGGTCTTGAGGTACACTCCTCGGTTATCCTCTCTCCCGTAGACGAGAATGTATTCCGCCGACTCGGCATAAACCTTACCTGCGAGCCGATATATCAGGCGAAAACAGCGAAAATTAAATAATTATAATTTAATATAATATATCAGGAGATACTTTAACCATGAAAAAGCAAACAAAGCTCATACTTGTTACGATAACAGCAGGGATTTTTTCAATCCCTGCTCTCTCACAAGCTCTTTTCCTGCGGTGTCCTGATATAATTTCATATTTGTCGTCTGTCTTTCTGACAATGACCGGAACAAGCACTCCAACCATCTTAACACTTTCTGTAAGCTCGTCGATCGCATAATCGTCAAGCACCTTAAACGGCTGGTCTGTAAATTCCACCAAATCGCATATATCAAGAAGCACAACATCATCACGCACAGAGCTTCACCGCCTTCTGCAAGCCTTTCAACGAATCACGGACAATATATTCCAATTCATCCTGATGCGAATAGTCGGTATCATAATACTCCCCATTAATCGAAATAATACTCTATCAGCATATCAACAATATCTCCATCCCAAGTTTCGTGCAGAATATCGGGCATGTCGCTTATAAGTATAAGCCCTTTGCTGTAAAAAACTTCTTTTCCGATTGCTTCAGTACAAGCACGAAGTGGAAGAAATGTTCGTCCTTCTCTTATAATCGGTGCAACATCAAGTGCTTTCTTTTCACCGTTTATAATGATTTCCGGCATACCTATTGTCAGCGATATTTTTCGGTCTGCAAAACTGATATTGACAGTTTGAGTTTCTTGTACCCATTCAACTTGTCCGTCATAGTTTTCGCTAATAAACCTCACAGGAACATAGGAACGGTCATTTTCAACAAACACCTTGACATTGGGATTTTCTGTGTCTATTTGCTGTTCTACATCATTTACAAATGCCTTATTGCTACCAAGATATAAAGCTGTGTACTCTAAATCAGATGCAAACACGGAAGATAATTGTATAACAAACACACATACAGTTATCAGTAAAGTTAAAACCTTTTTCATATATCATCACCTTCATTCAGTTATATTATTCCCCCAAGAAAAACTTGTGCCGATTCCAGCTTCGCAACTTTCTACAATAGTTTGAGTTTTACCTGTCTCATATTCCCATAATACAACCCTATGTCCCAAAACTGATTGTTTTTTGAACAGATTTAGAACTCCTGTTTGTAGTAGCATTTCATCTTCAATTGCTATGAATTTTCCACACGGAGAAAAACAATAATTATACGCATGTCCTTTATATTCCCATATATCGTTAGAAACCAAATCTTTAATGATAAGTTTTCTATCTAGGTTCTTAAATGCTATTTTTTCATCATTATAGATTATAGGCCTTGTTCCAGTTTCTACAATGATTGAATCATTATTTAGAACATTACGTTTTAATACGTTATTTCCATTAGAATACCAAATAATTGAAGAGTCTTTTGCTGCTGATATTTCTCCACTCAAATCATCTAAAAAAAGTTGCTCAATTTCGTTGGTGTAAAGGTCATAGATAACTGTATTTTCATTCTGGTATATAACTATCTTGTTTTGAGAATACAAACTAAAATTATCTATGTATTTATCATTTGTATAAATAATCTTTTCTTCACTTTTCTTAATATCATAAGAAAGTATTGAATTACCTCTTTTGAAAACTATCAAGTTATCGTTCAAAAACTCACCCTTGCTACCATCAGCTATGAAATCAATTTCAGTTTGTTTATCTAAATTATATATCTTGATTCCTTTAATATTATCTTTATTGTAATCTGCCATAAGCAAATTACCATTCCACGCAGTATTAGAATCAAATAACTTCCTCCTACTAATACTCCAACATATAATTGATACAACAAATACAGCAAGAATAATAATTATAATATATTGTCTCTTCATTTTAATAGTAACCTCCACTATTCCGAACTGTTTGATCTAATGCCCATATCCAATAGGACAAGGGGTCGGTTCTATCGTCCCCTTCATCAACCTTACTGACAACTGTCATTAACTTTCTGAGAATCTTTCGAAATTGCTTGATTACTCGATTTCTACCAAGACAACAGAACATCCATGCCTTACCGACACACACAATGGATGAATACTACCCATTTACAAGTACACACCAATTAATATATAATAAAATCAGCAGGATAGGTCGAGGGACGGTTTGCTAACTGTGATTGCGTTTTTAGAACATGACCGGCAGTCTTTGAGCACACAAAATTGTCACTTTATGACGTACAGGGGATGTCCCCGATTTTGTGTAAACTCCAAAATGATAATATAATCTAAGTGTTTTTTGAGGGATGAAATCCACATTTTAGGATTTCATCCCTTAGCTACAATATAGCATAAAAGTGCAGGCATGTCAAGGGCGCCCTCGT
>JAZRMB010000025.1:0-81222 GCA_045647245.1 Clostridia bacterium
CTACGATTATCTTGACGTTGATTCTGTTGAGGCATGAACCATTATTAAATTAAAATGGAGGAAATAACAATGATTAGAATTAGCTTACAGTTCTTCGCTCATAAAAAGGGTGTTGGTTCTACCAAGAACGGCCGTGATTCCGAGTCCAAGAGACTGGGAGCAAAGAGAGCAGACGGACAGTTTGTTAAAGCAGGTAATATTCTGTACAGACAGCGCGGTACAAAGATTCATCCGGGCAACAATGTTGGTATCGGCAGTGACGATACACTTTTCGCAAAGATTGACGGAAGAGTTAAGTTCGAAAGAAAAGGCAGAGACAAGAAGCAGTGCAGCGTTTACTCTGCATAATTAAATCTTAGAAACAAAGGACGGCTTTTGAAGACTAATGAGCTTCGGGGGCTGTCTTTTTTTGCTTGTTTTTACATACAAACAGGCTGCAGTTTCGATTCTTTGCATATGATTTTTGCTTATATTTGCTTTGTCGGCTAATTGTTGCTGAGTCATACCTTGTTCTTTTCTGTAATGTAAGATGTTTAAACCTATGCCTAACCAAATATCGAAATTTTTAACAAGGTTTAGTGGTTACTGATAATAAGTAAAAAAATAATAAAAATAGAATAAAAAGCAGTTGACAAAAGAGACTTATTGTGCTAAAATACGTTTTTGGATGAGGAAATTTATCAATATTTTACAAAGACATTTTAATAGCTTAAATTATACGACGTGTTTCGCCACGTCATTTTTTATGCAAAAGAAAATGTGGTTAAAAATGATATGTTTCCGCAAGAAATCCGTAATATAATAGTCTTATAAAGACACAATAAACAGGGGGACTTTTTATGAGTACATTATTATCGGTATCAATAGCTCTTCTGGCAGGGCTTTTGATGACAAGAGCGTTCAAGCCTTTTAAGCTACCGTCGGTTACGGCATACTTAATTGCGGGAGTTCTGATAGGACCTTACTGCATAGGTCGAATCGGAATAGAAGGTCTTGGCTTCAATACGATGGAGGCGGCAAGTAAGCTTGCACTTATATCGGAGGTTGCACTCGGCTTTATCGCATTTTCAATCGGAAATGAATTCCGTGTTGACGATCTTAAAAAGACGGGCAGGCAAGCACTTGTAATAGGTATAGTTCAGGCGATTGTGGCAACGTTGTTTGTTGATGTTGCACTCTATTTGCTACATCTTGCAATGCCTGATAAGCTTGCACTTCCTCAGGTTATAACACTTGGCGCGATAGCAACTGCGACGGCTCCTGCGGCAACCTTGATGGTAGTGCGTCAGTATAAAGCAAAGGGACCTTTAACAAATCTCTTGCTTCCGATTGTTGCACTTGATGACGCAGTTGGTCTTATAGTATTTGCGGTATCTTTCGGCATTGCAAAGACAATGATTGCAGGAAACTTTGACCTGGTGTCGGTAATTGTTAATCCGCTCGTTGAAATTGCTTGCTCGCTTATACTCGGTTCGGTTATGGGCTGGCTTTTAACACAGCTTGAGAAGATGTTCAACTCAAACACAAACCGTCTTAATATGACAATTGCATTTGTACTCTTGACGGTATCGCTTTCAATGCTTGATTTCCATATAGGACCTGTTCATATAAGCTTCTCATCATTGCTTGTATGTATGATGCTTGGTACAATATTCTGCAATATCTGTCCGCTTTCACACGACCTTATGGAAAAGTCGGATAAGTGGACCTCGCCCTTGTTTGCTCTTTTCTTTGTAATCAGCGGTGCAGAGCTTGAAATGAGTGTGTTTACGGATATGGCTATAATTATTATAGGACTTGTTTATATAATCTTCCGTTCTCTCGGAAAATACTACGGTTCATTTATCAGCGCAAAATATACCAAATGTGATGATAATATATGTAAGTATCTTGGTATCACACTTCTTCCGCAGGCAGGTGTTGCGCTCGGAATGTGTACAACTGCAATGCAGCTTGGCGAAATGGGAAGCCTTATCAGAAACATAACACTTTTTGCAGTGCTTATATATGAACTGTTCGGCCCGTTGATGACAAGGCAGGCACTTATGTCCGCAGGCGATATCAAGCCGATTTCCGATGAGGTTAAGATGCGCCGTCATATCAAGCTTGAGCTTGCAAAGAAAAATAAGGAAAATAAATAAAACTAAAATACACACCGTTTTTTGAAAGAGTGCATAGTATGCCTCGGAAATGTCAATATTTTTTACGTAAAAAATATTGACATTTCCAAAAATGGTGATATAATATAATAGAATAAAAATTTAAATATTTGAAAGGCTATGATGAAGAGAGTAATTCGGGAGCTTTGCTTTTGAGAGAGTCGCAGATGCTGTGAATGCGGCAGTAAAACCCGGACGAAAAACACTTCGGAGCTTGCGGAAGAACGCATCTTTAGGATGTTATTAGAACCGCACGTGCACACTTACGTTAAAGTGATTTAAGAGGATTGGTAACAATCAACTTGGGTGGTACCGCGGAAGCTGTCTTTCGTCCCATTTTCGGGGCAGAATGGCGGCTTATTTTGATTTTTGGGAATATATAAAATACAGGGAGGCAGATAATTATGTTAAGAACACATAAGTGTAACGAATTAAGAGAAAGCGACATCGGAAAAGAAGTCGCACTTGCAGGATGGGTTGACACCATAAGAGACCACGGCGGAGTAATCTTCGTTGACCTTCGTGACCATTACGGCATAACACAAACCGTTATTTCGGACGACTCAATTCTTTCGGGTATCGGTAAGGAAACCGTAATCCGCGTATCGGGCGTTGTTGCAAAAAGAGACGAGGAAACAATCAATCAAAAGCTAGAGACAGGAACAATTGAGGTTAAGGTGTCAGAGGTTGAGGTTTTGGGACCTTGCGAAAATCAGCTTCCGTTTGAAATTTCAAACTCTACTCAGACGAGAGAGGATGTAAGATTAAAGTACCGTTATCTCGATTTGAGAAATCCGAAGATTCACGATAATATCGTACTTCGTTCAAAGATAATAAGCTATTTGAGAAAGCAGATGGAAGAGCTTGGATTTATGGAAATTCAGACTCCGATTCTGACAGCATCATCACCCGAGGGTGCAAGAGACTATCTTGTGCCGAGCAGAAAGCATAAGGGTAAGTTCTATGCACTTCCGCAGGCACCGCAGCAGTTCAAGCAGCTTTTGATGACATCGGGCTTCGATAAGTATTTCCAGATTGCACCGTGTTTCCGTGATGAGGATGCAAGACAGGACCGTTCACCCGGTGAGTTCTATCAGCTTGACTTTGAGATGGCATTTGCAACTCAGGAGGATGTGTTTGAGGTTGCAGAGAAGGTAGTATTTAACACCTTCCGTGAATTTACCGATAAGACTGTTTCAGAGCCGCCATTTACACGTATAACATTCAGAGATGCTATGATGAAATACGGTACAGATAAGCCGGATTTGAGAAACCCGCTCATCATTCAGGATTTGTCGGAATTCTTTACAAAAGTTGATTTCCCGCTCTTTAAGAATAAGCCGGTTCGCGGTATTGTTGCAAACTGCTCGGGTAAATCAAAGAAGTTCTTTGAGGATTCATTGAAGTTTGCTACATCAATCGGTATGAAGGGACTCGGATATCTTACTCTTACAGAGGGTGAATACAAAGGACCTATCGCAAAGTTCCTCACAGATGATTTGAGAAAGGAGCTTACAGAGCTTGTAGGAATTAAAGAGGGAGAAACATTATTCTTCATCTGCGATGCTATATCTGTTGTAAACAAGTACGCAGGCGAAATCAGAACATGGCTTGGTGAAACACTTGATGTTATCAATAAGGATTCATATGAGTTCTGCTTCATAGTTGATTTCCCGATGTATGAATTAAACAGCGAAACAAACAAGATTGACTTTACACATAACCCGTTCTCAATGCCGCAGGGCGGACTTGATGCTCTTATGAATAAGGAACCGCTTGAGATCTTTGCATATCAGTACGATATCGTATGTAACGGCGTTGAGCTTTCATCGGGTGCTGTAAGAAACCACAATCCTCATGTTATGAGAAAAGCGTTTGAGATTGCAGGCTACGGCGAAGAGGATTTGAAGGCTAAGTTCGGCGCACTCTATACAGCATTCTCGTTTGGTGCACCTCCTCACGCAGGTATGGCACCGGGTGTTGACAGAATGGTAATGCTTATTGCCGAAGAAGAGACAATAAGAGACGTTATCGCATTCCCGTTAAACGGAAACGCTCAGGATTTGATGATGGGCGCACCGGGCGAGGTAAGCGAGCTGCAGCTTAAGGAAGCAAATATTAAAATCAGAGACTAATTATAAAACGGAGAACAGGAATGTGTCGGGAGCGTTCTCCTGACACATTCTTTAATTAAAGCCGAAAGGAGTTTTTATAATGGATTTAGTTACACTAAACAGATTATGCAAGCTTAATCAGCTTAGTCTTACAGATTGCGAAAAGGAAAATTTAATGAAATTTTTTGAAAAAGCAGAGGCTGATTATGAGATTTTAAACGCTACAGATACAGAAAATACAGAGCGTATGGTGCACGTAATGCCGCTTACAACAATCGTTCGTGAGGACGTTTCAAAGAAACTCTTCACACGTGATGAATTGCAGGCTCAGGCACCCGAGGCGACAGACGGCTACTGGCAGGTACCGAGACTGGTTGAATAAATTATAATTTGTAGGGGATTTGGGGTGGGGACAGGCACGCTTTGGTTTCATCCTGCGGACAAAACGTCGCATACCAGTCCCCGATATCCCCTACAAATTATAATTTACAGAAAGGAATGAAAACAATGAATTTATATATCAATAAAAAAGATTCTGCAAGCGGCAGAAAGATTGTTGCAGATGATATGATTCTTACAAAGGATTTGCCGACTACTGCAGGTTCAAAAATGCTTGACGGATATGTGAGTCTTTTTGAAGCAGAGGTTGTTTCAAAGCTCAACAACAACGGTTTTGATGTATGTGCAAAGGCAAATACAGGTGAATTTAATATAGATTTACTTGGCGAGACATCATTCTACGGTGCGACAGAGGACGGCGGTGTGCTTAAGAGTGCATATGCAGAGGCTGTTAAATCGGGTGATGCAGAGGCGGCTGTGGCTGTTGACGTAAACGGCACGCCAAGAAGAGCGGCGGCACTTTCAGGTCTTGTATACATAAAGCCTACCTACGGCACTGTATCAAGATTCGGAATTATCCCTGCGGCTTGCTCGGGTGAATGTGTTGGCGTTATGGCATCGGATGCAGCAACGGTGAAGGATGTACTTTCACAAATTGCAGGTCATGATGATAAGGACGGCACAAGCCTTCCGGAGGAAAAGTGTGCTATGCTTAAGTGTGATGCCGAGGTAAAAGCGGTAAAGAAGATAGCAGTTGCAAAGTCATTGGTTGAGTTGGCAGATGATGATACAAAGGCTATTATCGAAAAGGCTGTTAAAAAGGCGCAGGAGAGTGGCATAGAAGTAGTAGAAATCGATGCAGAGGAATTACTTCTTGCAAAAGCGGCATGGAACACACTTATGTCGGCAGAGCTTTGCAACAACGTTTCAAGATATGACGGTATCAAGTTCGGTCATCGTGCTAAGGAGTATAGTGATATTGATGAGCTTTATACCAACAGCCGAACAGAAGCTTTTGGATATCTTGCTAAGTCAACAATTCTCTACGGCTCGGAGACATTGTCGGATGATAACTATATGAAGGTATACGATAAGGCACTTAGAATAAGAAGAGTTTTGTCGGAGTATATGTATAAGACATTTGAAGAATTTGATGCAATTTTGGCACCTGCGTGCTCAAAAACAAGCTATACTGTTGATGAGGCGAAGAATAACCAGTATATTGCATATGAGGAAAGCGTATTTACAGCACCTGCATCGGTAACGGGTATGCCTGCTGTTGTATGCGGCGGAGTACAGCTTACAGGTGCACCGCTTTTCGATAAAGCATTGCTTGATTTAGCGGATATTATTAAGTAAGGAGGACTAAGAATTATGAAATACGAAACCGTCATTGGGTTGGAGGTTCACGTAGAACTTGCAACCGAATCGAAAATTTTCTGCTCCTGCTCGGCAAAATTCGGTGCAGAGCAAAATGATAACGTATGTCCTGCCTGCTGTGGTATGCCCGGTATGCTTCCGATTGTAAATAAGCACGTAGTAGACCTCGGTATGACAGCCGGAATGATGCTTAATTGTGATATAAACAGAACAACAACATTTGATAAAAAGAGCTACTATTACCCCGACCTTCCCTGCTCATATCAGACAACGCAGTGGTTTGCACCGGTAAGTGTAAACGGAAGAGTGGATATAGAGACTTCGAAGGGTAAAAAGTCTGTTAGAATCAAGCAGATTCATATGGAAGAGGATGCAGGAAAGCTTGTTCACGATGAGTGGACAAATACAAGTCTTGTTGACTTTAACAGAACGAGTGTGCCTTTAATTGAGATTGTAAGCCAGCCCGATTTGTCAAGTGCAGAGGAGGTATTGGCATATCTTGAAAGATTAAGAGATTTGCTCCGCTTTGCAAAGGTTTCCGACTGTCGCTGGGAGCAGGGTTCAATGAGATGTGACGTAAACCTTTCAGTTCGTCCCGAGGGCTCGGATGTTCTCGGTGTAAGAACAGAGATGAAGAATATGAACTCACTCTCTGCTATTGCAAGAGCAATTGAATTTGAAACTGCAAGGCATATCGACGCAATTGAGAACGGAACAGAAGAGCTTGTTCAGGAAACACGTCGCTGGGATGATATAAAGGGTAAGAGCTATGCTATGAGAAATAAGGAAACAGCAGGCGATTACAGATATTTCCCCGACCCTAACATTATGCCGATTGTTATTGATGATGAATGGTATAACGCCGTTAAAAAATCTCTTCCTGAGTTCCCCGAGGTTAAAAAGGAACGCTTTATAAATGAACTTGGTCTTACCGAATATGATGCCGAGCAGCTTGTAGGAAGCAGAGCCTTCTGTGATGCTTTTGAGGCGGCATATAAAGAGTGTGGTCTTGCAAAAGAGTGTGCAAACTGGATTATAACAGAGTGTATGACTATTCTTAATAAGAAACAGCAGACAGCCGATATGCTTTCAATCAACGGTACTGCACTTGGCGAGCTTGTAAAGCTTGTTGCAGATGATAAGGTGACAAGAGGTAATGCAAAGAGAATTCTTGCGGCAATGTTCGAGGAGGATGTTAATCCTTCAGAATATGCAGAAAAGAATGGTCTTATCGTATCTAACGATACATCAAATATTGAAGCAGTTGTAAAAGCTGTAATGGCGGCTGATGAAAGGTCGGTAAACGACTATAAGAATGGTAAGGAAAAGGCACTTCAGGCACTGTTCGGACAGTGTATGAGAGAACTACGCGGTAACTGCAATCCGCAGGTATTGCGTGAAATCCTTATAAACAGCATTAAAAATTCATAAGATGTAAAAAAGGTAACCATATAGGGATAGTTCCCATATGCTTACCTTTTTTTAGTTCGTGCTTTTGAGAAAAGTAAGGGGCTGCGGACAACCCGATTTGAAAAATCGTTTTGTCACAGCCCCATTTTTCGCATATATGGGGACAATCCATATATTTGCACTATTATGTGGATACATTTGTCGACACTTTTTACATAAAAATATATTGAAATAAAGAAAAAGATATGATACAATCGACGTAAGCGAACACAATATTTAGAGAGGACAGGAATATGACAAAGATAGAAAAAATATTGCTTATGGTTCTTTATGGTGCACAGGATAGTAATATTCGTTTTGCTGATATTAAATTATTGCTTGTTCATTTTGGTTTTAATGAAAGAATAAAGGTCGACCATCATATATATACTAAAACAGGAGTGGCAGAAATTATATATATTCAACCTATAGGAAATAAGGCAAAAGCATATCAGGTAAAACAAATAAGGAATATTATATTAAAATACAGAATAGGAGGCGATATCAATGTATAATTATGAAATTATTCTATATTGGAGTGAAGAAGATGGTGCATTTATTGCAGAGGTTCCTGAACTTCCCGGATGCATGGCAGATGGTTCAACACGAGTTGAAGCATTAACAAACGCCGAACAAATAATTTCTGAATGGATTGAAACAGCGTCTGAAATCGGCAGGGAAATTCCGACGCCTAAAGGCAGATTACATTATGCATAATACGAAAGTGCACATATGGGGACTGTCCCTATATGTGCACTTTTCGTTGGAGAATTTACTTTTTAAGAATGTTTGCAATATATTCATATAGCTTTTCTACATCCCCGTCGAAAAGATAGCCGTTTATGCCGAAATCTATTGCTCCGTTGATGTTATTTATATTATCATCAATAAAAAGTGTTTCGGATGGGGTGAGGGAGTAGGTACTGCACAAATACTCATATATCTCACGATGTGGTTTTGTATAGCCGCATACAGCTGAAAACACGCAATTTTCAAAGTGTTTGAGAATGGGGATTTCATCCTTATGCTCCGCAAAGCCTTTACTGATATTTGAAAGAAGGTATAGGTTAATGTTGGGGGTGTTATAAAGCTTTTCAACTATGCTCCGCATTCCTTCAATTTCGGGGATATTATAAATCCAGTTTCGGTAAATTTTTTCAGCAGGCTCCCAAAGTCTTTCGGGGAGTCTTTTTTTGACTGCTTCAACAACCTCATCATCCGATATATCACCGCTGTCGAGCTTATCCCAGTAAAGGCGGTCGAAAACTATGTCGGATACAAGCCTTAAATCATCTTTAGCGGTTATATACTGTTCTGTCATATAGTCGGGGTTAAAATGTACAAGCACCTGCCCGAAATCAAATACTATATTTTTTATCATAATAAATCACCTGAAAAATTAAGGCGGAGTAAGATTGTGTCCTACTCCGCCTGTTTTATTTTAGAAATTAATACTTCTCACGCTTTGTGTAGTGTGTGTGAAGCAACTCGTGAGCAACGTGTGAACCGGGCTTTTCAAGGAACTCATCATAGAGCTTCTTAACGTCGGGGTTCTCATGGCTCTTGCGGATTGAAAGACGCTCATCCTCGGAATAAAGAGCCTTTGCTCTTTCCTTCTTGAGGTCGATATCCATATAAGTCTTAGCTGAGCATATCGGCTGTCCGCCACCTGTTACGCAACCGCCGGGACAAGCCATGATTTCGATGAATTCATACATCTTTTCACCGCTTCTGATTGATTCGAGAAGCTTTCTTGCATTGCCGAGACCGTGAACGATAGCAACACGAACCTCTTTACCGCCGAGTGTAACTGATGCTTCCTTAATACCTTCTGTACCGCGTACAGCTTCAAATTCAACCTTATCAAGAGTCTTATTCTCAACGATTTCATAAACTGTACGAAGAGCAGCTTCCATAACGCCACCTGTAGCACCAAAGATAACGCCTGCACCTGATGCCTCTGTGAACGGATTGTCAAAATCCTCGTCGGGAAGCTCGGTGAACTTAATACCTGATTCCTTAATCATCTTTGCAAGCTCTCTTGTTGTGATAACTGCATCAACGTCACGAAGTGAATCCTGTTCCATTTCAGGTCTTGCAGATTCGAACTTCTTAGCAACACAAGGCATTACAGATACTACAAACATCTTCTTCGGGTCGATGTTTTCATTCTTTGCATAGTAAGTCTTAAGGAGTGCACCAAACATCTGATGCGGTGACTTACAGCTTGAAAGGTTATCTATAAAGTCGGGGAAGTTATGCTCACAGAACTTAATCCAACCGGGTGAACAAGAAGTGATGAGCGGAAGCTTGCCGCCATTCTGAATGCGGTCTAAAAGCTCTGTACCCTCTTCCATAATTGTAACGTCAGCACCTGTATCGGTATCAAATACGCCGTCAAAGCCCATTCTCTTGAGCGCTGCAGCCATCTTGCCTGTTACAGCAGTTCCGATGGGGTAGCCGAACTCTTCACCAAGAGCTGCACGAACAGCAGGAGCTGTCTGTACAACTACGTACTTATCGGGATCTTCGATTGCTGCCCATACATCCGCTGTAGAATCCTTCTCACGAAGTGCACCTACAGGACAAGCAGCGATACACTGACCACAGTTCACACAAGCTGTAGCAGAAAGCGGCTTATCGAATGCACAGCCTACCTTTGTGTTAAAGCCTCTCTCCATTGTATCGATAACACCAACGGTCTGGATTTCCTTACATACGCTTACACAGCGACGGCAAAGAACACACTTGTTGTTGTCACGAACGATTGACGGAGAAAGATCGTCTATTTCATATTCGTTTCTTACGCCCTCATATGTTATATCTGTTACGCCAAGTTCATCAGCGAGAGTCTGAAGCTCACAGTTCTGATTTCTTGCACAAGTAAGACATTTTCTGTCATGGTTTGAAAGAATCAACTCGAGTGTTGCCTTTCTTGCACGCTTTACGCGCGGTGAGTGAGTGAGTACCTCAATACCCTCTGCAACGGGGTATACACAAGCCGCCTGAAGTGCTCTTGCACCTTTGATTTCAACAACACACATTCTACATGAGCCTGTGTGTGATACGTCCTTGAGGTAGCAAAGGGTAGGAATATCAATTCCTGCTTCTTTTGCCGCCTGAAGCACTGTATAACCCTCAGGCACAGATACGTCGCGGCCGTTTATTTTCAAGTTTACCATTTCTAATTAGCCTCCCTTTACTTCTTGTAGATTGCGCCGAACTTACATGAATCCATACAAGCACCGCACTTGATACACTTATCCTGATCGATAACGAAGGGTGAACGAACTTCGCCCGTAATAGCATTAACGGGACACTGGCGTGCACAAAGGCTACATCCCTTACACTTGTCAGCATCAATTGTATAACGAAGAAGTGATTTACATACGCCTGCAGGACAAACCTTTTCACGAACGTGTGCTTCATACTCGTCACGGAAGTAACGGAGTGTTGAAAGAACAGGGTTCGGAGCTGTCTGACCAAGACCGCAGAGCGAAGACTCTTTAATGCTGTAGCAAAGAGCTTCCATCTTATCTATATCTTCCATTGTGCCCTTACCGTCGGTAATCTTTGTAAGAAGCTCAAGAAGTCTCTTTGTACCGATACGGCACGGTGTACACTTACCGCATGACTCATCAACAGTGAATTCTAAGAAGAACTTTGCAATGTCAACCATACAGTTGTCCTCGTCCATAACGATAAGTCCGCCTGAACCCATCATTGAACCGATTTCCATAAGTGAATCGTAGTCAATAGGAGTATCCATAAGATGAGCAGGAATACATCCGCCTGAAGGACCACCTGTCTGGGCAGCCTTGAACTTCTTACCACCCGGGATGCCGCCACCGATATCTTCTACGATTTCACGGAGTGTTGTACCCATCGGGATTTCAACAAGACCTGTATTGTTAATCTTACCGCCTAATGCGAATACCTTAGTACCCTTTGACTTTTCGGTTCCCATCTGTGTGAACCATTCTGCACCGTTGTTGATAATCTGTGCAATGTTTGCATAGGTTTCAACGTTATTAAGAAGTGTCGGCTTTTCCCAAAGACCCTTAACAGCAGGGAAAGGAGGACGGGGACGGGGCTCACCGCGCTTACCTTCGATTGAAGTCATTAACGCTGTTTCCTCACCGCACACAAACGCACCTGCACCAAGTCTGATTTCGAGGTCAAATGAGAAGTCTGTGCCGAATATATTATTGCCTAAAAGTCCGTATTCCTTAGCCTGGTCAATAGCGATTTGCAATCTCTTAACTGCGATGGGGTACTCTGCACGGATATATACATAACCCTGGTTAGCACCTATTGCATAGCCTGCAATTGCCATAGCTTCGATAACCGAGTGGGGGTCGCCCTCGAGGATTGAACGGTCCATGAACGCACCGGGGTCACCCTCGTCGGCGTTACAGCAAACATACTTCTGATCATTTACAGAAGCTGCCGCAAACTGCCACTTAAGACCTGTCGGGAAGCCGCCGCCGCCTCTTCCACGGAGACCTGACTTCTTGATTTCCTCGATAACATCTTCCTTAGACATTTCGGTAAGACATTTACCGAGTGCCTTATAGCCGTCGAAAGCTATGTATTCGTCGATGTTCTCGGGGTCGATAACACCACAGTTCTTAAGAGCGATACGCTTTTGCTTCTTGTAGAAGTCAACCTCGTTAAGGCTCTTGATATTATCATCTTCAATTGTTTCCTGATAAAGAAGACGCTTAACTATACGTCCCTTCAAAAGATGCTCTTCAACGATTTCCTTTACATCTTCTACCTGAACTCTGCTGTAGAAGCAGCCTTCGGGGTATACGATCATAACAGGGCCGAGAGCACAAAGACCGAAACAACCTGTTTTAATAACTTTGATTTCTTTTTCAAGTCCGTTTGCTGCAAGCTGAGCTTCCATCTCTTTGATGATAGCTTCACAACCTGAAGAGGTACAACCTGTACCGCCGCAACAAAGGACGTGAGATCTTACCATATCCATTGTATATGCTGTCCTTTCTATCGAATTTTATTTCTCAGCTGCACCGATTGTGTACTCGGTTACAACCTGCTTGTTTACAATGTGGTCTGCAACAACCTTTGCCACCTTTTCGGGAGTCATCTTAACGTATGTTACCTTCTCCTCGCCGGGCATTAATATTTCAACGATAGGCTCTAAACGGCAAACACCGATACAGCCGGTCTGTGCAACCGATACATTTGAAAGATTACGCTTTGCAATCTCTTCAACGAATGCACTCATTACCGGACGTGCACCTGCTGCAATACCGCAGGTAGCCATTCCTACTACAACTCTTACGCCGTCAGCATCTTCTGTACGGAGTGTAAGATTGCCGATTGTTCTGTTTCTGATTTCCTGCAATTCGGCAAGACTCTTCATAACAAATCATTCCTTTCCGTCATGTTTGTACAGTAAATCCTCATTTTCCTTAAGGTACTCTAAAAGCCAGACCATAACCTCGTGGGTGGAAAGTGATACGCCGCCCAAAAGCTCTTTAACCTGTCTTGTGTCGAGCAAAAACTCGTTTGAGTTCACCTTGTGAGTATAGAGGAAATCTGTGTTTTCATTCATAATAATCAACTGATGCATTGTTGATGCCATATCGCCAAGGGGCTGACGGTCAATGTGAGATAAGCCGAAGGTTGCACAAATTTTAGTGCCTTTTCCGACTTCAGATTCAATTGAAAGACAACCGCCCGTCATTTCAGCGGCAAGCTTCAAAAGCGGTATTCCGAGTCCGACACGGCGTGTGGTACGGCCTGTGGTAAATGGGTCTGTAACATTCTTCACCATATCCTCAGGCATTCCCTTTCCGTTGTCGGTAACCGTTATTGTAAGCTCATCCGATTCGTTATCTTCGACTACGGCAACATCAATAAGCTTTGCACCTGCTGTGATAGAGTTCTGCACAATATCAAGTATGTGCAGTGATAACTCCTCCATAATTAATATTTTGCGAGTATTGCGCCGATTTCACCCTTTACGAGACGTCCGTAAACATCCTCGTTGATAGTTACAACCGGTGCGAGACCGCATGCGCCGACACATCTTGTAGCCTCTAATGAGAACTTACCGTCGGGTGTACATTCGCCTACGTCGATTCCTAAAATCTGCTTGATTTCCTCCAAAATGTCGCCTGAACCCTTAACGTAGCAAGCAGTACCGAGACATACGCCGATCTGATATGCACCCTTCGGATTCAATGAGAACTGTGTGTAGAAGGTAACAATACCGTAGATTTCAGCTAAGGGTACATCAAGACCCTCTGCAATCATTGTCTGAACCTCAATGGGGAGGTAGCCATAGATTTCCTGTGCCTTATGAAGTACGGGAATTGTAGCACCGTCTTGACCCTTGTGTTCAGCAATAACCTCCATCAGTTTTGCTTCCTGCTCTTTTGTGCCCTTAAATGGCAGTGTAGCGGTTTTTTCCATTTATAGACCTCCTGTCATTACTTATGTATATTTATACATAGTATATCTTTTACATTATATCATTAAATTTGACAAATTTCCATCAATCTTTTTAAAATAAATTAAATTGGTTATTATTGCACAAAAAATCTATTACGGATTGTGCGGTTTTATGAGATAATTCAAGCGAATAATACCTCTCGGAAATATTTTCAAGATAATGTGCGTCGGAATTGGTTATAATCTGAAAATCAGGGTATTTTTCCGACATAGCATTCCTTGCTTTTTCGGTAATTTCAAGCGTCGGTGTTTTTAGGTCGGGAGGGATAAAACCGAGGTTTGAAAGAATGGAATAACTGCTTCTGTCGATGTGAGCCGGAACGGCAATTCCTCCAAGCTCCCGGCAGATGGTTACAACCTCGTAAATATCAAGTCCCGAGGCTCTTACGAGCATATTTTTCTCCACACCAATAACCTCATCCTGTGCATTCATATAAAGCTGCCTTCCGAAAATCTCGGGGCGGTTTTCAATGAAGGGAGTACTGTTTTTTACAGCCTTTTCCATCTTTTCTGCCGCTTCGACATCGGGAAAGTAGCATACAACGTGAACCTCCTCTGAGGTCTCGACCTCAAGCCCCGGAATTACAAGTATATTATCACCCGCAGCCTCCATAACAGCCCGGCAGTTTCCTGCGGTATTATGGTCTGTTATTGCTATCATATCAAGTTCCTTTAAAAGGGACATATTAACAATATTGTTGGGTGTCATATCGTCATCTCCGCAGGGGGAGAGGGCGGTGTGTATATGAAAATCATAGTAAAGCTTTATGGTTTATCGCCTCCTATATTCCGAGCTTTGAAAGTAATACTGCAAGCTCATAAGCTGATTTATCGCTCACTAAAAGCGGAACGCCTTCGATATTAGCTTTCTTTTTTGCGTTTTCATCAGGCTCTTGCGAGGCGCAAAGTATTACGCACGCACCTTCTGTAAGAACTGAAACTGCGACGATATTCACGCTTGTTTGTATGGTAATCCAGACATTTGATTTTTGAATACTGCTCATTGCAAGGCTTAATAAGTCGCCTATATAGCATCCCGAAACATCGAAGTCAAGACCGTCCTCGCCTGCCTTTACGGTGAGAGAAAGCTCCTTCACCAAGTCTCTTACTGTCACTCGGTATCACTCCTTTCAACATCCTCTTTTAACTGTTCATATTTTGTCTTTAGCTCAAGCATATGCTCCTTCAGAATGAAAATACAATCGTCGGGGTGTGCATAGCCTTTTATAACATCCTCTGCAAAACAGCTGCAGCTTGGTGAACCGCAGGAGCCGCAATCAAGACCGGGAAGCTTTTCGGCGAATTCGTCGATTTTTAAAATCATTTCCATCGCTCGCTTCATATCGGTGTTGAGCTTCATCACAGGGCGGTAAACCACCGTTTTATCCCAGTCGGAATTTATGTCGCTATCAACGCTTTTGCCTGTCTCTTTAAGAGATTTTGCAAGGGCTGTAAGGCGTGAACGTGCGACAAAATTATTCTCGGCTGTAAGAGGTCCTCCCACACAGCCGCCGGGGCAGGCAAGAGCCTCTATGTAATCAATGTCGAACAGCTTGTCATCTTCGACATCTTCCAAAACACGTATTACATTATCAATTCCGTCCACCGAAACGGTACGCTCGGTGTGTGTGGCATTTGCTTCGCCGCCCGAGACTGCCCATAGGACACTCTCTCTTCCGGCGATACTTTTCACATCAATGTCATCTTCTGTCATTCTGCCGATTTGCTGTGCCATTTTGAGATATATCTCCTTCATTGACACTACAAAATCCACATCCGTTTTCCCGTCCGCTTTTTCAATACGAACCTCGGTAGCCTTTGATGCACAAGGGCTTATGAAAACTATTGCAATTTCTTCAGGCTTTAATCCTGTTTTCTTAACAGCCTCGCGGCGTGCCATGGATGCTGCAAGCTCCATGGGAGCCTTCAAAGGAATTATATGGTCGATAAGCTGTGGGAATCGTATTGTTATGAGCTTTACAACGGCAGGGCAGGCCGAGGAGATGATAGGCTTTTTCAAAGCACCGCTCTTTAAAAGCTCTCTTGTTTTTTCACTTATTGCCTGTGCTCCGCGTGCAACGTCAAATACATCGTCAAAGCCTATTTTTAAAACTGCCGATAAAATCATTTCAATGCTTTCTGCACGTGAAAACTGTCCGTAAAATGCTGGTGCAACAAGTGCAACCTTGTATTTATAATCCTTGTAGGCATCCATGCTGTCTGTGACTGCTTTTTTTGCACGATAGGGGCATACCCTAACACATTCGCCGCAGTCAATGCATCGTTCTTTTAATATTTTTGCCTTTGAATTCTGAACACGGATAGCCTGGGTGGGACAGTTTTTAAGACAGTTGGTACAGCCCTTACACATATCCTTCTCAAGAGTGACCGAATGCCAATATAGTTTCTCGTCCAAAGAATCACCCCCCCGGTTTTAAACATTAACTGTCAGAGTAACCGTTGTACCTACTCCGGCAACGGTGTCTATTTGCATATCATCAGTATATTTTTTCATATTGGGAAGCCCCATTCCCGCGCCGAAGCCAAGCTCCCGTACGGTGTTTGAAGCTGTTGAAAAGCCTTCCTGCATTGCCTTTTCGATGTCGGGAATACCAGGGCCTGAATCCTTCAAAACGGCAACAATTTTCTCCGGCGAAATTTCAACATCAATGGTACCGCCGTTTGCGTGAATGACCATATTGATTTCGCCCTCGTACATTGCAATTGCAACTCTGCGTATCACCTCGGGCTCAAAGCCGAGCTTTTTTAACGTCTTTTTAACCTTGGATGAACATTCGCCTGCAACTGTAAAATCGGTGCCGTCAACGGTAAAGCTGAGATTGAGAATATCTGCCATTAATTAATCCCCCTCTTTTTACCGATTAGTCCGTTTGAATATAAAAGACCTGATGCAATATAAAGGTGATGTTCTGTTGTCATCAGCACCATATCCTTTGCTTTTGCCATTTCTACAAGACTTTCGTCGGGACGTTTTCCTCTTACGAATACGATAGCTGTTATATCCAGCATCTCTGCGGTGCGGATAACCTGCGGATTCATAAGACCGGTAAGAAGAAGTGCGTTATCCTTGACAAATGCAAGCACATCACTCATTAAATCTGAGCCGAATGCAGAGTCAACCTCTTGCTCAAGAAGGTCTCCTCCCGAAAGCACTTCTGCGCCGAGAATGTCTTTTACCTCACTTAATTTCATATGCTCATTCCTTTCCCGGATAAATTTTTACCATATCACTTCGATTATTACAATTATACAATAAAAAAGCAAAAATATCAATAGCTTTGTTAAAATAGCTACAAATTTCCTTGAAAAATAAAAAACTGTAAAAAAATTCACCCCACATTCCTTTGGGAAGTGGGGCGATTGCTTTGTAGTTTTTTTGATTATAAATTTTAATCAGCTATACACCGATTCATCCAAAATGCCTATGTACGGAAGATTTCTGTATCTTTCGGCGTAATCAAGACCATAACCTACAACGAACTCATTAGGGATAACCTTTCCGGAATAATCGGGATTGACATCAACTTCGCGACGTTCGGGCTTGTCAAGAAGTGTGCAGATTTTTACACTGTTTGCATTTCTGTTGGCAAGAAGTGATTTGAGTTTGGAAAGTGTATTTCCGCTGTCTATAATATCTTCAATAATCAGCACGTCGAGTCCGGATAAGTCGTCAAGTGTGTCCAAAGAAAGGCTGACAACACCTGATGATACAGATGCGTTAGCATAACTTGACACCTTCATAAAATCGAGAGTTACCGGCATATTGAGCTTTTTCAAAAGGTCGGATGCGAAAAACATACTGCCCTTTAATATGACTATTGCAAACAAAGGCTTTCCCTCAAAATCGCGGTTAATTTCATCTGCAAGGCGTGTTACAACCTTTGAAATCTCTTCCTCTGTCATCAAAACTGCTTTTAAATCCTTATGCATAGCCTTCTCCTTTTCTGCATTTTTTCTTATGCACTTTAATTTTATATATTGTCAATGAAATTCTTTATGATTCTTTTTCCGTCCGGGGTGAGACCGGAGGAAAGATGAAAGTTTACGGCGTATATTCCGGCTTCCTCTGATGCGAAGGCGATAATTTCGCCTGTTTCGGCACGTGCCGTACAATCAAATCCGCCTGTCAGTGCCGCAGGAATCAATACCGTCGGATTGCCTCGGCAAATTTTAATCACCGTTTCAAGCCCTTTGAAAACAGGGGAGGTGGTGTCGAGTATTGCAAATTCCTGCTTTCCCTCGCTGCAGGTCTCACAATTTTCAAATCGTAGCTGACAAGCCGATGCAACTGCGTTGTGTCCGCCGAGTATTCCTAATACGGGAAGGTTTATAAGCGTTGCCGCCCTTACTGCCGAAACCGCCTGGTCGGAGGAGTCACACACAATTAACTTGTCTGCCGCTTCTATGCCGATATCGTATGTGACATCGGGAGTAATCGTCGAAATAAAGTCATATATTTCCTTATCTCCTATAAAAAGTATCATCAAGTTGCCTCCTTTTCAGAGATAATACTTGCAAAATATTATGTAATATGCTATAATTTAAAGGTAATATTATATAGTAATTTAATATAGATATATAAAGGGATTATACATCAAACTCTGACAATTTTCAAGAGTATTTTATTATTTTTGTCGTTTTTTTATATAAAAATGATGTGTGATTCTTACCGTAACGCATATTTGCAAATTTGGTTTGAGGAGTTTCTTCCTATTTATAATGCCGTTACAATAATTTAAAGGAGAGTATAATTCGTATGAAGGTTTTGTTAATATCCGTAAAGGCAGGATACGGACATCATTCGACGGCTCAGGCGATTATGGATTGTCTGGCTGAGCGTGGGATAGAGTGCAGTATGCTCGATACGTTTGATTATATAAATACGGTTTTGTGCGAATCCATAGACAAAGGATATATGTTTGCAACGAAAAATTTTCCCGAAACCTATGGTAAAGCATACTCCTATCTTGACAAAAGGGTGGAAAGATATAAGCCCTCATCGCCTATTGCGCTTCTGTCAAAAATAGTGTCGCACAAATTGAAGGACTACATAATGGACTTTGCACCCGATATTATCATAGGAACACACAGCTATGCGTGTATGGTTATGACATATCTGAAGGAAAAGGGCGACATAATCTGTCCGACTATCGGAATAGTTACCGATTTTACCGTTCATCCGTTCTGGGAAAGCACAAATGTTGATTACTATGTGACGGCGGATTCTCTTTTGGATAACCAGATGAAAAAGAAGGGAATACCGCAGGAGAAAATTCTGCCATTTGGTATTCCGATTAAAAATAAATTCAGAAACAAAATTCCGAAAGAGGAAGCAAGAAGTATTTTAAAGCTCGATAATAAAAAAACCGTACTTATAATGATGGGTTCGATGGGCTTTGGAAATCTTGAAAAACAGCTTGAAGCGATTGACAGCCTTGATATGGATTTTCAGGTGTTGTGCGTTTGCGGTAAGAATGAAAAGGTGAAAAAAGAAATCGATAAGCACATATGGAATAAAAAGATTATTACATACGGATTTGTAGATAATGTGGACGTTTTAATGGATGCATCAGACTGTATCATCACAAAACCCGGCGGACTTACAACGTCGGAGCTTCTGGCAAAGAGGCTTCCTGCCATAATCATGAATCCGATTCCCGGACAGGAGGACCGCAATATGGACTTCCTTGTAAATAACGGAGCGGCTATTATGGCGAATGATATATTCGGTGTAGATGAAGCTTTGTTTGAAATTTTCAGCCACAAATGGAGACTCAGGCTCTTAAAGCTTTCTGTAACAAGGCTTGGTAAGCCTCATTCAACGATAAATCTTTGTGATTTTATGGAAAGATTGGTAGAAAAGGGACACTAAAAAATTTTATCATAACTATTTACAAAACCAAAAAAAAGATATATAATAAAAGCAAAACCAAGAAAAACAAAATAAAACCAAAAGAAAAACAAAATTTTACGGGAGGTAAAGATATGTACAAGACAGATTTTGAAATCAAGAAGGAGATCTGCGAAATAGGCAGAAGAATCTATCAGGACGGCTTTGTTGCTGCAAATGACGGTAACATTTCAGTTAAGGTTGATGAGAACACCTATTTCACAACACCGACAGGCGTATCAAAGGGCTTTATGACACCTGATATGATTTGTAAGGTGGACGGAAACGGTAACCCCAAGGAGAAGGCAGGAAAGTATCGTCCGTCATCGGAGTTCAAGATGCACCTTAAGGTGTACAAGGAGCGTCCCGACGTAAACGCAGTAGTTCACGCTCATCCCCCGATTGCAACCTCCTTTGCAATTGCAGGAATAGCTCTTGATAAGCTTATTATGCCTGAGGCTATTATATTCCTCGGTGCAGTGCCCATCGCTCAGTACGGCACACCTTCAACAATGGAAATCCCCGAGTCACTTGAGCCGTACATCCAGGAGTATGATGCAATACTTCTTGCAAACCACGGTGCACTTTCGTTCGGCTGTGACTTAAATACTGCATTCTTCAGAATGGAATCAACAGAATTCTACGCAAAGCTTACATATTACGCAACAATGCTCGGCGGAGCAAAGGAAATCCCCTGCGGCGAGGTTAAGAAGCTTATCGACCTCAGAAAGCAGTTCGGAGTTCCCGGACGTCATCCGATGGAAAAGCTTTGTCCGGGTTGCTACGAGGATGGTACTTGCGAAATGTCTCCGACAGATGCAAATGCTAAGTACAATGTAGAATCACCTGCTGCTTACCACGGTTTCCAGCCGCTTCCCTCACAGGTATGCGATAACGGCGGATGCTCTTGCGGTAAGGACGGCGATATCGAAAAGATAGTTGCTGAAGTAACAAAGCGTGTACTTGAACAGTACAGAAAGTAATGGACAAGCTTTATACCGGCGGCGGTGACAAGGGTTATACCTCGACGCTGTCGCAAAGAAGGATATCAAAATCTGATATTCTGATTGACCTTTTGGGAACTGTTGACGAGCTTGAGGCGGCGCTCGGAGTTGCAAAGACTTTTATGAGTGATAAAAAGCTTATAAAGGATACGGAAGCAATTCAGAAAAAGCTTTTCGGTATAATGGAAGAGCTCTCGGGCGGAAAGCAGTCGGTAACGGCTGAATGTGTTGCAACGGTTGAAAATATGTGTGACAGTTATATGACTGAATGTGACGGCTTTGTAATCAGCGGACACAACAGCGTAGAGGCACACCTTAATATGGCAAGAGTAATTGCAAGACGTGCCGAGAGGCTTATAGTTAAGTCAAGTCAGCTCGGACGTGTTAAGCCGGATACTCTTGTGTGGTTCAACAGAATCAGTGATTTGATATATGCTATGGCAAGATATTCCGCAAAGGAAAGACAGCTTCCAAAGGTAGAAGCGGGGGAATATGCGGCTGATAAGATGTCGCTTTCGCTTGCAAAGGAGCTTTCACTTGCGGTTGAAAAATATGCGGTAACTGTCGGCGTTAAGCCGGTAGTTGCGGTGGTAGATGCCGGAGGAAACCTTGTTCTTCTTCATTCTGCGGATGACAGCTATATAGCAAGCAGAAAGATAGCAAAGGATAAGGCGTACACTGCGGTATCGTTGAAGATGCCTACTGCAGTTGCACTTAAGGAATCAAGAGGAGGCGCTCTTGACGGACTTTGTGCAGGAGACGGAATCTGTTTGTTAGGTGGCGGTGAGCCGCTTATCGCAAACGGACAGATTATCGGCGGTATAGGCGTTTCAGGCGGCAGTGCAGAGCAGGATACCTTGCTCGGACACTTTGCGGCTGAGTATTTATTAAGGAGGCAGACGTTGTGAATATTGATGAAAAGCAATTGGAACAAATAGTCAGAAACGTTCTCTCCGGTATGGAAGAAAAGAAGCCTGAAAGACATCAGCTCGGCGTTTTCGATAAGATGGAAGATGCTATTGAAGCTGTAAACAAGGCTTATGCACTTTTCAGAAGCTACAATAAAGAGCAGAGAGAGAATATTATAAAAGAAATCAGACGTTTGACCCACGAAGAAGCTGAAACAATGGCAAAGCTTGCTGTTGAGGATACAAAGATGGGTAACGTTTACCACAAGGTTTTAAAGCATCATCTTGTTGCTGACAAAACCCCCGGTACAGAGGATTTAGAGGTTCGTGCACTTTCGGGAGATAAGGGACTTACTCTCGTTGAAATGGCTCCCTACGGAATCATCGGTGCAATCACACCTTCAACTAATCCGAGCTGTACTGTAATTTGTAACAGTATAGGAATGCTTGCAGGCGGAAACGGTGTTATTTTCAACCCCCATCCCCACGCAAAGAGAATTTCAGCATATGCGGTTGACCTTGTAAACCGTGCAGTTCTTGCAGCAGGCGGCCCTGAAAACATTGTAGCAACGGTTAAGAACCCGACTATGGAAACATCGAATATGATGGTAAATCATCCGTCGGTAAGAATGCTCGTTGCAACAGGTGGCCCCGGAGTTGTTAAGATGCTTCTTTCAAGCGGTAAGAAGGCAATCGGTGCAGGTGCGGGAAATCCGCCGGTAGTGGTTGACGATACGGCAGATATTAAAAAGGCCGCAAAGGATATCATTGACGGATGTACATTTGATAATAACCTTCCCTGTATTGCGGAGAAAGAGTGTTTCGTAATGGACAGCGTTGCTGACGAGCTTATCGCAGGAATGCAGAAGAACGGTGCATATCTTTTGAACAGCAAGCAGGTTGAAGAGCTTGAGAAGGTAGTATTGGTTGAGCTTCCTCCGAAGAATCCCGGGGACAAGCCCAAGAAGGTTATTAATAAAGATTATGTAGGCAGAGATGCAAAGGTAATACTTGCACAGATTGGAATAAACGTAGGCGATGAGGTAAGATGTATCATTTGTGAAACAGAGTTCTCACAGAGCTTTGTACAGACGGAGCTTATGATGCCGATACTTCCGATAATTCGTTGCCGTACTTTTGAAGAGGCAATGGAAATGGCTGTAAAAGCTGAGCATGGCAACCGTCATACAGCACATCTGCACTCAAAGAATGTAGACCATATGACAGCTTATGCAAAGGCTGTATGCACTACAATATTTGTTAAGAACGCTCCGAGCTATGCCGGAATCGGTTTCGGAAGCGAAGGACATACAACATTTACGATAGCAGGCCCCACAGGCGAGGGTATAACCTCGGCAAGAAGCTTTACAAGACAGCGCAGATGCGTGCTTGTTGACAGCCTGTCTATCATATAAGAAAGGACTGATACCATGGATGAAAAGCAGATAGCGAGCCTGGTACAGCAGGTGCTTGCGCAGATGGGTAATCCTCAGTCAGCTGCTCCTGCGGCTAAAAAGAGCGGTGAAATACCCAAGACAGCAAGAGTTGCAATGCTCACAGCACTTAACACCTTTGAGGTTAAGGAATATCCCATCCCCGAGCTTGGAGATGACGATATCTTAGTAAGAGTTGAGGGCTGCGGCGTTTGCGGTACAGATGCTCACGAATGGAAAAATGACCCCTTCGGTCTTATCCCGGTAGCGCTCGGTCACGAGGGTTCGGGTGAGATTGTTGCAATGGGTAAGAACGTTAAGAAGGACAGTGCAGGAAAGCCCCTTAATATCGGTGACAAGGTTGTTACCTGTATGATATTCAAGGACGATCCCGATATCACAATGTTCGACTTAAACAAGCAGAATGTCGGCGGTGCAGACGTTTACGGACTTCTCCCCGATGACGATATTCACTTAAACGGCTGGTTCAGCGATTATCTTGTAGTAAGAGGCGGTTCAACAGTATTTAATGTAAGTGACTTAGACCTCGATTCAAGAATACTCATCGAACCGTGTGCAGTACTTATTCACGCAGTAGAGCGTGCTAAAACTACAAATATCTTAAAGTTCAACTCAAGAGTTGTTGTTCAGGGTTGCGGACCTATCGGACTTATCTGTATCGCAGTATTAAGAACAATGGGTATTGAAAATATCGTAGCTGTTGACGGTAACGACCAGAGACTTGAATTTGCAAAGAGAATGGGTGCTAATGAGTCTGTAAACTTTATGAACCATAAGGGTCAGGATGCTTTGGCAGGTGCTGTTAAGGATGCATTCGGCGGATATCTTGCTGATTTTGCATTCCAGTGCACAGGCTCACCGATTGCTCACAGCAATATCTATAAGTTTATAAGAAACGGCGGCGGTCTTTGCGAGCTTGGCTTCTTCATCAACGGCGGAGATGCTCAGATTAACCCGCACTTTGACCTCTGTTCAAAGGAAATCACACTTGTAGGTTCATGGGTATATACTTTGAGAGATTATGCAACAACCTTCGATTTCTTAAAGAGAGCACAGGCTATCGGACTTCCGATGAAGGACCTTATCACACACCGCTTCGGCCTCGATGAAATGAATGAGGCTATGGAAGTGAATGTGGCACAAAAGGGACTTAAGGTTGTCTATATCAATAAGGAGATATAAGCTATGGAAGCTGTAGGCATTATTGAAATGTTTGGCTTTGTGGCGGCAATAAAGGCGGCAGATGCGGCGGCAAAGGCGGCAGATGTTAAAGTTATAGCAATTGACTCTAACAAGCCTGCAAATGCAGAGTCTGTTGAAGTACCGCTGATTATGTGTGTAAAGGTTCAGGGAAGTGTTTCTGCGGTTACTGCGGCAGTTGAAGCTGCGGCAGAAGCGGCACAAGCTTGTACGGGACTTATACAAAAGCACATTATTGCACGTCCCACTGAAGATACCGAAAAAATGGCTCTTCGCTGCAGCGTAGGACGCGACAGGGTAGGGCATATAAAGAACAATGCGTAAAAAAGTCCCAATAAAATCGCCCACAGCACTACCTTGCAGCTCGGGGCTGTATCAATATACAGCACCGCTCGCGGCAAAGCAGCACTGTGAACGATTTTCTTCGGGCCTTATGTTAAGTGCCTTACGGCACATAAATGAAAGGAGTATATAAAAATGGAAGCACTTGGTATGATTGAAACAAGAGGTTTAACAGCATCAATTGAAGCAGCAGATGCTATGACAAAGGCAGCAAACGTAACACTCGTAGGAACAGAGAAGATCGGTTCAGGTTTGGTAAGTGTTATCGTAAGAGGAGACGTTGGCGCAGTAAAAGCTGCTGTTGAAGCAGGCGCACAGGCAGCAAGCAGACTTGGTGAGCTTGTTGCTCAGCACGTAATTCCCCGTCCTCACGGCGATGTTGAAAAGATTCTTCCCACCATCTGATTTTAAGAGAGGAATATAATTATGGAATTTTCCTTAGGTCTTGTGGAGGTTTCTTCACTGGGACATGCGATAATGATGCTTGACGAGATGACAAAGGCGGCAGACGTTGAGTTTGTGGCAGTTGAGCGAAAGCTTGGCGGTCGTCTTGTTACAATCGTTGTAAGGGGCAGTGTTTCATCTGTAACAGCATCTGTTGAAGCAGGAAAAGCGGCGGCAGAGCGGATGAACTGTTTAAAAGCGGCAGAGGTTATTGCACGTCCGCATCCGGAGATATTCAAATTCCTTCATCTGGATGATCAGGAAGAGACAACTCCGAATTCGGAGAGTGCCGCAACTCACACCGGAAAGGTTCCGGCTGAAAAAGAGGAAAAGCCTGTTGTAAAGACAGCAAGAAAAACCTCACAGGAAACAGCGGCAAAGAAAAAAGCTCCCGCAAAGAGGAGCAAAAAGTCCTGATAAAAGGACAAAAAACAGTTATTAATAAATTAATATAAATTAGAGCGAAAGCTCGGAAAGTGGAGGTCATTAAAATGGCAGTAGAAGCATTAGGAATGGTAGAAACAAGAGGTTTGGTAGCAGCAATCGAGGCAGCAGACGCAATGGTAAAGGCAGCTAACGTACAGTTAATCGGTACCGAGAGAATCGGTTCAGGTCTTGTAACTGTAATGGTTAGAGGCGACGTTGGTGCTGTTCAGGCAGCTACAGATGCAGGTGCAGCTGCAGGCGCTAAGCTTGGTGAGCTCGTATCTGTTCACGTAATTCCCCGTCCTCACGGCGACGTTGAGAAGATTTTGCCGGTTCTTTAATTTAAAGCTTTGGCAAATAGTCCGGGATAGAATTTCGGAAAAATACGCAGTCGGAAGACCTTAATTAAGGTCTTCCGGTTGTGTCAGTTCTTGGAGGGTATTATGATAGACGAAAAAGTTGTACAGCAGGTTACTAAAAGCATACTTGAAATATTAAAGAGTGAAAATGCAGACGACGGCATAAAGGTCGGCGTTTCGGCACGTCACGTTCATTTGTCACAAAGTGATCTTGAAACCCTTTTTGGAAAGGGACATGAGCTTACACCTAAAAAAATGCTTATGGGTGACCAGTTTGCGGCAGAAGAGTGTGTAACACTTGTAAGCCCTTCACTCAAGACTATAGAGGGTGTAAGAGTTCTTGGCCCGGTAAGAAGTGAATCGCAAATTGAGATATCGAGAACAGACACCTTTAAACTGAAGGTAAGTCCTCCCGTTCGTCCTTCGGGCGAAATAAAGGGAAGTGCACCAATGGCACTAGTTGGCCCTAAGGGAAGTGTTTTCCTTAACGAGGGTTGTATTATAGCAAACCGCCATATACATATGACACCGGCGGATGCCGAGAAGTACGGCATAAAGGATAATGATTTGGTAGATGTTGAAATTCAGAATCAGAAGCCTACACGCTACTATGATGTGCAGGTGAGAGTTCGTGAGGATTTCAATACAGAAATGCATATAGATACCGATGATGCAAATGCGTCTGCTATCAAGACAGGCGACAGAGTAGAAATTCTGACTAAAGACTGATAATCTTTTTGTGTGTATTTTGGTATGCACTTAAAAAGGAGAAAATATATGTTATTAGCAAAAGTAAAGGGAGCGGTTGTCTCCACCAGTAAAAATGAAAAATTGGTAGGCTACAAGCTTTTGATAGCCGAAATTATAGAGAATGACCAATTAACCGGAAGAGAACTTCTTGCGGTTGATGGTGTAGGTGCAGGCATTGGCGAGACAGTTATTATAGCCTTGGGCAGTGCGGCAAGATTGGGAGTTGACAGAGCTGATTCGCCGGTAGATGCGGCGATTGTAGGTATAGTTGACGAGCAGCAGTGATATGACGAAAGGAGGGAGCACGGTAATGGAGCTTACAGAACTTCAAAAGCTGATATACGATGCAGGAATAATCGGTGCAGGCGGTGCCGGCTTCCCTACACACAGAAAGCTTTCGGATAAAACTGAAATAATAGTTGTAAATGCGGCTGAATGTGAACCATTGATGATGGTTGACCATCATATTATGCAAAAGCATCTTCACTTAATTGTTGATACTCTCAATATGCTTATGGATACGATGGGTGCAAAAGAAGCTATTATTGGCATAAAGGGTAAGAATATGCATCTTTTAGACAGCAAGGTTGTCAAAGAGATGAAAGGAACAAGAATCAGTGTTAAGGAGATACCAGATATATATCCGGCAGGTGACGAGGTTGTCTTAACATATGAAACAACAGGAAGAATCGTACCTGAGGGCGGTATTCCTATCGCTGTGGGTGTTATGGTAACAAACCTTGAAACGCTCTTTAATATCTGGAAGCTTTTTAATGAGGATACCCCGGTGGTTGAAAAGTATGTAACAATCGGCGGTGACACAAAGGACAAGGACTTAACCGTAAAGGTTCCGGTGGGAATGAAGGTTAAAGAGCTTCTTGCCGCTTGCGGATATGATAACCTTGAGGGTAAATGTGTCATAAACGGCGGACCGATGATGGGAAAGCTTGTTGACCTTGAAAATGATGTTGTAACAAAAACTACAAAGGGACTTTTGATATTCCCTGAAACTCATGAGGTAATACAGCTGAGAAAAAGACCGCTTTCGGTCAATTTAAAACGTGCCGCGGCAGCTTGCTGTGAGTGCCATATGTGCAGTGACATGTGTCCGAGAATGCTTATGGGTTATAACTTTAGTGTACATAAGGTTTTAAGGGCGGCATCACACTCGCAGGTTTGTGATACGAAAAGCTTTTTACAAAGTTCACTTTGTTGCGGTTGCGGTGTTTGTACAGTGGTTGCGTGTCAGCAGATGCTTGACCCGAGAGAGATTTCGATGGCTGTTAAGGGAGAGCTTGCAAAGCAGGGCTTTAAGTACAGCTCGGATAATCATCCCAAAGAGGTAAGAGCGGAAAGAGCAGGAAGGCTTGTTTCTTCCGATGTGTTGGTAAGTCGTCTCGGTGTTGGAAAATATCTTAAACCGGTAGTTCGTGATATGCGTCCGTTCAATCCTGAAAAGGTATATATTTTGACAAAACAGCACGTTGGTGCACCGGCAACTGTATTGGTTAAGGTTGGAGATAAGGTGAAACGCGGCGATGCTGTGGCAAGAACGCCGTATGAAATTTTGGGTACTACTATGCATTCGAGTATTGACGGCGTTGTTACAAGAGCAGACAACGATATGATAGTAATTGAACGTAGGGCATGAGGGTTAGAGTATGATTAAATCTATAGGATTGATTGAAGTTAAGAATATTTCAAAGGGCATCCGTATTACAGATGAAATGCTTAAAAGTGCGGATGTTAACCTTATAGAATCCGGCTCTGTATGTCCGGGTAAATATGTTACCGTAATAGGCGGTAGCTTGTCAGCTATTCAGGCAGCGGTAGAACGTGCAGCTATGATAGCAGAGGGAGCTTTGATTGATAAGTTTGTAATCGGAAACCTTGGCGACAAGGTGTATGAGGCTGTGTGTGGGACTGCGTGTGCGAAACCGAGAGGTGCGCTTGGCGTGATAGAAACATTCACGGCGGCGTCAGCAATAATGGCGGCAGATGCGGCTGTAAAAGCAGGCGTTGTTGACCTTATAGAGGTTAGAATTGCAAGAGGTATGGGCGGAAAATGCTTTGCTCTTATGACGGGTGATGTTGCAGATGTAAAAGCGGCTGTTGATGCAGGTGCAAAAATTGCGGCAGAGGGCGGCGTGCTCATAAATACAGAGGTTATTGCAAATCCTCATCCTGATTTGTGGCAGACAATTATATAATGTAAAAATGGGATGTGAAAGCATCCCTTATTTTATATGACGGAGGTAGTGTTATGCTTGCTGTTGAAAGAAGAAATAAAATTGAAGAGATAATAACGAAAAATAAAAGCGTACTTGTGTTAGAGCTGGCAAAGCAGTTTGAGGTTACAACAGAAACCATAAGAGGAGACCTTGAAAAGCTTGAAAAGCAGGGCGTTCTGGTAAGAACCTACGGTGGAGCAACACTTGTTGAAGGCTCGGACGCAGATATGGCGTACACAGAGAGAGCTGCTGTAAATGCCGAAGGGAAGGAAAGAATAGGACAACGTGCGGCAAGACTTGTAAAAAACGGGGAGACAATATTCCTTGATGCGAGTACATCGAGTCTTTATGTTGCAAAAAATATCAAGGATAAAAGCGGACTTACGGTTATCACAAATGCGGAGAGAGTTGTTGCAGAGCTTGCAGGGTGCGAGAATATAAAGGTGATATGTACCGGAGGAAGGCTTGTGCCTAAAAATATGTCCTACTGCGGAAGAACGGCAGAAGAAACAATCAGGTCAAAATATTATGCAAATAAGCTGTTCTTTTCATGTCGCGGTGCGACAATATTAAGAGGTCTTGCAGATTCGACCGAAGAGGATGCCGAGATAAAAAAGGCAATGCTTGAAAGATCAGAAACATCGGTGTTTTTGTGTGACTATAAAAAGCTTGGTAAGCTGGGTGTGCCGATAATTTCCGATTTAAAATCAATTGATATCGTAATAACCGATATAAAGCTTAGTGAGGAATGGAACAGTGTTCTTGCAGAAAATGACGTTGAGCTTATAGAGGTTCCGAAAGAATAAGCAAAAAAATAAGAGGCTGTTTGTACCTCTTATTTTTTGCTTAATTAAAATAATTTATCGGTGCGATGCACCGATGAATTAAATGCAAAATGATAGATGAAATGCTCCGCATTTCTTGTATTGAATATAAGAAAACCGTAGGTTTTCAACATTCACTTTGCATTTTACATTTTGCACTTTGCATTTAAATTATAATTTTTCCATGAAGGGAAAAATTATAATTTATCATCCAAGTAACACATCCGAAATCAGCATCAGGCAAAAGCCTGCCAAAAGTGCATAAGTTGCACCGCGCTCAGAGCCGTGGGCGTGAGTTTCGGGAATCATTTCGTCGCTTACAACGTAAAGCATAGTACCGCCGGCAAATGCAAGTGCGAATGGGAGTATGGCTGATGCAATACTTACCGCAAAATAACCGATTAAGGTTCCTATAACCTCAACAAGTCCGGTTATTAAAGCACACACAAAGGTCCTTTTTGCAGAAACTCCCGAGGCAAGAAGAGGCCCTATAATTACCATTCCTTCGGGGATGTTTTGCAGGGCAATGCCTCCTGCAATCATAAGTGCCTGAGAGGTATTTCCCGAACCGAAGCCGACACCTGCGGCAATACCTTCGGGAAGGTTGTGTATTGCAATTGCAGTGACGAACAAAAGCACCTTGCCAAGCTCGGAGCTGCCATGCGATTCAATGTCGGGTCCTACAAGCTTGTGCAAATGAGGCACGAGCTTATCTATGAGATTAAGACAAAAAGCACCGATAAAAATTCCCGCAATTGTTATGACAATGCCGTAGTTGCCACCGTACTCAATAGAGGGAAGAATAAGCCCTAAAACAGCGGCAGATAACATAACACCGGCTGCAAATGAGAGTACAATGTCGGAAAATTTATGAGAAAGATTTTTGAAAATAAACCCGATAACCGAACCGATAAGCGTTGCACCGCCGACGCCTAATGCAGTTAATAATACCATTTCCATTATAATATGCACATCCTTTTGATATATTGGGGGTGTACACGATAAAGTCATACTAAAGCCCCTATAGCTAATTAAATTAATTATATCTTATTTATAACTGAATGTCAATGATTTTGGAACTGACTTACAGTATTCTGAAAAAAGCAATAGGGAACTGATGGTTTTAATTTTAAGTATAAAAATCCTGTGAATTGAAAAGTATTAAAAAATAACGGTAGGCTTCAAAATTGCCTGCCGTTATTTTGGAATAATTAATCTTATAAAACTAAAGACGGTGCAGAGTATATGCGTGCACCGAGCTCGCTGTTAAGCATATAAAGACTCTTGGGATCAGAACCAAAAAGCTCCATCTTGGTGATTAAATCGTTAGCATTTGTCTCTTCTTCGCCCTGTTCCTTAACAAACCAGTCTAAAAACTGCATTGTACGGAAATCTTTCACATCATATGCTGCTGCATAGATATCATTGATTAGTGATGTTACGTATTCCTCGTGCTCAAGTCCTGCTTTTAAAACAGTCATATCACTGTCTAAAACCTTATCGGGCTTTGCAATAGCATCAAGTGTTACCTTTTCGTTATTGTTGATAAGATAACGATAGAATAACATTGCGTGGTCTCTTTCTTCCTGCGCCTGAATAAAATACCAGTTTGCAAAGCCGTTAAGACCTCTTTCTTCAAAATAGTTTGAAAAATCAAGATACAGATATGCAGAATAAAGTTCTTTATTAATCTGCTGATTTAAAAGCTCTCTTACTTTTTCGTTCATCATAATACCAACCTCCGACTTTTATTCTTCTGAGAACATATCCTTGCCTACTGCACAAAGCGGACAAGCAAAATCTTCCGGTAAATCCTCAAACTTTGTTCCGGGTGCAATTCCTGCATCGGCATAGCCTTCAGCTTCGTCATAAACCCAGCCGCAAACGTCACATACATACTTTTTCATAATAAAATTCCTCCTTGAATTGTATTTGTAATTAGTATAATCCGTAATGAATTATATTAAACATATTGATATTGTATCATAAGGTGAGTACATTGTAAACAGATTATCGTCTCTTATAAGTACAAAATCTGATTATATGACCATTATCCTCAATGTCGTCACTCTCTTCTGCTAAATACCACTCGGGGTCATTATCGAAGTCGTGAATGAATGTGTCGGCATCTGCATCCTCATATACTCTTGTTATAAGTGCGGTATCGCAGTAGGGAAGCATCTGTTCATATATATTGCCGCCGCCTATAACAAAGACCTTTTTTTCGGGATAATCTCTGCTGATTCTTTCTGCTTCTTCAGGGCTGTGTGCCGTTATAACATTTTCTGCAGAAAAGTCTGCGTTTCTTGTTATTACAATGTTTACCCTCTTTGGAAGAGGTTTTTTGTTGGGGAAGCTTTCAAGCGTTTTTCTTCCCATTATAACAACCGAGTCTGTTGTTGTTTCTCTGAAAAATTTCATATCAAGCGGCAGACGGAACATAAGGTCGTTGTTTTTTCCGATACCGTTGTTTTTGTCTGCATGAGCAATTATTATCATAGTAAAATCCTTTCCGCTAATTATAATTTATCGCTTCGCTCTAAATTATAAAGTTAGGAGTTTGGAATTAGGAGTTAGGAGTTAATGTGCAAAAGCTTACGCTTTTGAAATGACTGAAAAAGAAATGCTTTGCATTTCTAAATATTAATATCAGAAAACTGTAAGGTTTTCTACCATAACTCCTAACTCCACACTCCTAACTTCTAACTAATTATAATTTTGCTCCGCAAAATTATAATTTATATTGCAATCGGTATTTTCACATCAAGTTCGTGGCATTTATAGCCGTCAAGCTTGAAGCTGTCTGTGGTGTATTTATAAAAATCGGTATTGTCGTCACATTTGATAAGCTTCGGAGCTTCAAGGGGTTCACGTTTTAATATCTCTTTAACAATCGGAACGTGGCGGTCGTAAATATGTGCATCAGCAATTACGTGCACAAGCTCACCTACTTCAAGTCCGCTTGCCTCTGCCATCATATACTGCAAAAGTGCGTACTGAACAACATTCCAGTTATTTGCCATAAGCATATCCTGAGAACGCTGGTTTAATATACAGTTTAACGTCTTTTTGCTTACATTAAATGTTACCGAATAAGCACATGGGTAGAGATTCATTTCAGATAAGTCGCTGTGGTTGTAGATGTTTGTCATAATTCTTCTTGACTGCGGATTGTTTTTGAGGTCAAAAAGAACTCTGTCTACTTGGTCAAACTCGCCCTCGGGATACTTATGCTTTACGCCAAGCTGATAGCCGTAAGCTTTTCCAATTGAACCGTTTTCGTCTGCCCATTCATCCCAGATATGGCTGTTCAAATCCTTTATGTTGTTTGACTTTTTCTGCCATATCCAAAGGATTTCGTCAAAGGCACTTTTAAAATATGTGCGTCTTAAGGTCAGGATGGGGAACTCTTCTTTAAGATTATAGCGGTTTACTACTCCGAATTTTTTTACCGTGTGTGCACTCGAGCCATCCTCCCATTTCGGGCGTACGTCGCAGTCGGTATCCCACACGCCGTTTTCTATTATATCAGTCATATTTTTTATGAAAATTTCATCCGCTCTGCTCATTGGGACATCTCCTTTGTTCTATTTTTTTCTATTGTACCATAAATTAGGAATAAATACAACAGGAATTTATAATTTAGCTGACGCTAAATTAGTTAGGAGTTAGGAATTAGGAGTTAGGAGTTATGGTAGAAAACCTTGCGGTTTTCAATGATTTATATTTATAAAAGCCAAATTTGTTGACATTATTTTAAATATATCAGAAAAATGCACTGCATTTTTCTTTCAATCAACTCCTAACTCCTAATTCCTAACTCCTAACTATTATAATTTATTGCGAAGCGATAAATTATAATTTAAGGGGGTTTTTCATTGAATTATATCTGGTCTTTTATGGTTATTGCATCACTTGTATCGGGTGCATTTAACGGGAATATTCAGGATGTTTTGACGGCAGGGCTTTCGGGTGCGGAAAATGCGGTGAAGGTGTGTCTGTCCTTTGCAGGTATGATGTGCTTTTGGTCTGGTATGCTTGCTCTTTCGGAAAAAAGCGGTATGTCGGAGAAAATTGCAAGGCTTCTCTCGCCCTTGCTGTCGGGGATATTCGGTAAAGACTCACCGGCACTCGGAGCCGTTGCGATGAATGTTACAGCCAATATGCTCGGGATGGGCAATGCGGCGACTCCTGCGGGTATGACGGCTATGCGTTTGCTTGATAAAGAAAACAACCGTAGCTATCCCAACAGAAAAATGGCTGTTTTTGCGGTTATGAATACTGCCTCACTTCAGCTTGTGCCTACGACGGTCGCATCGATGCGTGCCTCGGCGGGTTCGGGTGAGCCGTTTGATATAATTGTGCCTGTATGGATAACATCTGCAGTGAGTCTTGTGTGTTCGATAGCGGTAGTGTGTTGTCTGTTTAATAAGAAAACTGAAGGTGTCAAACGACTAATTAATGAGAGCTGACGGCGGTGGTGTATGACGGAATTTATCGTACCTTTATTTATAATAATATGCATATTACTTTGCTTAAAAAGAAGGGAGGCGGTTTATTCTCTTTTCATTGACGGAGCAGAGGGAGGTATGCAGACCGTAATAAGGATATTGCCTGCAATGATTGCGGTTATGTCTGCATCTGCAATGCTTAATGAATCCGGCATTATGGATTTTATAACAAAAAGTCTTTTAAAACTTCTGCCGATAAAGCTTCCGGCAGAAGTTTTATCGCTTGCATTGCTGCGGCCCGTATCGGGAAGCGGCTCGGTCGGACTTTTAGCAGATATTATAGACCGGACCGGGGCAGACTCTATGGTGGCAAGGATGGCTTCTGTTATATGTGCGTCGAGTGAAACAACTTTGTATGTGTTGACGGTATATTTTGGCTCAACAAGGGTAAAATATACAAAAAGAGTTTTATTTGCCGCTTTAATAGGTGATTTTGTATGTGTTTTGACCGCAATTTTGACCTGCAAGATATTTTTTTAACAAAAAGTAATAAAATTGTAAAAATATACTTGAAAAATTTAAAGATTTACGATACAATATTAGGGAATGGGAAAAACTGTTCCCAAAGATAAAATTATATAATAAGAGGTGTCGAAAATGTTAAACAAGAAAAGCGTTGAGGACATTCAGGTAAAGGGAAAGAGAGTACTCGTAAGATGTGACTTTAACGTTCCCCTGGATGAAAACAGAAACATTACTGACGAAACAAGAATTGACGGTGCACTTCCCACCATCAAGTATCTTATTGATAACGGTGCAAAGGTTATCCTTTGCTCACATATGGGTAAGCCCAAGGGCGAGCCGAAGCCGGAGCTTTCACTTGCTCCCGTTGCAGCTTCTTTGTCAAAGAAGCTCGGCAAGGATGTTATTTTTGCTGCTGATGCAAACGTTGTAGGCGAGAATGCAAAGAAGGCTGTTTCAGAAATGGCAGAGGGCGATGTTGTTCTTCTTGAGAACACACGTTATCGTGCAGAAGAGACAAAGAATGTTGCGGAGTTCTCACAGGAGCTTGCTTCACTTGCTGACGTATTTGTAAACGATGCTTTCGGTACAGCTCACAGAGCACACTGCTCAAACGTAGGCGTTACAGAGTATATTGAAACAGCTGCTTGCGGATATCTTATCCAGAAGGAAATTGAATTCCTCGGCAATGCAGTAAATAACCCCGTAAGACCGCTCGTTGCAGTTCTTGGTGGTTCAAAGGTTTCATCAAAGATTTCTGTTATCAACAACCTTCTTGAAAAGGTTGATACACTTATCATCGGTGGCGGTATGGCTTATACATTCATGAAGGCTCTCGGAATGAATGTTGGTGACTCACTTTTAGAGGCTGACTACATCGACTATGCAAAAGAGATGATGGACAAGGCAGAGGCAAAGGGTGTTAAGCTCTTAATCCCTGTTGACACAGTTGTTGCAAAGGAATTCAACAACGATGCTGAATCAAAGATTTCTGAAAAGGGTATGGAAGACGGCTGGATGGGTCTTGATATCGGACCTAAGACCGTTGAACTCTTCAGCGATGCTTTGAAGGAAGCAAAGACAGTTGTATGGAACGGACCTATGGGCGTGTTTGAAATGCCGAACTTCGCAAAGGGTACAAACGCAATTGCCAATGTTCTTGCAGAAATTGATGCTACAACAATCATCGGCGGCGGTGACAGCGTTGCGGCTGTTAACCAGGCAGGTCTTGGTGATAAGATGAGCCACATTTCAACAGGCGGCGGTGCTTCAATGGAATTCTTGGAGGGTAAGGACCTTCCGGGTATCGTTGCAATCAACGACAAATAATTTTAAATATTAAAGGATTCTCCGGCGGTATTTAATGCCTACCGGAGAATTCTTGTGTAATTTTTCGGAAAGGAATTGATAAAAATGGGTAAGTATATTATTGCAGGTAACTGGAAGATGAACAAGCTTCCGTCAGAAACATATGATTTTGTAAAGGAAATTGCAGCTAAAAATGCAGATGCTTCATGTGAAGTTGTATGTTGCACACCGTATGTATGCCTTCAGAATGCTGTTGAGGCTGCAAAGGGCACAAACGTAAAAATCGGTGCAGAGAACCTTCACTTTGAGGACAAGGGTGCATTCACAGGCGAGGTTTCTGCTGATATGCTTCTTGATTTGGGCGTTACCTATGTAATCATAGGCCATTCGGAGAGAAGACAGTATTTTGCTGAAACAGACGAAACTGTAAACTTAAAGACAAAGAAGGCTCTTGAAAAGGGTCTTATCCCCATTGTTTGCGTAGGTGAGAGCTTAGAAGAAAGAGAAGCAGGCGTGACAATGGACTTAATCGCATTCCAGACAAAGAAGGCATTCCTCGGAATCAACGCTGATGATGCGAAGAAGGTTGTTATCGCATATGAGCCTATCTGGGCTATCGGAACAGGTAAGACTGCAACAGCAGAGCAGGCTGAAGAGGTTTGCGGCGGAATCCGTAAGATTATTGAAGGTCTTTACGACGCTGAAACTGCAAAGGCTGTTACAATCCAGTACGGCGGAAGTATGAATGCTGCTAATGCTGCAGAGCTCCTTTCAAAGGAAAACATTGACGGCGGACTTATCGGCGGTGCTTCACTTAAGGCTGATGATTTCTCGGTAATCGTTGCAGCTGCAAAATAATTTAACGAAAATTTTGCCCATGCGTTTTATAATAAAGCGTATGGGCAAACCTTTATACAATCGAAAGGAATGATAAAACTATGGCTAAAAAACCAGTTGCATTGCTTATTATGGACGGCTACGGCTTATCGTCTGTTACAGAGGGCAATGCTGTAAAAGCGGCAAAGACTCCGCGTCTTGATGCAATGTTTTCTGATTATCCCAATACAGTTCTTTATGCAAGCGGTCTTGCAGTAGGACTTCCCGACGGACAGATGGGAAACTCAGAGGTAGGACATACCAATATCGGTGCAGGAAGAGTCGTATATCAGATGCTTGTTAAGATTTCAAAGGATATCGAGGACGGCGTGTTCTTCTCAAACAAGGCGCTTTTGGGTGCTATGGAAAACTGTAAGAAGAATGACAGCGCACTCCACCTTTTCGGACTTCTTTCAGATGGTGGCGTACATTCACATATCGGACACCTTGTAGGTCTTGTTGACATGGCAAGAAAGAACGATGTTAAAAAGGTATTTGTTCACGCATTTTTAGACGGACGTGACGTTTCTCCTACATCGGGCATTGATTTTATCAAGGAGCTTGAAGGCGAGCTTGAAAGAATAGGTCTTGGAAAAATTGCAACCGTAATGGGAAGATATTATGCAATGGACAGAGACTTTGCATGGGACAGAGTTGAAAAGGCATATAACGCAATGGTTATGGGCGAAGGAAACTTTGCCGAGAGTGCGGCTTTGGCTGTTGAAAAGTCATACGCAGAGGGTGTTACAGACGAGTTTGTAGTGCCGACTGTTATTGAAAAGGACGGTATGATAGGTGAGAATGACAGCATCGTAAGCTTCAACTTCCGCCCCGACCGTGCAAGACAGATTACAAGAACCTTTGTTGACCCTGCATTTGACGGCTTTGAGAGAAAGAAGGGCTATTTTAAGAATACATTCGTGTGTATGGCACAGTATGATGCACTTATGCCTAATGTAACTGTTGCATATCCGCCCGAAGAGCTTTCAATGACCTTCGGTGAGTATATCAGCAAAAACGGACTTACACAGCTCCGTATTGCAGAAACACAAAAGTATGCACACGTTACCTTCTTCTTCAACGGCGGAGAGGAAACACAGTTTGACGGCGAGGAGAGAATTCTTATCCAGTCACCCGATGTTCCGACATTTGATTTAAAGCCCGAAATGAGTGCATATGAGGTTACGGATGCAGTATTAAAGGCAATTGACGAGGATAAATTCGACGTTATAATCTTAAACTATGCAAACTGCGATATGGTAGGACATACAGGTATTTTTGATGCGGCTGTTGCGGCTGTAGAGGCAGTAGATGAGTGCGTAGGTAAGGTTGTTGATAAAATATTAGAGCATAACGGAAAGGTTCTTATCACAGCAGACCACGGAAACGCTGATTGCCTTGTAGACCCCGAAACAAAGGGTGTGTTCACTGCTCATACAACAAACCCCGTTCCGCTTATTGTAATTGGTGAGGGCGATGTTAAATTAAAGCATGGTAAGCTCGGCGATATAGCTCCGACAATGCTTGATATGATGAAGCTTGATAAGCCGTCGGAAATGACAGGCGAAAGCCTTATCGAAAGATAATCCTGATGGACGAAAGATTAGACGCCGGAATTATCAGGAAAGTACTTGGTGATGCTTCGGAGGATATTGATATAATTTTGCTTGATAGTGTGGATTCAACAAACACTTATGCAAAAAGAATAGCCGACGGAACAATGCGCCTTGTTACGGCACAATACCAGAGTGCAGGGCGGGGAAGACTTGGAAGAAGCTTCTTCTCACCCGACGGTAAAGGAATATATATGAGTCTTTCTCTCCCGATTAAGGGGGAGAAGGACCCTGTAATATACACCGTCATTGCGGCTGTTGCGGCGGCAAGGGTTATTGAGAAGGTATCAGATAAAGAGCCGAAAATCAAATGGGTAAATGATGTTTTTTGCTCGGGGAAAAAGGTTTGCGGAATTTTGTGCGAGGGAATTATAAATGCACAAAAAGGAAGCCTTGATGAGGTGATTGTCGGGATTGGTATGAATCTTTACACCAAAGAACAAGACTTTCCGGATGAAATATCCCAAATTGCATCATCTGTATTCCCGAAGGATGTAACGAGAAGTGAAATAATAGGTATACTGTGCAGGGAAATTATAGGAATTTTCCAAGGTTCAGATATTTGTGAAATAATTTCAGAATATAAAAGCCGTCTTTTTATTCTCGGAAAAAGAATAAAGTTTACCAGAAACGGCGAAGAATATGAAGCTGTTGCATCAGATGTAAATGAAAAAGGCAATCTCGTGGTGATTACCGATGAAGGCGAAGAGGTACTATCATCAGGCGAAATCACACTTGGCAGCGGATGTTATACTGATGCGTGACAGTGGGGGCGTACATTTTTTGTCACCTTTTCAAACAAGCCAAAAGATTATTAAAAATAAAGAAATTATAAAAAATAAAACTGCTTTATGTGAAGGTATCGAATAAGATACAGTCGGATAAAGCAGTTTTTTTATTTAGGTAATCAAGTTTTGTTACTCAGCGGTTTTGACGGTTATTTTATATTCTATACCCCAATCGTATTCGTGCTTTTCCATGTCGCAGGGTGCACCTGACTCCTTTATCAACTCAATGGCACGTTTGACGGTGTTTGTAAACATACGGAAATCACTCCGGCTTGTGACCTTTATGCTTCTGTGGGCTTTTTTATGCTCGGCTTTGAGCATTGAGTGAATAAGGTCCTCGCTTTGTACCACATTGAGTCTTTTTACGCAGATTTCTTTTGCGGCTTTAAGCTGTTGCTCTTCGTCTGAAAGATGCAAAAGAGCTCTTGCATGACGCTCGGTAAGGGAATATTCACGAATCAGCCTCTTTACTCTCGGAGAAAGTCTTAAAAGTCGTATCTTATTAGCGACGGTTGATTGTGATTTACCAAGCTTTTGCGCTAATTCCTCTTGCGTAAAGCCCATATCCTGAATGAGATTGCGATAACATTCGGCAACCTCGAAAAAGCATAAATCCTCACGTTGCAGATTTTCTAAAAGTGCAATGAGAGCTGATTTTTCTTCGTCTGCGTTGATAATTATGGCAGGAATGGTATCAAGCCCTGCAATTTCTGCAGCTCGATATCTTCGCTCGCCCGCTACAATTTCAAACCCGTCAAAGACCTTTCTTACGGTTATCGGCTGAATAACACCGAATTCCTCGATTGACCGTGAAAGCTCTTCAAGGCTTATGGTATCAAAATATTTTCTTGGCTGATTCGGGTTGGGGCGGATTGCGTACAGCGGCAGGCTGTAAACCCTTGTTAGCCCGTCAGTTTTTTTCTTAAACATCAGTTGCACAGAAAACACCTCTTTTTCTTGTGTAGACACCCGGTAAGGTGGAAGGTGTAAGGCGGCTGAAAGAGGTCGGGGGTCACACACCGCAAAATTGGGAGCTACGGTATGTATAAAGTCCTAATTCCTCCGCCTTACAAATCCATTATAACACAGTATTCCAAAAAAGAAAGCATTTTTGTACGACAGTTTTCGACATAAAAATCGTTATTTTACACGTTTCTTCAAATTATAACATCCTCCGATAGGGGATTTTGCCGCAATTCCCGGTTTTCTCGGATATTGCATCGGAGTTTGTCTTACTTTTTTTACAATAATTATCTTATGGTTGAGGTCTGTGAAGGGAATTTCGGCAGAAAATACGCCTTCAACCTTACCTCCGAGTATTTCAATCGCTTTTTTTGCGGCGGAAAGCTCCTCGTCGGCAAGTGGCCCTTTTAGTGCGAGGAAGTATCCGCCTACCTTTAAAAAGGGAAGACATAACTCTGAAAGCACCGTCATATTTGCAACGGCACGTGACACTACGGTGTCAAATGATTCACGCATCATACGTGCACCATCTTCAGCACGCTGATGAACCGTTGTAACACCTGAAAGACCAAGCGCGTCTTTGACTGTATTTAAGAAGGTAAGCCTCTTTGCAAGTGAGTCAAGAAGGGTTAGTTCGATTTCAGGGTTCATTATTTTAAGAACAAGCCCGGGAAAGCCCGCACCGCATCCGACATCTATAACCTTTCCTGAAACCTTATCTGTTAAAAGTGCAGTCATACTGTCTAAAAAATGCTTGGTTGCTATTCCCTCATCATCGCATATTGCGGTAAGGTTCATTTTTTCGTTCCATTCCTTCAGCATATCGGAATATGTGCATAGTTGCACGATTTTTTCGCTGTCGCAGTCAATTCCGAGTTGCATGGTTCCGTTTTTAATAATATCAATCATTGGTAAATTTCCTTTCGTATTTATTATTAAACATAATTGCAAATTAGCATATAATGTGTTATAATAACAGCACATTATAATAATTGGGGGAATTACAGTATGTATCGTAATATAGGTGATGCGATTAAGTATTATCGGCAAAAATTGGGAGTAAGCAGGGCAATGCTTGCCGAGAAACTCGGCGTGAGTGAAATGACCGTTTCAAATTATGAAAACGGCGTAACAACTCCTGATATGGAAAAAGTTGTAACAATGGCACACTACTTTTGTTGTACCACAGATGAGCTTTTGTCCTTTTCGCCGCTACTTCGCAGGTAAACTATATAAATATGATACATTTTTTTTATGGTTGTGTCAATAGCAAATAAAGAATAATGTATAGCTTTTTGTGTTAAATACACATATTGATAGCACGAAAAATGTGGAAAAATTAATAGATGTCATCTTTAAATTTGCTTGACAAGATGGTATGTGTGTGATATAATTGGAATAAGTAGTTTAGTGTTTTTATATTAGAATAAATAGGAGGTAAAACAGCATGAAAAAATCAAAGATTTCACTGTTTGCGGCGCTTACACTTGTAGCGTCTATGTTAATGAGCACAATGACAGCATTCGCAGAAACACCTGAAGTGGCAAAGGTTGACAGCTATGCCGATGTAGGGGAAAATCACTGGGCATATCCGTGGGTTACTTTTATGACAAATGAGGGATATATACACGGTTATCCGGCGGCAGAAAATGAAGGATTGGAGGTTTACAAGCCTGATCAGAACATCACAAGAGCAGAGTTTGTTACAATTCTTTACTTTATGCTTAATCCGTCTGCTGATATGACACAGAGCTTTACTGACGTTTCTGTTGATGACTGGTTCTATAACTACATCAGCAAAGCGGTAGGAACCGGCTATATGTCAGGTTATGGAGACGGTACGGTTGGTCCGAACAGATTTATTACAAGAGAAGAAGCATCTTCAATTGTTTACCGTGCATTCAAGATTGATAAGTATGTGAATGAGACTCATTTCTCTGATGAGGCTGATATCAGCCCTTGGGCACATGAGGCAATTATGTCACTTGCTGAGCTTGGTGTAGTTGTTGGTTATACAGGCGAGGAAGAATCGCTTGCAAAGATTCAGCCTAAGGTAAACATTAAGAGAGCTGAGGTTGCATCACTTCTTGCAAATGCAGATAAGTTCTATCCCACTTCTGTAATCCTTTCAGATGAAGCAATAGTTTCATATAAGGATGGTGAAGGTGCTGAGGCTTCAATTATTGCAAAGCCGAAGAATACATCTGATGAACTTAATGTTGCTGTAGCTGTTGAGCCTGAAGCTAATATGCAGATTGTTTATACGATTGCAGGTGAAGAAAAGACTGTAACGCCAGCGGAGCTTGCAGGTACTGAATTTACAGCAGAGCAGGTAAGAGACGCAAACTTCAAGTTTGTATTCCCCGATGCTAAGCCGGGTGATAAGTATACAGTTACTGTTACTGTAACAGATAATGCAATTGAGGGCGAGGATAAGACAGTAGGTCAGAAGATTTATGAGATTGTAGTTCCTGATGAGACAGATGTTCCGACACCCACACCGACTCCTACTCCGACACCATCAACGGGTGGTTCAATTTCGGGTGGACACAGCGGTCCTGTAATTCCTACCTATAAAGTAACATTTATGGATATGAATGATAATGTTCTTTCAACAGAAAATGTTAAAGAGGGTGGAAAGATATCAAAGGCTCCTGTTCGTGGCGGAGACGAAGATGTTGATACTCCGTACGTGTGGTATACTGATAAGAGCAAATCTCAGGTTTTTGATATAACTACAGAGACAATAACTGCAGCAGTTACAATCTATACAGAAGTTGTTTACCGTGACCGTGTTGTAGAAGCACTTCAGGCTTATCAGGCAATGAAGGGTAAGACAGGAGCAACTGTAGTTGCTGAAAAGATTGCAGCAGATAACGACGGACTTAAGAGCGGAAAAGCTTATGATAAAGCTACTAACAAGTGGTGGACAAAGGATATGCTCAGCATAATCGTTGCAAACGACCTTAACAAGCTTAATGACAAGGGTACGCTTTCTGCTGATGATGATATTGTAGACGAAAGTAAAGCCGTTGCTGCTATTTATGATGATGTGGCAAGATATGTTGTAGATAACTCAAAGGCTCCACTTGAATTTGCAATTGCTACTGTGGATGCAAACTCAAAGATTAAGTATATAGAGTTCTTCCGTGCGATGGTTAATACTATTGACAGTGCACTTGAGATTGCTGTTCAGGAGTACACAAAAGCTTTTGATGCAGGGGATATACCGGCAAAGGATGCATATGATGCATTTATTGCAGGTGCTGTAGAGGGGGCTGCTTCTGGTCTTAATAAGGCAATAGAAAGTATGTCACTTCCGACAGCTGACAAAAATGAGATTATCAGACTTGCAATCGCTTATGTAACAGATCTTACTACAAATGCAGGCGAACTTGATGGAATTAAGAATACACTTGCTACTATAGATTTTAGCGTGCTTTCTAAAGAAGAAGCAATAGATAAGGTTGCAGAATTGATAGTTGCAAAGCGTATATACAACTAATCGTAGTTTTATATGAAATGAATAAAACGGCGGAATTTCCGCCGTTTTATTGACTCTTTATCAAGAGTTGGGGTGAAAAAGCCTGAAAAGGAATTTTGAGGTAGTGTAGAGATATCTATGCTACCTCTTTTTCGATGTTTATATTTTGGCTCTATAATATATGTTGGGGTGTCCAACAAATAGAGCTTGAAAAAATCGAAATATGTTTAGAAATATTAGCAAGATAATGCATCTGACCAAATTGCAAAGAACCTTTTTATTTAACGTGGTATATTACACAGCTTCCATAAAAAAGAACTTTAAAGCGGATTTGGATTTATAAAAAAAGAACGCGAAAGCGTTCTTTTGTATACATTTTTATGTATTGCGGTGATACTTTATTAATAATAATAGGATTCAAAACCTTCCCGGTGCGATTCAGTGCAGGGAATTATTTGTGTTTTTCAAAGCACTCACTGCAGTATACCGGTTTGTCGTTCTTCGGCATAAAGGGCACTTTGTCAACCTTGCCGCAATCAGCGCAAACTATTTCATAAAATTCTCTTTGTCTCTGCGAATTCTTTCTCGCCTGACGGCATTCGCGACAACGTGTAGGCTCGTTCTGGAAGCCTTTCTCTGCATAAAATTCCTGTTCTCCTGCTGTAAAGACGAACTCAGCTCCGCAATCTTTACATACAAGTGTCTTGTCTTCGTACATAATAAATTCCCTCACTTTGATTTTTTTTATATTTCTTTTCCGCCCGATGGGATTTGCACCCATATCGTATCACCGACTTCTTATACAGACGGATTTAATCATTGTTTTTGCAAAGTAAAAATAACAGCTTTTTCTTAATGCGATAAAGAGCATTATCGATTGACTTCGGATCCTTTCCCACTATTGCGGCAATTTCGTTATAAGACATACCGTCAAGGTAACAAAAAAGCACCCTTAGTTCAAACTTACTCAATACGCGATTGATTTTTAAAGAGATGCTGTGGCGGTATTCCTTGTCAAGAATAACAGAGAGAGGCTCTTCTACTTCGGGGGCAAGCGGTGATTGCTCGGTTTCCTTGTCAGAAAGGGATACATAAGAATTAAGCGGAAGATGCTTTTTTCTTGTGGAGGCTTTTACGGCAGAAATAATCTGTCTTTTAACACAGGTTGCCGCAAATGCACCGAAGCTGCTTTCAGCCTTTTTGTCATAGCCCTGTATGGCTTTGTAAAGACCGATCATTCCCTCTTGAACAATATCATCCGTTTCTCCGCCGTTTACAAAATAGTTGCCTGCCGTCTTATAGACAAGATTTCTGTATCTTGCCATAAGATGATTAAGCGCCGTTTCGTTTCCATGCTTTGCAAGCTCAACTACTTCCTCGTCCGATAATCGGCAGAGTGTTTTCTCGGTATATTCTTCCATCTCACATTTCTCCGGTTAAGTATTTTGTTGAATTGACACCGATGAATAAACTGCAATACTTAAAATTGCACGTATTTTCTTCACATATACAATATACAAATTATATCATCTGCGGTAGAATTTGTCAATACTTCAATAGGTATATTCTACAAAAATGACATATAACAGGAATTTATGTTGTGCAATATATCATATATTTTGTAAGAATATATCGAAAAATGACAGTAGCGCATATTGAGTGTCGCTACTGTCATTCTATTACAGCGAGCTTCGGTATTTCCCCGGGGGGATATCCTCGTACTTTTTAAATATTCTTATAAATGTTCTGCTGTCGCTGTAGCCTACCATTCTTGAAATGGTATTTAAGTTATGGTCAGCAGTATTTAAAAGCTCCTTTGCCTTTTTGATACGGTACTTGTTTATATATTCGTTTATGCCGATTCCGAACTGCTCCTTGAATTTAGTAGAAACATATGAGCGGCTCATGCCGAGCATATCGGCAATTGACGATACTCCGAGGTTTATGTCGGAATAGTTTTCTTCTATACAATCAAGTATTGAATCTGAAATCTTGTTTGCCTTACTGCTTGCAAAGCTTTCGGTAACAAGTTTCAGAATATCGGTTATAATAAGATATGATTTCTTCCATATCCTCCTGATTTATTATGCGGCGCAGAATATCATCTATGGATGCAGGAAGTATATCTGTGATGTTTTTCTTATCAAGCAGACTGCCAATAGTGCTCATTATATTGCAGGCTTTTGTTTTGGTCAGTTGGAGGAATGTAACGTCACTTTCTGAAGATGGCGGAAACAATTCCGAAATAATTGATATAGCGGCATCAAGATTGCCTATTTCAACAAAATTTATAAGCCGCTGCTCAATTTCGGCTGTGTACTGATATTCTGCCAAAAGTCCCTTTTCCTTCTGCTTTGCATCGCTGTATGTGACAATGCAAGGAGCGTTTTGGTGCTCATTGCAGGAAAGAGCACTTTTTGTCTGAATATATGCGAGAGACAGATTATTTGCTCCGACAACAGAGTTGCTTACTGCAAGCTTTAAAAATACTGTAAGCTTTTGTTCAAAGAAATCACATAAGAATTCACAAAGCTCAATTGTGTTTTTGTATTTTTCTTCGCTGTTTTCGGCAGGGAAGGATATAATAAAGCATATTCCGCTGTCAAAGTTTACAGTGTGAATTTCAATGTGCAGTACCTCTTTTGCGTATTCTTCGCATACATTTTTTACTGCAAAGAGTATTGTATCGAGCTTTTTAGCCTCATCCGTATCAGGGGGCATATCGTCAAAGAGTGAATCGTATGAGTCCACAACACAGTTTATTACAAAAAAACCGTTTCCACCGAAGTCTATATTATGAATTTTAAGGTTGTTTTCTATGACCTTATCGGAAAGGGTACTGCTTGTTAAAAGCTTGGTTAAAAACTCATTTGTGATTATGCGGTTTTGCTGTTCAAGCTTTGATGTGGCATTTCTGTTTTCCGACTGCATCTTTTCGATTGAATATTTAACTACATCATATTCATTCGCAAGATTATCACTGCTGACGGTATCTCGAAGTGTGTCGAGTATATTTTCAATCGGTGAATATTGAATTTTTATATACCTTGATATGACGATTATCCCTAAAAGTGCCGTCAGGATAATGACCGCTACGCAGGTCATATTGAGCGTATTTATATTTTTTGAATATCTGCTGTGCTCGAAAAGACATACAAGCTTATAGTTGTTGTCAAGGTATTTTGTGTTCACATCAAATCTCTTATCCTTAAGCTTAATTGAATCCTCGTTACCTGCAAGCTTTAATGTTTCCAAAAGCTTGTTGTCTATGTTAAATGAGGACATTGCAATCCTTTCGTTCTGGTCAAGCACCGCATATTTAAAATCAATTTTATCCTGGATATTCAATGCTATCGCATTTTCGTTGATGTTTGTAATAAGTGTTGCGGTCGACTGTGCAGGTCCTGACGGGAATCGGTATATGGAAAGAAGCAGAGATTTTCCTTCACTGCCGGTAAGTCGCACGAAATTGTCACGTCCGGTGCTTATACTGTTAAACCAGTCGCTGTATTCGGAGCCGATGTCGATGTTGAATGTATCAAAATAGTTTTTAGGTTGATATACACCGGTGTTTGAAACTATTATATCAAGATTGTTGAAGTAGATATAAAAGTCATTCTTCGCGGCTATGTTCTGATTATACTTTGATATCTCCTTTGAGAGGGATAAAAAGGTATAATACTCACTTCCCGAGCTGTAGGATGAAAGATTAAGACAGCTTAGGAATGAGGGAGAGTGTGAAACGAAATTTATATAGCTTGTATTATCGTTTAAAATTGTATTTATATTTTGCGTTACCGAGCTTATCATCAACTCGTTCTGGTAATCTATATTCTTTTCGGTTATGTTGTTTGAAAGAAAATAGAAGGAGGAGAGAAACACAATCGGTATCAGCAACGTGGCAACATATGAAACAAGCCATGTTTTTACAATACTTTTTCTGAAAATATCACTTTTTAGTATTTCCTTGAGTTTCACTGTCGTTCACCTCGCATTGTATATCGCTTATAAGCGTTATTGTAGATTTCAAGATATCTTTTTATTCCGCGTGCTTCAAGCTCTTTTAAGTACAAATCGAAGTTTTCAAGCGGTTCAACTCCGAGTACAAATTTTAAAAACATATCATCAACATACTCATTTATTGTGGTTGAGAAAACAGAAACCTCAAACTGTTCCGAATCGATAAATGTAATTGGGGGAATTACTGTGCTTTCAAAGGGCTGAGAGCTCCAAAGCTCAAATGCTTCCTTCTGTGCGGTGTGGGTAAAGTACTGGTCAAGATATCCACGCATCTGTATAAACGGACCGCTTAAGTGTCCGAGTATATATTTTCTTAAAGTAACAGTGTCTGCAACCTGATTTCCCTGAATAATCAAATCGGTATACACAGGTTCGTTAGCCTTTAACTGATAGCTTTCGCCTTCCGTTCCGAAATTGTATGTAAGCATTCCTTTGTCGCTGTAGCCGTAATCAAGAAGGCGTGCGGCAAGCTCAATGTTTTTACAGTTTTTTGTAATGGCGTACTGGCAGTAGTCGTTGTCGTAATATCCGAAACGGTTTACTTCGCCTTTGTTTAAAACAGGGTATGGGACGGCTGTAAGCTCGATATCAATACCATTTTCGGCACAATAAGCGTATATCTGCCCCATACCGCTTCCGATAGGCAGAGCAAAGGCACCGCTTTTTCCGGAACATATTTTGTATCTTGTGTCAGAATCGCCGGAGAATGAAGGAGTTTTTCCTAACAGTCCGTTTGTATACCATCTGTTTAAAAGGGTAAGATACTCAAGATACTGCTGTTCGTAGGGGCCAAAATGAACACTGCCGTTATCTACATAGAATGAATTGCCTATACCGAATGCACCTGCAAGCGGACTTGAAGCAAACGGCGTTATAATATTTGCCAGAGGATGAGATGCGCCAAGCTTATCCTTGAAAAGTGTGAGAGCTTCTTCCCATTCCGAAATTGTTTCGGGTACGGGAAGGGAAAGTGCATCAAGCCAGTCCTTTCGGAAAAAAGGTCCTTCGTAAATCTTCATGGCATCCTCTTCTCGGATGAAGGGGTATGCATAGTAGTTTCCGTTATCGGATGTTATATCCTTTTTTATGTCCGGATGCTCGCCGATATACCTTTTCAGGTTAGGTGAGTATGAATCAATTACATCGTTTAGCGGAATAATTATTCCGTCGGAAATTGCCTTCTCCGGACCTCCCGGATAGTCATTCCAGGGGTAGGCTATAATGTCAGGCAGGTTTGATGATGCAAGTCTCGATAAAAGCTCCGGATAATAGTTGCTGTTATTATAATTTATAAATTTAACGTCAATCCCGGTCTTTTCTCTGATTTCATCTGCTATACTGGAAGAATCCGATATGTGCTGAAAAAGGAATACCAGATGTTCATTTTGGGATTGTTCACTATCGCCTTTTTGCGCACAGGAGGCAAAAAGCATAGTGCCGAGTACTGCAAAAAGGCAAAAATATGATTTTTTCATAAATGTTGCTCCTTATTTACCATAACAGGTACTTTTACATTGTACCATAAATAATATGTACGGTCAATAAAAACTAAAGGCTGATGGTGTATTGTGTGAAAATAATATACACCATCAGCCTTTTTAAACCGACTTAGTTTTTGCTTGTAAATCTGTCGTAAGCCTGTTGTTTGATTTTAATTGCATCCTCAATTCCCATCTTTTTGAGGGTCTCAAAGTATGTATCAAAGTTTTCCAACGGCTCAACGCCTGCAATGAACTTGTGAACCATTTCCATCTCATAGGTTGCAATGTCCTGCATGATTTTGCCGTACTCTTCACTTTCCTCTTCTGTCATTGAAAGGTAAGGCATAGAATATACGGTTGCATCGGTATCTGACCAAAGTGTTAAGGCTTCACGCTGAATCGGATTTGTCATATACTGATTTGAGTAACGCACATCCTGAACAAACGGGCCGTCGCTGTATGCTCTTAAATACTTACTCATCGCCTGATTGATTGCGATACCGCCGTTTTTCTCTAAATCTACAATCTCGGGAGTATAAATCGGCTCGCCGTCTACCATATTATATGAAACGCCTTCCTTACCGAAGTTGTAAAGCATATGACCTGCCTCGGAATATCCGAAATCAAGGAAACGAACTGCAACCTCGGGGTTCTCGCACTGTGTTGAAATAGCCGTACATACGTTAAGAAGCGGCTGATTCTTCTGACCTGTCATCGGACGTGCATCTGCAGTAGCTGCAGGGTAGGGAATGGGGATTAAGTCAACCTCTGAATTCTCTATTGCGGGGAGCCACTTACCGAACTCACCGCCGCAGGTACAGAATGTTGCACCGATATCGCCGTTTATCATACCTGAATTATAAGCTGCCGATTCAATGTTGCTGAAGTTGTTATCAAGGATGCCGTCCTTGTACCAAGTGTTTAGCTGTGTGATATATTCCTTGAACTCAGGCATATACGGACCGTATTTAACGGTTTCGCCATCGTGGAAGAAGTCATTTATAATTCCGAAGCAGCCTGCAAAGGGAGATACCATTCTGTAATGTGCTTCGCCAAGACGCATTGAAAGCGGAATTTTAACTCCCTGCTCCTTGAAGGAACGAAGTACCTTGTCCCAGTCCTCGATTGTTTTAGGAATATCAAGACCTGCCTTGTCAAGCAAATCCTTTCTTAAAATGAATCCCATATAGGTTGCAAGTCTGTCATCGCCGAGGATGAACGGATAAGCAAAGTAGGAGCTGTCATCGGTTGTGCACTGTGCCTTTACCTCGGGGCGTTCCTCCATAACCTTTTTGAAGTTGGGGGAAACCTTGTCGATATAGTCGTTAAGTCTTAAAATGATTCCTTCGTCAATAGCATTTTGAGCACCGCCCGGATATGTAAGCCAACCGCTTTCGATAAGGTCGGGTAAATCCATGGATGCAATCATCAGGTTGAACGCCTCATTTTGCTGACCTACTGAAGGATGTATAAAGTTAATTGATACGCCGGTTGCTTCTTCTAACATATCATGAAGCGGTGTATCATTCATACTTCCCGTATACGATGCAACGGGGCCGGGAATAGCAACCCAGTAATCAAGTGTATAATCTGTTTCGATAGGATAGGTGTCCGATGTAGTCGGAACAAAATTTGAACTGTCCTGTACAACAGGTGTTTTTGTGGTTGTGCCTGCACAGCCCGAGAGAATTGAAAGTGCAAGAGCCGCACAAAATAAACGTGACTTCTTCATTTGATTCATCCTTTCTTTTTTGAATAAAAGTCATATTGTTGCGAATTAAATGTTTTTGTACCATTCGGGGACGGCTCCTGACAGACTTTGTTAGTCTTTTGGTCTAAAAAAGTTTTTTGGACCAAAACAGGACCGTCCCCATTTGGGAATGGGGCAAAAATATTTAATTTGCAATTGACTTTTGAATAAAAGTCTTTAATTATATTATATATATTAAATAGGAAAATTTCAATTCACAATATGCCGTATTGTATACACAAAATGTTAAGAATGTCGCTAAATGGTGCGGATTTAACAAATAGTAGATAGATTCCAACATTTTGTGAATTGAACTTTTTATAAGGGGCGTGTTATAATGTGTATGATAAAATAAGCGACATATATGAAAGGGTGACTTAATAATGAAACAGACGGCAACAAAAGAATATAAGCCTGTCCGAAAATATTCATTAGAAAATATCAGAAGGGATTTTAAGAAAAATTATTCGATATATATTCTTATACTTCCCGTGTTATTGTTCTATCTCTATTTTTGCTACGGACCGATGTACGGTGCAATTATCGCCTTTAAGGATTTTAGCCCTGCAAGAGGAATAATGGGAAGTAAGTGGGTTGGCTTTGAACATTTTGTTGATTTCTTTGAAAGTATATATTTCGGCAGAGTGCTGAAAAATACGCTTTCAATAAATATTATGAATCTTCTGTTCGGATTCCCGGCACCGATTATTTTAGCTCTTTTAATAAATGAGATTTCGCGTAAATGGTTTGCACGTACCATACAGACGATTACATATCTTCCGCACTTTATCTCACTTGTGGTAATGTGCAGTATGATAAAAGTATTTACGGGCCCGAACGGAATAATCGGCGAGGCTGTAGGTAAGATGATGGGAATAAATACAAGCTTGTTGTCGGTAGGAAAGCTTTTTGCACCGATATATGTCATATCGGATATATGGCAGCAGGTTGGCTGGAACTCTATTCTCTACCTTTCGGCGCTCGCAGGTATAGATCAGGGACTTTATGAGGCGGCAACCATTGACGGTGCAGGACGCTGGAAGCAGACCATTCACGTTACAATCCCCTGTATTATGCCTACAATAATAGTAATGTTTATATTAAGAATGGGTTCAATGCTCAGCGTCGGCTATGAAAAGATAATTCTTCTCTACAGCCCCATGATATACGATACCAGCGATGTTATATCATCCTACGTATACCGAAGCGGTCTCCAGGAATTCAAATACGACTACGCAAGTGCCGTCGGACTCTTCAACTCCGTCATAAACTTCGCCCTTGTGTTGTCAATGAATATGCTGAGTAAGAAATACAACGAAACAAGCTTATGGTAAATTATAATTTAGCTGTCGCTAAATTAGTTAGGAGTTAGGAGTGTGGAGTTAGGAGTTATGGTAGAAAACCTTGCGGTTTTCAGATATTTAATATTGAGAAATGCGAAGCATTTCTTTATCAATCATTTCAAAAGCGTAAGCTTTTGTACATTAACTCCTAACTCCTAATTCCAAACTTCTAACTATTATAATTTCTCGCTCGAAGAGCGACAAATTATAATTTAGAAAGGAATGTATAAAAATGGTAAATACCAAAACAAAATCAAGAATTGCATTTGAAATATTCAATGTTATTTTTATGATAGCACTGGCGCTTGCGTGCCTTTATCCGATGCTGTACGTTGTATTTGCATCATTCAGTCAGCCCAATGATTTTATTGCACATTCGGGATTGCTTTTAAAGCCTCTCGGGTTTGATACTATATCATATGAAAGAGCATTCAGCCATCCGATGATATTGACGGGCTATAAAAATACGTTATTTGTGCTTGTTATCGGAACGTTGATAAGCTTTCTGTTAACAGCAATCGGCGCATACTTCCTCTCGCAGAAGGATATTTTGTGGCAGAAGGTAATTTCATTCTTTATAATTTTCACAATGTTCTTCTCGGGCGGTCTTATTCCTACATATTTCTCGGTAAAGAATTTTGCAATTCTCCTTCCCTGGTTTGAAAAAGGAGCATTTGTGTGGAAGAGTGTCGGAATATTTAATACAATCTGGGCACTCATAATTCCCACAGCGATAAGCACATATAATATGATTGTACTGCGTACCGGATTTATGGCACTTCCCGACAGCTTGATAGAGTCGGCAAAGCTTGATGGTGCAGGTCATATCAGAATACTTTTCACAATAGTAATCCCTCTTGCAAAGGCAAGTGTTGCGGTTATAATTCTTTATTACGGAGTAGGCTACTGGAACTCGTGGTTTAACGCCTCCATATACCTTTCCGATAATAAGCTTTTCCCGCTGCAGCTTGTTCTTCGTCAGATACTTTTAATAAATTCCGAAAGTGCAATGACGAGCGGCGTGGATTTGGGTGACCAGATGGCTGTGAGCGAAACAATCAAGTATGCGGTAATCGTTATAGCAACACTTCCTATTCTCTGTATCTATCCGCTTCTTCAGAAGTATTTTGTAAGCGGCGTTATGATAGGAGCGGTTAAAGGATGATTAAGAAATTATCAACGGCAGTTCTTTCGGCGGCTATGCTGTGTGCTGCTATGGGCAGCGTGTTTGCCGAAAGTGGTGAGATACCGATAGGTGTCAGTGTTAAATCTGCATCGCCCGCAGTTTCGGACAATCGGCTGTCTGATGAAAATTCAAATACCAAGTGGTCGGTAAGCGGCAGATGGGATTATGAGATTTTCTCAAATGTTCTTCTTAATATAAAAAAAGACGGCACACACGTTAAATTTTCACATAGCGGAGCACAATGGGCAAGACCTATGCTTTTTGACGGTATAGGGGACAGCGCAGAGGGAAAGCAATATGAAAATGCGTGGTATGATACGGCGAGAAATGCGGACCGTTGGATTGAACTTCAGCTTGACAAGCCTGAGAAGGTAAACAGTCTTTTGTTTACAAGTGCTATGAGTCACAGCAGCTCCGGTCAGGTTAAAAATCTTATCGTGCAGTATAAAAATCTTGCCGGCGAGTGGATTGATGCATATTCGGTCACAGACAACCTGCAAAAAACGCTGACGTCAACCTTTGATACGGTGGAGTCTGATTGCTTCAGATTTTATTTCCCTACAACAGAGGCTGTCAGAATAAGAGAAATGAGTCTTTCCTTTGCAAAGGATGAAACCGCTGATTATGATGTCAGGGAAAATCTTCTTTATACGATACCTGCATCAAAAATCAAGGTGTCCGACGGTGAGATTCCGCTAAAGACAGCTCTTGCAGACGGAAAACGTGAGAGTGCGGACGGCAACGGAAGCACAAAATGGTTTGTTATTTCGCCGTACGGTACAAGTTATATAGAATATGACCTCGGCTTTAACCACAGCTTTGACACCCTTCGTGTTACAAGCGGATATGACAGCGGTCTGCAAATTATAGACAGCTATTATCTTATGTACCATGATGGTACGGCGTGGAAGAAGTTAGAGGGGAGTGAAGTAGTCGGAAACTCAAAAAAGATTTCCGAAATATCATTCAATAAGCTTTCCGCAAGCAAAATAAGAATTGCAACCAACACAAAAAATGCATTCAGAATTCAGGAAATAGAGCTGTTTGATTCGGAATATAAAACGCAATATGATATGCCGATAAATCCTGCATATATTGAAGCAGAGACGAACAGCACAATAAACACTCTTGTTTTTGAAGGCGACGGAATAAAGAATGTACGGCTTTTCAGTAAAGCTGATACGGCATCCGAATATGAGGCGGTAAGCATAAAAAGAGAGATATGTTCAGACGGTTTCACATCATACAGCTTTGATGAAACAAAGGGCAAGTATCTCAAAATTGAGTTTTGTTGTGATAATTTCAATCTTTCCGAAATAAAAGCATACAATACCGATGATATTTTATTTATGAGCAATCCGGAAGTTAGCAATGGCGTGTATGAATTTACATTGCCGACCGGAAAAAGCTTTGATACTGTAGATATATATTTTGATACCGACATCGCTGCTGAAGCTGATGCAATAATATCGGCAGGCACAGACGGAGTGTATAAAGCTTATAAAGCACTTAACAAAAGTATCAAAAACGGTTGTATGCATATAGAAACCGGAAGTATAAGTGCCCAAAAGCTTAAGGTTTTCACAAACGGAATGAAGGTTAGTGAAATAAGGGCATATGATTCAAAAACTCAAAAAGTACCGGAAGAACAGCCCCCGGCTCTTTATAAAGGCTTTTTTGAGGAATATCCCACAGAGCTTAATATTCAGCCTGAGCTTGAATTTACCAAAACGCCTGATATTGGTAAATTCAGAGTAGTACCCGATGCAGAAACAAAGGTTACTGTAAATGGTACAAAAGCTGTTATCTCCTTCCCGAAGGGACTTGAGGGAAACAAAGAATACAAAATATATTATAATAATACTTTAGCGGCAAGCTTTGCTACCTTGCCTCTTGTTGAAGCAATAGGAAAATCTCTGACCGATAAAAACGGCATTGCAGTTGCAAAGCTTGTTCCGGGCGGTGAATATACCTTTAAAGCGACAATAAAGAATAACGGACGATATAAGGATAATGCAAAAAAGGGAAGAGTATATTTTGTTCTTACCGAAAAGCTTTCGGGCAGAATTACGGCTCTTAAATTTGCGCCTTTTGATGTTCAATATCAGAGGGGGCAGGAAATATCAATTCCCCTTACTGCAAACGATGAAAGCAACGATTTTGCAGTTTATATCTGGGATGATAAAAACTCACCCTATACCGAAAAAATAAGTTTTGAAAATCTTTATTCGTCAAGTGCAAAGCCGTATGCATATTTTAACCGCAGTGAGTCACCGTATAAGGTGAGGTCACAAAATACAGAGGTTGAAGTTAAGGTTGCCGAAGAAGGAGATTTTGTTCATATTATATCGGATAGTGAAACAACTGTAGATATCATATATGAAGGAAAAATTTCATCAGCAGTTATAAGACCGCTTTCAAAGAATGTTGCCTTTGAACAAAATCAAAACACATTAAGCTTTAAGGCAACTCCCGGCAATTACTACAGCGTTGAAATAAACGGAAACGAAACAAGACCATTACTTGTTTTCTGTGATAAAAAACAGCCTTTGCCCGAAGGCGATACAATAATTTTTAAAAACGGCGGTACATATGAAGTCGGAAGTTTAAAAATAGGAAGCGGACAGAACATTTATATAGAAGAAAATGCTGTGGTGCGTGGTAAAATAACAGTCGGGAATGCCGATGGCGTAAAAATTTGCGGCAACGGAACGTTAATTGCCGATACCTTCGACCAATGTATTGGTGTTTCAAAATCAAAAAATGTTTACCTTTCGGGTATCACCGCTATGAATTGTGGTGACTGGGGTACGGTATTTACCGATTCAGAAAATATACAAATAAATGGTTACAAGCTAATCGGTGCCCAAATGTATTCGGATGGTATCGACCTTGTTAATTGTGTGAATGTCGGAATTGACAATGTGTTTATAAAAAATAACGATGACAGCATCTGTATAAAGCTTCAAGATGGTCACAGCCATAAGGGTTCGGAGAATATTACCGTTGAAAATTCCACAATATGGAGCGGTAAGCACGGGAATTCACTTGAAATAGGCTATGAATTAAATGGCGATTATGTAAGAAATGTTACATATAAGAATATAGATGTAATCCACCGTGAAATCACAGACTACTCCTTCAGGCGTGCGGCAATTGCCATACATCACGCAGGCAGAGCGGCAGTTTCCGACATAACATACGAGGATATAAGGGTTGAGGAAACGGACGAAGAGCTTGTGCATATAGAGCTTCTTGACCATGACCAGTTTGGCAGATGCACAGGCTCGGTAAGCAATGTTAATATAAATAATCTTGCGTATCTCGGGAATTCTGCTAAAAGCACTGTGCGTGACAGCTCTTATGGAGGAAAAGGTCTTGCGGTCACCTTCAAGGGGCTCACAATCGGAGGAAAAACAATCACAAATCTTACCGAAGCAAAAAACAACGGCTTTACCGTTTCGGGAACAAATCAAGTGTCATTTATTAAATGAAAATAAATTATAAAAAAGGAAAGGACGAGGTAAAATGAAAAAAGGTTTTAAAAAGCTGCTTGGAGCAGCACTTTCTGTGGCAATGTTGTCGCAGGGATTAACATTCGCAGTTTCAGCGGAGACGACGTATGATTATGATACGTCAAAGAACATATTGTTTGGAATGGACACATCAGCGTCAAGTGTCGTAAACTCAAGAGTTAGCCAAGCTCACAGCTGTAACCGTAAATCATTAATGGACGGATACAGTGTATCTGCTATTGGAAGTATAGGTACCGGTACTGCGTGGTGTGCACCTGCTGCGGCTGATACTATAACGTATACGGAATTCAGACTTACTAAGGATTACACTGTTGATGCCGTAGAGGTAACAAGCGGATATCGTGAAGATGTTACGAGTGGAGATCATGAGTACCTTGACTCATATTGGATTGAATACTGGAACGGCTCAGGCTTTGTAAAGGCAGAGGGCAGTGAAGTTACGGGCAATGAAGAGGCTGTATCGGGTGCAACCTTTACGGCTGTTACAAGTAATAAGTTCAGACTTGTTACAAATACAGATAAAGCTGTAAGAGTAAGAGAGGTAAGACTCTGGCTTGAAGGAACAGTTCCCGAGATTATCGAAACTCCGGAAGAGGTAAACCTTATCGGCGGCGTTGCTGTTTCGGATGCATCTCCTGCTGTGGATGCGGCTGTTTTAACAGACGGTTCAAAGGCAAACGGAGCTGCAGGCTGGACGGTAGGTCTTGGCTATGACTATGATGTGTCACAGAATGCGTTGTTCGGCATGGATATCGCAAACATTACGCTTTCGCACGCATCAACAAAAGAGGCAAGAGCGGCACTTGTTGACGGTTACAGCACTAGTGCGCAAGGAAATGCCAGTACAAAATGGTATGTTGACGCAACTGAAGAGAAAAAATATGTGGAATTCATACTCAGTAAGGAGTATTATGTTGATGCGGTAAGAATAGCAAACAGCTATAACTACGGCGGCAGTGAGAGACTTGAATCTTTCTATGTTGAATACTGGAACGGAACTGAGTTTGTAAAGATTGCAGACAGTGAGGTTACCGGTAATGAAGATATTAACGCATACAAGAAATTTACTGTAGTAAAGAGCAATAGGTTCAGAGTTGTAACAGAAAGCCCGAAGGTAATGCGTATAAGATAGATTGAGCTTTTCATTGCCGATGTGGACGGATATGATAATACAAATACCGCAATTGCGCCTGCATATGTTGTTCTTCCGCTTGCAGAGAAAGAGAATGTATCACACATTGCACTCTACTCAGGCTCGGGTGCGGCAGGTGCATTTGCACAGGGTATTAACGCAGAAAATGTAAAGGTATATTATAACGACGGTGTATCAACTGACTGGACAGCGGCTAAGGTTGCAAACATCAACACCGTTACGCAGGAAACAAACAACCTTACATTAAAGGCACGTCAGATTACATATCTTGAAATTGAGCCTGTTATTGCAAAGAATATCAAGCTTGAAATCCTTGACACAGACTTTACACTTCTTGAAACTGAGGTTTACTATGCAGATGCCAATAAGCTGTTCGGTACTGTAGCAACAACAGTTGTTGAAGCAGGCAGTCAGGACTGGGGAAATGCAGTTGATATGCCGGGCTTTGTTCTTACAGACGGTATTTCAAATAATCCCAACAACATAGGCAAGTGGTATGTCTATAATTCAGACGGTGCACCTTATGCACAGATGAATTTGAACGGCAAGACAATTGACACTGTTAAAATCTGGTCAGGTAATTCTTCAAGAGCTGAGGTGACTGACACATACAGAACAAAGATTGCATATTCCGAGGACGGAGTAAAGTGGACAGAGGCAGATATTAAGAATGTTGAATATTCAAGAAGTGGAAGCACAGAGCTTAAGGACGTTATGACCGTAACAATCGGCTCTGTAACAGCAAAATTCTTAAGAGTTTATGTTAATTCACAGGAAGCGGCAATAGGTGCACTCAGAATAAAGGAAATTGCGGCATATAACAATGGCTTAGAGGCTGCAGAGGAGACATTTACAATAGTTTCTGCAAATCTTGACGGAGTAAAGGTTTCTGATATGCAGACAGATGTTGCAAATAGTGCCGACAAGCTTACACTTAAGCTTCTTTCAACACCCGATGTTGTTAAGGTGAATGGTAAGAATACAAGCTTTACAACAACTGACGGTACAACAATTGTTGTTGATATGCCGAGCCTACCATACAACACATGGTTTAATGTAGAGGCAGACGGAATAAGACTTTTGAGCCTTAAGACAATTCCCGAGATTAGTGTTACAAACAAGTCATTTGTGAAGGCTGAAGGTAATATCATTTTCTACGGAGTGATTACTGACAATGCAGGCGTAGCAACTGATGATGCAAAGCTTATCTTCACAACAGAGAAGGACGGCGTATTAAACGGTGTTAAGATTGAAGATGTAACATTCGGCACTGAAAACAGCATAATGGTAGCTGACGGAGATAATCCTTCGGTATATCTCTGGGCAATGAACACAGTTAAGCCTCTTGCAAAGAAGATTGTAAATTATAATCAGGATGAGGTAGTAGTAGAAGTTAACGAGGAAGGCTTTACAGCATATGTAAAGAATGATGCATCAACAGATGCAGAGTACATCGGATACTGGTTCTGCCACGAGGTATCGGAAGCTGCAAACGCAGACCTTTACAGAATTAAGGGCACAAAGCTTTATGAAAGACTCGACGATTTTGCGTTTACTCCTGTAAATGATGTAAACATTACATCTAACGGAGAATATGAAATGGCAATTAAAGAGACATCAGGTGACGGTGCTGACTTTGTCGGTGGCTTCCACGGCGATGAGATTATTGACAGCGTTACAATGACTGTTGATTCAAAAGAGGTTTCACTTTCAGAAAACGGCTTCTACAAGGGTTCAAGCATTGTGTTTGCACAGAATGCTACAGTAAATGCGAGTGGTACACCTGATTTAAAATTAATTGACCACGAGAAGATTTACACAATCACAAAGGACGGAATCAAGCTTAACCAGACAGCAAAATGGCTGAATGATTCAAGTGTATCCGAGGTTTATATGGCTATGCTTCCGGTAAATCACAGAGACGAAAACGGTGTTCAGATTAACGACACAATAACAGCTGGCTCAACAAGCTACTACAGACCAAGATATTTTGGTGGTGTTAAGTTCAATGTCGGCTATACAAACGCACTTTCAGTAACTGCATCAGGCGGTGCGCTGGGTGCAAAGGTTGAGGTTACAACAAAGCCTGTTCAGGGCTTTGCCGACAGCGACATTCAGTTCTTTATGTACACAAGAGAAACAAACGATAACAAGGTTTACTTCCGCTCACTGCGTGAAAATAACAATGTATTCGCAGTATCAAAAGGCGAGGTATGGGAAGTAGAGAATACTTATAAGGTAACGGTTGAATAAATTATAATTTGTGGGGGATATCGGGGACTGGTATGCGACGTTTTGTCCGCAGGATGAAACCAAAGCGTGCCTGTCCCCACCCCAAATCCCCTGCAAATTATAATTTACGAAAGGATGGAGATTTATGTTAAAAAAAGCACTTGCGCTTATATTATCAATGACAATGACTACACAGCTTTTTACACTACCTGTAAAAGCAGAAGGAGAATATGACTATGACGTTACGAAGAACGTCCTTTTTGGGTTGAATCCTTCTAAAGAGAATGTGGTTCTGTCCAGATGGAATATGGGACAGATGAGCTGGCACAGGTCATGTCTTATTGACGGAATCAGTACATCTGCGAGCGGATGGGAATCAAAAGGCGATGTGTGGTTCTGTAATACGGGCGATGTGCCGACTACAGCAACATTTAATCTCCCGGATGAGCAATGCGTAGATGCAATCGAGATAACATCGGGTGACCAAAACGGCACCGACATACTTTCAGACTTCCATCTTGAATACTGGAACGGCTATGATTTTGTGAAGGTTGAAGGCAGTGAGGTTACGGCAAACAATCAAAAGGTAAGAAGACAGGAATTTCCCGTTATAAAGAGCAGTAAATTCAGAGTGGTTGTAAATATCCCGAGATTCAGAATATGTGAGGTGTCATTGGAAAGAAGCGACGAAGTGCCTGCACCTACTCCGACACCTGATGTGACACCAACACCTACTCCGACACCGGGTGGTGACGTTGTGCCGGACGGATATGACTACGATATAACTAAAAACGTTCTCTTTGGCTCTGATGTATCGATAAATCAGGGCGATTGTCCGTTTCCTGCATCCCTTGCAGACGGAAAGCGTGAGAGCGTTGACGGAAACAGAGATACAAAATGGTTTGTCCAGAGTCCGAGCGGTGAGGACTGGGCAGAGTTTATACTTAAAAAGAATCAAACAGTTGCAAAGGCTGTAATATATTCTTTTGGCAGCCAGGATCAGGATATAATAGACAGTGGTTGTTTTCAGGTGTTTGCAAACAATGAATGGAGAACAATAGAGGGCAGTGAATTTTCGGAAAATTCAGAGCGTATGATTGAGGTTACATTTAACCCGGTAAGAGGAAATCAGTTCAGATTTTTAACAAATACCACAAAGCGTTTCAGAATTATGGAAATTCAGCTTGAAAGCCCTGAAAGAAAAATGAATTTTGAAAAAACTCAGCAGGGGACAGTTTATGCCCCGGGTGCTGTTAGCGATATATTTTATGCGGAGAACTCAAAGGACTGTGAGGTTAAGCTGTATATCGATTCTGATGAGATAGAGTATGAGAATGCAGAGGATGATAAATACAGCTTTACGGCTTTGGTTGACAAGGTTGGGGAACACACGTTAAAAGCCGAAATACTTGTGGATGGAATGATTTGGAATGAGTATTCGGTTACATTCATAATATCCAATATTGATGCTTTATATAATCTGATTACAGTTGATAAGGACAAGGAAAAAATTGATTCTATCCTTATTAATATGGTGGATGATTTTGCACTGTATGGTAAGGATATTTCGTATTATAAAGAAATGAGCAAGAGTGTAAGAGATACTCTTATAGACGAGCTTTTAAAGGACTCATCATACGAAAAAGAAACGCTTATTGAAAAGCTTTATGAAAATATGAAAGCAGGCGAGCTTCTTGCATACATAAACGGTGCAGAAACAGCAGCCGATATAGAAAAGGCAATCAAGCTTGCAGATAGCCAAAACAGCGGTTTTTCAGAGGATTTTTCACTCCTGTCCGAAGAAGCAAAACAAAAAATCAGTGATGAAATAGTATCAATCCGTGAAGTTGACGGCGATTTCAGAAACGGTGAGGATTTAATGAATATTCTGCCGTATTTGCAGGCACTTTATGTTTATGAAAATACATATGCTCTGTCCCTGCCTGAAGTGTTTGAAAGATATAAGGACGTTGCAGAGGTTGACACATCATATATTGAAAAGGGTATTTATGATGATGTGCTTGAAAGATTAAAGGAAAAGAAGGTTTCGGATTACGGCGATATTCCCACTCTTCTGGATGAAGCATATGACGAAGTGAAGAAGGAAAACAACAAAGGCTCCGGTGGAGGCTCGGGCGGAGTCGGAGGCGGTGGAGGCGGCGGCTCATCAAAGCCTTCGGGCACAAGCTCCGGCTATGTTTACACCGCACCGACAGCTTTTGAAAAGGAAGAGGAAAGCTTTGATATAAATAATGAATTTTCTGACCTTGCAGGTTTCTCATGGGCGGAAAAAGCAATCGAAAGACTATACCGCGAGGAAATTGTGAGCGGTAAGGCAGAAGGAGAATTCTGCCCGTCTGACTTTGTAAAAAGAGAAGAGTTTGTAAAGATGGTAATGTGTGCCCTTGATTTTGAAGAGGGTGAGGGAGAGCTCGATTTTGAGGATATAGAAAAAGATAACTGGGCTTATCCGTATCTTCTTTCGGCTGTCAATAAGGGTATAGTAAGCGGAAAGACTCAAAATACTTTCGGTATGGGCGAATATATCACAAGAGAGCAGATTGCAGTTATTCTTGCAAGAGCGGCAACGTTAAAGGGTGCAGAGCTGAAAAGCCCAACCGATGAGAAGTTTTCTGATGAGGCTGATATATCGGATTATGCTCTTACCTTTGTCAAGATAATGAAGGCATCGGGTCTTATAAGCGGATATGAAGACAATACCTTCAAAGCAAAGAACAACGCTACAAGAGCAGAAGCGGCAGTAATGATAGCAAGACTTTTAGATCTTATATAACTGTTCGGAAAGGAGAGAACTATGATTAAAAGAATAACAGCCATTTGTATGGCGGCGACAATTGCAGTATCGGCTGTGCCGGTGTTTGCAAAGCCTATATACAAAAAGGGTGATAACATTGCATCAAAAGCAAAGATTTCGGCATCCGTTATGGGTGGTGACGCAACATCAACGCCACATTGCCTGAACGACGGCGAGGTTCCGTCTCTGGCTAACGGTTCAACAAAGTGGTTTGTGGTGTCGGGAACAGATGGTGCGTGGGCAGAGTTTACCTTTCCCGAGCCTGTAAATATAAAGGATGCAAAGGTTCATGGCGGTATGCAAAATGCCGCAGAAAAGGATATTATAGCAGGATTTAAAATCCAGTATTATACCCCCTCGGGTTGGAAGGATGCGGCAGAGGTTTCTGAAAATGCGGACTTTACCATTCCAGTCAGCTTTGACGGTGTGGTAACAAGTGACCGTTTCAGACTTCTTTCAACATCCAAGGTGAGATTCAGACTTACCGAGGTTGAGCTTTATGAGGCTATTGAGAGCGAGGCGGCATCTGAGGGCGGCGATGTAAAGACTATTGAGGATGTGGACGGAAAATATAAAATTCCCGTTGAAACCGTTCTTAATATCGGACTTTTAGACGGCGAATATGTTTTGAACGATGAAGATATGATAAAGCGTGGTGAGTTTGTAAAGCTCCTTATGGACTTTATCGGCGAAACACTTCCCGAAAATATGCCAGACAGTATATTTTATGATGTAAAATCGGGAACAGATATTGCAAAATCGATTGCAAGGGCGACAGAGCCTTCGGCACTTTTAGGCATCACCGACAGACTTATCAGGTACCGCTTATCAAACGGCGAGATTTCTGCGGTGCAGATGCAGGAAAGTGAGCCCGAGAAAGAGCCTCTTTATCTTAAGGACACAGCGGGTGAATTTGTAAGATATAAGAACGCAAACGGTTATTACGGCACTAACAATGTTTTAAGTGCAAACGGTAACGGCAGAAATCTTATTCTTACAAGCGATACAATAATATTTAAAACCCTTGTAAACCGTACGGGCGATGAAAAGAAGGATTATGTTGTATTAAGAGGCGGCGGCATATTCAACGGAAAATATTCGTCAAAAAGTGCCGAGGTATATAATATAAATACAGACGGTATTCCTGAGGCTATACATTTTAATGAGGAAAAGAGCGCACAGCAGCTTAGCTTGTCAAGTGCTGTAGGTGTAGTTAAAAAGGTATCAAAAATATATGATACGGTTGAAGAAGAATTGAAGACACATATTACATTCTTGTATAACGGCAATGAACTTGAGCTTATAATGGACGAGGATGCGGTGTACAACGGTGCATACAACACATTTGGTGCAGGCTTTGCAGGCGGTGCGGTATACAGTGCCATGACACCCGATCAGATTAAAAAGGGCGATGTAATACAGTTTAGTGTTGAGAACGGAAAAATTGTGACCTACAGAATAATTGCCGTTGCATCGGAAAGTGATATTACGGGAATACTTCAGCAAACAGGTGGAGACAGACCGGGCGTTATGCCGCTTATTGAAAGTGCATATGGTCATATAGCAAGCTATTCCGATACAACAATATCGGTTGATGTGAACGGTACAATTTACACCTATCTCAATGCGTCTCCGAATATCTACATATATTATAAAGACGGCGTTACTGTAGAAAAGGCGGATTCAAGCTATATTGTATCAAAGCTCAATGACGGTGTGGGTTCTCGTGTCTTTGTGAGGGTAAGCTCAAAGGCTGTCAGGGATATTATAATATATAAATAAGGAAGGAGAGTATATGCTATGAAGATAATTAAATTGCTCAGCTGCGCTATAATTGCATTATGTGCGACTGCTTCGGTAGGCTTTGCGAAGGTTGCAGAGTATGATATAACGCAAAATCTCCTTTATGATATCCCGATTGAGAATGTTTCAATTTCGGCAGGAACAATCGGAGGCTTCGGACAGAGAATAGACGTACTTTTTGACGGCAAATTCAATGTGTCGGGTAATGCAGGTACACGCTGGGCGGTAGAAAGCGGAATGCTTGGTGCAAGTATTGAATTTGAGTTTGAAAAGTTTGTAACTTTAGACCGTATGCTTATCAAAAACGGATACCCAGGAGAGGGAGAAGAAGGCAAACAAAGACTTTTATCCTTCTCAATGTGGTACTGGGACGGTGCGGAATATAAAAAGATTAACTTTATAAACAACAACTCACCGCTTTCGGATACTCATACATTCAGTTTTGATGCTGTCACAACAAATAAAATAAAGATAGTGTCGGAGCAGAATTCGATATTCAGAATGGTTGAGATTGTAATGCTTGCACCCGGAAGTGAATATGTTGAGGGTACATATGAGTATACACCGAAGAAGAAAATAGAGATTAAGTATAACAATGCTTTTCTTACCTTTGATAAGGATAAGCCTGAAATGGATAAAAACAGCGGTGTGATGTTTGTTCCTGTTCGTGAGATGAAAAAGCATCTTGGCTTTACCACAGACTGGATTGATTCCGAAAAGCAGATTGTTATGGAAAACGGAAGCCATAAGGGCGTATTCACAATCGGTAAAAACGTAGGAACAATAGACGGCGAAGAGGTTACATTGAGCGCTGTACCGTATCTTAAGGAAAGCCGTGCATATCTGCCGGTAAGAGATTTTGCAAAGGCTTTAGGAGGCTGTGCAACGTGGTATGACTATGAGAGGGAAATTGACATTATAAGTGAGGAATTTATCCCGAATCTTGCTAAAGAATATATGGGAGAATCACCATTTGCTGTAGTGGCAGGCGGCGAACAAGAGGTTGTTTATCGTACTGCTAACTGTGATTTTGTGCAAACTGTATCGAATGATCAGCTTGATTTTGAAATAAACTATGACGGTAAAATAACATCAGCTGTTTTAAAGCCGTTTTCAAAGGAAATAAAGCCCGAGGTTGTCGGCAATACAGTTAAGTTTACCGCAAAATCGCGTGACCAGCTTTGTCTTATCATAAACGGCGATAAAAAGTGTCCGCTCTTTATTTCGGTAAATCCCGAAATTGCAAGACCTGAGGATGACGGGAACACACTCTATTTTGAGGATGAGAAGGTATACCGCCCGGGTATTGTAGAGCTTTCTGACAATCAGACGGTGTATATCGCAAAGGATGTTGTAATAGATGGCGGTTTTGCGTCAAGCGGAAAGAAGAATATCAAAATCATAGGCCATGGTGTGATTAAAAATCTTTCAAAGAACAGCCTTATTGGAATGGATAACTGTGAGAATGTTACTATTAACGGACTCACCGTAATAGGTGCCGAGGCGTGGCACAATCCGTGGAACTACTGCAGTAATGTGCTTGCGGAGAACTACAAGATTTTCGGTAGTCTGACCTATTCTGACGGTATTGATATGGTATCTTGCAATAATGTTACACTCAGAAACATTATGATAAGGAACGAGGATGACGGATTATGCATAAAGCTTGATGGTGATAAAGGCTCGGAAAATATACTTGCCGAGGATTGCGTAATCTGGAGCGGTGAATCAGGAAACTCCACCGAAATCGGCTATGAACTTGTTGGACCGTACGTAAGGAATGTTACATTCCGCAATATCGATGTTATAAACAGAGGAACGAAATCATCAAAGTTCAGACGTTCGGCAATGAGTATCCATAACGCCGGCTATGCAAAGGTTCACGATATTCTCTATGATAATATCAGAGTTGAAGAAACAGACGAAAACCTCATACATATGGAAAGAATCAGCTATAGTGAATGGGGTGTGTGCGAAGGCTCTATTGAGGATATTAAGATAGAAAATGTTACATACCTTGACGACAAGATAGTTCCGATTAATATGATTAATGAAGCGGCAGCACCCGGTAAGCACTCGGTAAGCTTTAAAAACTTAACCTACGGCGGTAAAAAGATAGATTCAATGGATGCATTAAAAGCAAACGGACTTGCAGTATCAGGTGACGTTGAAATCGGATTTCATGAATAATTAAACAAAAAAGCAGAAGCGGCAGGTGAACTTTGCGGCTTCTGTTTTTTATGCAAAGATATAGAAAAAGTACAATTATCAGTAGAATAAATCGATTGACAAGTGACTGAGCGAGGAATATAATTTTAGAAAACAGTAATTTGATAATAAAAGGGAAGTGTTTGTAATGGGATGTACAGGAGAAAATATGTATTCTGTTAAGATTAATTCTATAGAAAAAAGAGTATATCGGGCTGACAGATGCGATTTTGTTCAGGCTGTGTCAGATGATACCGTAAAAATAGAGGTTATCTGCAAAAGTGATATCAAAACGGCTGTTTTAAAGCCGCTTTCAATGGGAAAAGTACCTGCGGTTTCGGATAATACGGTTACATTTGAAGCCAAAAGTGGCGATAAGCTTTGTCTGGTTATAAACGGCGATAAAAAGCGTCCGCTCTTTGTATCGGTAAGCCCACGTATTGAACGACCGGAGGATAACGGAAACACTTTATATTTTGAAGGTGAAAAGGACTATAATACAGGAATTATCGAGCTTTCGGACAATCAGACGGTATATATAGGAGAAGGCACGGTGATAAACGGAGGCCTCAGGGCAGAAAATAAGAAGAATATCAGAATTATCGGTCATGGTATCATAAAGAATCTCACTAAAAGTTGCGTTACGGAATTTAAATACTGTGACGGTATATATATAGAAGGAATAACTGCTGTCGGATACGGTGCGTGGCATAATAACTGGCGGCATTGCACTAATATTGATGTTAATGACTATAAGATATATGGCGGTGAAATCTATTCGGACGGTATCGACCTTGTCGCTTGCTCTGATGCACATCTTAAAAATATAATGATATGCAATAACGATGATGGCATATGTGTAAAGCTCTCGGGTGGTAAAGCTGAGAATATTGTTTCGGAGGATTGTGTAATCTGGAGCGGCGAGCGCGGTAATTCAACAGAAATTGGTTATGAGCTTGAGGGCGACTACGTAAGGAATGTTGTATTTAAAAATATTGATGTTATAAACAGGGGAACAAGAGAGTCAAAATTCCGACGATCTGCAATCAGCATACATAACGCAGGCAGTGCGAAGGTTTATGATGTTGTGTATGATAATATAAGGATTGAAGAGACTGAAGAAAATCTTTTCCATATCGAAAGAATCGAGGAGTGCCCGTGGGGTGAATGCAGGGGAAGTATAGAAAATATCAGGCTTGAAAATATTTCATACCTTGATACAAAAAAAGCTCCGATTAACATTATAAATAATGCAAAAGTGAAGGGGAAGCTTGATATAAGCTTTAAAAATCTTGTATGTGGCGGAAAAAGGATAGAGACAGTTGAAGAATTGAAGGAAAACGGACTTGTTGTTTCGGGTGAGGCTCTGATAAGCTTTCATAAATAAAGCAATATAAAAAGCTGTACATTATAAAAAGCCATTTTACAGCAAATTATCTAAAAATAGTATTTTTTTGCCGTAACCTCTTGAATAATCGCGAAAATGGGTATATAATAAAAATGATGCGCACGGGGCATTTTTTCGTGCGTTAATAATATAATATAAGGAGCGATTTTGATGAGCGCATTTACAGACAAATTAAAACAGCGTGCAAAGGCAGATATTAAAACAATTGTCCTTGCAGAGGGTGAGGATATCAGAACTCTTGAAGCTGCTGATATGGTAATTAAAGAGGGTTATGCAAAGATTATAATTCTCGGAAATGTTGAAAAAATCAATGCTATGGCGGCTGAAAAGGGACTTGACCTTTCTGCTGCACAGATTATTGACCCTGAAAATTCAGATAAGACTGCAGCATATGCAGATAAGTTCTATGAAATGAGAAAAGCAAAGGGTATGACTCCCGAAAAGGCTCTTGAAACTGTTAAGAACGTTCTCTACTACGGCGTTATGATGGTAGAAGAGGGTGCGGCTGACGGTATGGTTGCAGGTGCTTGTAACTCTTCTGCAAACGTTATTCGTCCTTCACTTCAGGTTCTTAAGACAAAGCCGGGAACAAAGCTTGTTTCTGCATTCTTTGTAATTGTAGTACCCGATTGTGAGTATGGTGAAAACGGTTCTTTCGTATTCAGCGACAGCGGTCTTGTTGAGAACCCCGATGCAGATGCACTTTCAGAGATTGCTATTGCGTCAGCATCAAGCTTTAAACAGTTAATTGGTGCTGAACCCAAGGTTGCTATGCTTTCATACTCAACCTATGGCAGTGCAAAGAGTGAGCTTGTTGATAAGGTTCAGGAAGCAACACGCCTTGCAAAAGAAAAGGCTCCCGACTTGAAGCTTGACGGAGAAATGCAGCTTGATGCCGCAATCGTTCCTGAAATAGGCAAGTCAAAGGCCCCTGATTCAGACATAGCAGGCTCTGCAAACGTACTTATTTTCCCCGACCTCAATGCAGGTAACATCGGCTACAAGCTCGCACAGCGTCTTGCAAAAGCCGAAGCTTACGGTCCTGTTCTCCAGGGTATCCGCAAGCCCGTCAACGACCTCTCCAGAGGCTGCAGTGCTGAAGATATAGCAGGAGTAGTGGCAATAACCTGCGTACAAGCCCAGGAAGCTTGATTTGGTTTGATAAAATCGCCCACAGCGCCTTTCGCAGAGACTCGGAGTATCAGCATACACCTTCGTCTCTTTAAAATGCACTGTGAACGATTTTCTCTGCACCAAATACGTTGGAATTTACAGTTTGCAAAATGGCAGTCTGAAAAAAATTATCTGTGCTTCAAGCTAAGCGGAAAAAATCGCTCCGTTTTCGGTTCGGGGCGGTACTGCTAATGATTACAATCGGCAGAGCCGATTGCACTAATTCGATTATCCAAATCGAAGATTTGGAATCTCATTGAGCAGCACCCTCGTCGAGAAACAGAACTGTGAACGATTTTCTCTGCGTTTCAAGCCAACGTAGGATTCACTATTCATTTTTTCATTATTATAAGAAAGGGAGTTAATTTAAATGAAAGTTTTAGTTATAAATGCCGGAAGTTCATCTCTTAAGTATCAGCTTTTTGATATGGATACGGTAACTGTTCTTGCAAAGGGTCTTTGCGAAAGAATAGGTATTGAAGGTTCAAACCTTCAGCATAAGAATATTGCAAAGGATATTGCAAAGAAGATTGAAAGCCCGATGAATAATCATGCTGACGGTATCAAGCTTGTTATCGAGGCTCTTACAAACGAAGAGTACGGCGTTATTTCTTCAATGAGCGAAATAGGCGCTGTAGGTCACAGAGTTGTACACGGCGGAGAATTCTTTGCTGATTCCTTCGTTATTGACGGAAAGGTTAAAGAAGCTCTTAAGATGTGTATTCCTCTTGCACCGCTCCACAATCCCCCGAATATTACAGGTATCGAGGCTTGTGAAGCACTTATGCCGGGCGTTCCGCAGGTTGCTGTATTTGATACTGCATTCCATCAGACAGTGCCCAAGAAGGCATATATGTATGCTCTTCCTTATGAGCTTTATGAAAAGCATAAGATAAGAAAGTACGGCTTCCATGGTACAAGCCACAAGTATGTTGCACAGGAAGCTGCAAAGATGCTTGGTAAGCCGATTGAAGAAGTTAAAATTATCACCTGCCACCTTGGAAACGGCTCATCAATTTCAGCTGTTGACGGCGGTAAGTGTGCTGATACATCAATGGGCTTTACACCGCTTGACGGTGTTGTAATGGGTACAAGAACAGGTTCTATGGACCCTGCTGTTGTTACCTTCCTTATGGAAAATGAGAACCTTGATGTTAAGGGTGTAGACAACCTTATGAACAAAAAGTCAGGCGTCTTTGGTGTGTCGGGCGTAAGCTCAGACTTCAGAGACCTTTCTGCTGCTGCAAAAGAAGGCAATGACAGAGCACAGCTTGCACTTGATATGTTTACATACAGCGTTAAGAAGCGTATCGGCGCAGGTTCTGCCGCAATGGGCGGTGTGGATGCTGTGGTATTCACTGCAGGTGTCGGTGAGAACGATGCTGCAACAAGAGCTTCAATAGTTGAAGGTCTTGAATTTATGGGAATCAAGATAGATAGCGAAAAGAACAAAAAGCGTGGCGAGGCTCTTGATATCTCTGCAGATGACGCAACTGTAAGAACTCTCGTTATTCCTACAAACGAAGAGCTTATGATTGCACTTGACACAGTAAGACTTGTTCAGGGATAATTAAATTTTCAAACAACAGCGTTTTGACTAAAAGCAACTGTCATAAACGCTGTTGTTTTTACGTTATGTACATAATATTTTTTCGCAAAAGCTATTGACAAGATGAGTAAAATTATGTATAATAACGTCTGTAAAGTTTAATGCCTTTACAGGCAGGGAGTGACGGTGCTTGAAAAATGAGTAAGAATCTTACGATAACTGTACTGCTTGATTTTTACGGTGAGCTTTTGACGGCGAAGCAGGCGGATGCACTGAGGCTCTACTATGATGAGGATTGCTCTTTATCGGAGATTGCCGATGATATGGGAATCTCAAGGCAGGGAGCAAGGGACTTTATAAAGCGCGGCGAACAGCAGCTTTTTGAGTTTGAGGAAAAGCTGGGGCTGGCAAGGCGTTTTGAAGAAATCACAAAGGCTGCATTGAAGCTTGAGGAGTTTTTTGAAGAGCAGAATGTGAGCGATGAGGCGAAACAGCTTTTGGAGAGAATTAAGGATAACTTATAAAAAGAGGTGTAAAAATGGCATTTGAAAATCTCGGCGATAAGCTGCAGGAGGTCTTTAAGGGACTTACCTCTAAGGGAAAGCTTACCGAAAAGGACATAAAAACAGCGATGCGTGAGGTTAAGCTTGCACTTTTGGAGGCGGATGTTAACTTCAAGGTTGTTAAAGACTTTGTAGCATCGGTATCCGAAAAGGCTCTTGAAGCAGGTGTTTTGGAGTCATTGACACCCGGACAGAATGTTATAAAGGTAGTAAGAGACGAGCTTACCGTTTTAATGGGGTCGGAGAATGAAAGACTGAACTTTTCAAACAATCCTCCAACCGTTATTATGCTCTGCGGTTTGCAGGGTGCAGGTAAAACGACAGCCTGCGGAAAGCTTGCACTTTCGCTTCGTAAGCAGTTTGATAAAAGACCGCTTATGGTAGCGTGTGACGTTTACAGACCTGCCGCTGTTAAACAGCTTGAGGTTTTGGGCTCGCAGATAAATGTGCCGGTATTTTCTAAAGGTATAGCCGCAAATCCGGTTGAAATTGCAAAGGAAGCCTTAGCACATGCACGTCAGCACGGGAATGACCCGGTTATCATAGATACTGCAGGTAGACTTCATATTGATGAAGAGCTTATGCAGGAGCTTAAAAATATAAAGGCAGAAACAAAGCCGAATGAAATACTTCTTGTTGTCGATGCGATGACAGGTCAGGATGCGGTTAACGTATCGGAAAGCTTTAACAACGAGCTTGATGTTACGGGTATCATCCTTTCAAAGCTTGACGGTGACACAAGAGGCGGTGCGGCACTTTCTGTAAAGGCTGTTACAAACAAGCCGATAAAGTATGCATCAATGGGTGAGAAGCTGTCTGATTTGGAGCTTTTCCATCCCGAAAGAATGGCAAGCAGAATTTTGGGAATGGGTGATGTGCTTACCCTTATAGATAAAGCTCAGGATATAGTTGATGAGAAGGAAGCGGCACTTTTAGAGAAAAAGATGCGTGAGCAGAGCTTCGACTTAGAGGACTTTTTAACACAGCTTCAAAGTATTAAAAAGCTCGGTTCTATAAGTCAGATTCTCGGAATGCTTCCCGGAATAGATAAAAAGATAATGGAACAGGTTGACCCGGAGGAAAGTGAAAAGAGATTAAAGCGTACAGAAGCGATAATTCGTTCAATGACGCCGGAGGAGCGAAGAAAGCCGCAGATAATTGCTGCAAGCCGCAAGGTAAGAATTTCAAAAGGAAGCGGTACAAGGGTTCAGGATGTAAATGAGCTTTTGAAGCAGTTTGAACAGATGCGAAAGATGATGAAGGAATTATCCGGCCCCAGACAGGCGAAATTGATGAAGCGTCTGAAGAAGTTTGGCGGCAAAATGTGATATATAAGCTACGTGCTTTTATATAAATAAATTTTAGAAAATAATTTATGGAGGTGAATCATAATGGCAGTTAAAATCAGACTTAGAAGAATGGGTGCAAAGTAGGCTCCTTTCTATAGAGTTGTAGTTGCAGATTCAAGATATCCCAGAGACGGTAGATTTATCGAAGAGATCGGAACATACAATCCGCTTACAGATCCCGCTACCGTAAACATTGATGCTGATCTTGCAAAGAAGTGGATTGGCAACGGCGCTCAGCCTACCGATACGGTAAAGGCTCTTTTGAAGAAGCAGGGAATTATGTAATCCCGAATCGCTGTAAGAAGGAGATTTTATTATGAAAGAGGTATTAGAGCTGATTGCGAAGGCTTTGGTTGACGACGTTGATGCTGTATCCGTAACTGAGGTTGAGGGCGAGCAGTCCGTTATACTTGAGCTTCGTGTAGCTGAAGGAGATATGGGCAAGGTAATCGGAAAGCAGGGCAGAATTGCAAAGGCAATCCGTACTGTTGTCAAAGCAGCCGCAAGCCGTGAGGACAAGCGTGTTGTAGTAGAGATTATTTAACATAGCTCTTTGGGGGTGTAAAAAAGTCACGAAAATCCATAATGACTTTTTTACAGCCTCTTTTTCATATTACGAAAGGAATGATTTTTATGAACCGTCTTGAAGTGGGAAAAATCGTAAATACTCACGGCTTAAAAGGTGAGGTTAAAATTATACCTTGGACGGATTATCCCGAGGTATTTGAAGAAATTGAAGAAATATATCTTCCCGATGGCACAATGTTTAAAGTAAAAGGTGTTAAGTATCAGAAGAATAACATTATAGTAAAGCTTGAGGGAATAAATTATATAGATGAAGCAGAAAAGCTAAAAGGTAAGGTTATAACAGCGGACAGAGAGTTTTTAGGTGAGCTTGAAGAGGGTGTGTACTATGTTGCAGACCTTATCGGACTTTCGGTTGTGACGGAGGATGGCGAGCAAATCGGTAAAATATCCGATGTATTAAGAACCGGTGCAAACGATGTGTACGAGGTAAAAAGAGAGGGCAAAAAGGATTTGCTTATCCCGGTTATTGACAGTGTTGTAAAGGATGTTGATATAGAGGGCGGCAAGGTTTTGGTACATCTTATGGAAGGATTGCTTGACTTATGATGAAATTTGACGTTCTTACGTTGTTTCCGGCAATGTTTGAGGCTGTTTTGGGCGACAGCATCATTGCAAGAGCTGAGAAAAACGGTATTATAGAAACACGATTTCTTAATATTCGTGATTTTTCAAAAAACAAGCATAAGAAAACCGATGAATACCCATATTCGGGCGGTGGCGGTATGCTTATGACGCCACAGCCTATTTATGATGCCTACCAAAGTATTGCGGAAGGTCTTTCATATAAGCCGCATACAATCTATATGTCACCGCAGGGCCAAACCTTTACCCAGGAAAGGGCAAAGGAGCTTTCAAAAATGGAGCATATAGTGATTTTGTGCGGACATTATGAGGGTGTGGACCAGAGAGTTCTTGATTTGATTGTGGATGAGGAAATATCAATCGGGGACTTTGTTCTGACGGGTGGTGAGATACCTGCAATGGCGGTTATTGACTCGGTATCGAGAATGTTACCCGGAGTTCTTTCCGAAGAGTCAAGCTTTATGAACGAAAGCCACTACAGCGGACTTTTAGAGCATCCGCAGTACACACGTCCCGAGGAATTTATGGGAATGGGAATCCCCGACGTACTTTTATCGGGACATCATAAAAATATCGAAAAATGGAAGAGAGAAAAATCTCTTGAAACTACACTCAAAAAAAGACCCGAACTCCTGGATAAAGCAGAGCTTGATAAAAAAGATATTGAATTTTTAAAGAGTCTCGGGTATGAGCGTAAAAAAGATTGATGTCAAGGGGAGAAAGCTATGAAAAGCAAAGTTATAGAAGCCATATAAAGAGAAAAGCTTATCGTAATTGTATACACTATAGTCAGGAATTAAAAAGAGGCTGTGTTAAACATATATTGTGTATAAAAGCACATATAGTGTTTAATGCGGCAGTCTTTTTTTGCGGTGCAAATCTGCGTATTGTAAATGTTTGCATTATATTTATACTTACGTTTTGTTGTGATAAATGCTTTTGAAAAGCACAAAAAGAACTTTGATGAGCTTTTTATGATTTTGTCGTTTTTGGGGGAAGCTGAGTAATTCCAGTTCGCGTGTGCAAAATTGCGCATCAAGATTTTGCTTAGAAAAAGGTTAGAAGTGGCGGGATATATTCGAACCACCGGGAAAACAAAAAACCTCACAAACCGTTTGGTTGTGAGGTTTTTCTTGGTGAGCCATCGGAGATTCGAACTCCGGACAACTTGATTAAAAGTTATTATTTTGGCGGTTTGTTGGGTGCGGTGTTGTTGTTAAATGGCTTTATTACTACATTTTTGAGGTTTGTATAATATACTGCAATATGATAAACTACCGTACAACTACCGTACTTATACCGCACTTTTATTCGAGTAATTCTATTGTACTTCTTTTGAGGTCGGGAGATACGTGACTGTAGATGTCGAGAGTTATTTGTATTGATTTATGCCCAAGAAGCTGTGATATTGTTTTTATATCAGCTCCTTTTTCGAGGAGTCTTGTGGCGAAGGTATGGCGGATTGAATGAAATGTTAAGTCGCTCATATCTTCTTCTATTTGTTCGAATTTATTCTCCATATCTCGGTACACATTTCTCTTCATCAGAGGAGTACCGGTCGTGGAGTAGAATACGAAGGGTGAGTTTTTATCGTTATTCTCTTTCTGTGCTTCGACTACTGCGGTTGCAGTCTTTGTCAGTGGGATTATTCTTATATTCTCTCTTTTTGTACTGGTCATTATTGTTTTACTTTTCTTTTCGGCTTCTTCGTCGTAATCTTTGACTATTTGTATATTAGAAGATACGGTAACGCCTGCATCGGTGATTTTATCCCACGTCAGAGCTAACAGCTCTCCGATTCTCATTCCGGTGTCAAAGGCAAATTTATAAAGGTTATTGTACGTCGAGTCATCTTTACACTGTGCAAGGAAAAATTTTTGCTGTTCCTTTGAAAATGCCTTTGCCTGACTTTTCTCGGCTCTTGGAAGTACCACACTATCACAAGGGTTTTTATAGAGCATATTAAGCTTTACCGCCTGGGCGTAGCTCTGTGATAGGGTGAGATATATCTTTTTTATGCTTGATGTCGAGTGTGTTTTTGCTTTATCGTTTACATACTTCTGAATCATAAGAGGGTTGAGTTTATCAAGCTTTATGTTGCCGAAGGCAGGGAGAAGGTGAGCGGAATAGGCGTTATAGTAGCAGTCGTAGGTTGTAGGTTTTACGCTGTTCTTTTTATAATTCTCAAGCCAGAACTTAAGCCACTCGCCGACGGTGGTGTTTGTCGGTTCTGCAATAAGGCTTCGGTCGTTTAAGTATTTGGTGTCGTTAATTTTCTTTTGGAGCTTTTCCAAGTTCATCGAGGACAGGGTTTTCTTGATTCGCTTTTTTCCTTCGTAGCCTATTGTTATTTCGGCTACCCACAGTCCGTTAGGACGTTGGTATATTGTGCCTTCACCGTTTTGACGGCGTTTTTGTTTCATCTGTCTCAGGCTCCTTTCGGGAGGTTACTTTCTTTTTGCCAGTTTCTTTTCGTCTGATTTAAGTCTGCGTTCTACTTTTTTTATATCTTCTGCAGGCGGAAGATTTTCGGGATGTATTCCACGAGTACCGAGCATCTGGCGAACGCTATGGTTGTTTTGTGCGTGTTCTTGGGTTATGCTTCTTTCTCCATACAAATCTTTTTGTTCGACATTCAAATTTGTCATTTCCGTAGCAAGATTTTTAGCGGCAATTGTAACCGGAGGAAGTCTATCGGCTAAAGCTCCGCTTGTTATACCATATCTGTCTTTCATTTCTTGTGTGCTGAAGCCACCGAAGAGTACCGTGTCACCTTTTGAACGAATCCGTGCAAATCCACTGTCATCTACGCCGCGTTCATAGATGTTTTGTGAGAGACGTTTCTCTGAAGTGCGAAGCTGTTCCCTAAGCTGCAAACGATTTATTTCTTCGAGCCGCTTTTCAATCAGCTCTTGTTTCCGTGTCTGTACTGCAAAGTAGCTTTGAGCAAATGCGATTTCGCCTTTTTTTGGGTCTCCGTTTTGTGCGATTAAGTAGCAGGCATAACGAGTAAGCATTATATCTTCTATATCTCGGGTAGCGCTTGAACCGATTTCAACCATTTTGTTGATGTCAACAAAATGGTCCTGTATAGGTACATCACTTTGTTTGCAAGATACTTTAGCTTTTTCTATTGCATTTGTAAAGTTGCGCCATTCTGTATAGCCTAATATATGCTGTAGCTCTCGGGCGTACCAATATTCTGTGCCGTCTTCTAATGTATGAGCTATATCGTCAAACATCATTTTTAGCTTTATTATCTGTTGTTTATCCATCTTTCAGGCTCCTTTCTTTTTATTTGCCCATTTCAGGACCGTCCTCATTTGGGTCCCCGTCCCCATGGTCACACACGCTAAAAATCACTGTGTAAATAACAGTATTCACTATCGAATGACTTTGAAGAGGTACAGTTTGCATTGGCGCATTTATGTTCTGTACAATATGAAGAATATCCGGAACGGCGATTGCTACAAGTGAAATCTGAGCACTCATGAGAAGAACAATATTCGTCGTTTGTTATAAGTCCGTTATTGCAACCGGACACTCTGCATTTATGTTCCAAACAATACGAACTACCTTTTGAGATGGGATTATCACATCCAGCGTCATTACAAGTGTGACGTGAACAATACAAATCCCCTGAAAAAACAGAAGTAGAACAATTGTCATATGCACAGTCAGGAGTTTGGGTATTCTTTGCGTTTGTAGAAGATGATTTGTTTTCTTTAGTATCCTTATGCACAAAGCAGTATAGTTCGTCGGTTGTGCGTGGAATATCGCATTCGACAACTGCACACTGATGGTCAATGCAATTATAACTCCATAGGCGTGTATTGTTGCAGCCGTTTACACGGCAGTTTTTGTTTTCAACTGTTGTTTCATCCTTTCTGCTGTAGTTGATTTTTGAAAAATTCTCAAATCCTACATCTTCTGTTTCCATATTTCCGTTAGTGACGTTGGACAGAGTTACAGTATAGTATGTATCGTATGTGAGTTCAAAGGATGAGTCACAGTAAGAATACCCACCTTCAGAACCAAAAAGATCTTCATAACCATACCAATTGTCGCCGCAAGCGTAGTATATTTCGTATGTTCCGACAGGGAGAGTCATTTTATAATTGCGGGATGTATCTATAAAGACTGCTTGTACCAGTTCGCCGCTTTCTGCATCGACTGCTTTGATGTAACAGTAATCGCTGAGCATATCTTTGGTTTCAAATTTAATATATGATGTTTTCCCTGTGTTGGGTAGATTATACATTTTTGTTCCGTGAGCGGGTGGCGTTTCGGTGATAGGTGTAGGGGTAGGAGATGATGTAAGTGGTGTTTCAGTGTATGAACACATAGCAGGTCCTAATAGTATCAAGATAAAAATGCTTATAACAACCATTTTAAATATACCTGAGATGGAACGATTCACTTTTTCTGTATTTAAACTATCGCATTCACTTTTCCATTGTTCGTACGTATTAAAAAATTTATGTGATGAATCTTTATAAATTACAACAAATAAGCAACCATTCTTGGTGATATAATCAGTGTAGCGTAAAGGAAGGTTACACAGCGGTACTTCATCAGATTTGTCACCGTCTCTTTCAAAAAAAATACTACAATTAATTAATTGAGCAGAATGATTATGATAAGCATATTTATATTCCCAAGCATAACGTTTTAAAACTGTGTGTGGATGAGATTCTTTGCGTACATCGTTATAAATATATAGAATACCGTCTTCATCCTGATATTTTGAAACGTCAAATTTAAGTGACTGTTTTTTATAAAGTTTTTCGGAAACACTGCCGTCAACTTCTAAGATAAAGGCTGTTACAGTTTCGGACGGAGAGTATGAGTTTTGTGCGTTTTTATAATTGGTGTTTTCGGTATATGTTCGGTCATACTGTGCACGCTGTTTTTCATCTGACAAGGTTATATATGCTTTATTGAGAAGTTTCATAAGTGTTTCATCACCGCCAGCATCTGGGTGATGAACCTTGCACATAAGGCGGTATGCGTTCTTTATTTCTTCTGCTGTAGCGTTACGTTCTACGCCGAGAATGGAATAGTAATCTTCTGTATACATTACATTAGTCCTTCCTAAAATTTTGCTCTTAATTCAACTACTTTGCCTATGATTGTGACCGGGAGGGATTCTATTTCGGATGTGGTAAAGAAGGTTACGTCATAGGTTGAGTTGAAAGGGATAAGAGATATTCCGTTTTCGTGTTTTTTTATTTGTTTACAGGTTGCATCCTGTCCGTTAATACATACTATGGCTATATCTCCGCTATCGACATCGGCTTGACAGCGGACGATTACTACATCGTTATGCTGTATGCGTGGGGTCATGCTATCGCCTTTAATTTTAAGTCCAAAGTATTCATAGTTCGGGTTGAATTCTTTCGGGTCAAGCTCTTCATAATCTATGACTTCTTCTATAGCTTCTATAGGGATGCCTGCGGCTACGCATCCGAGCACAGGGACTTGTATTCCGGTTCTGTGGGGTGTTGGCTTTGAGGTGTTGCCGAGTAAGTAATCAACAGAAACGCCAAAATAGTCTGCAATTTTGACAAGTGTGGAATTTCTTGGCTTGTTAGTGCCGTTTTCCCACATTCCGACTGTTGACTGTCGTATGCCTAATCTGTCTGCTAATTCTTGTTGAGATAGACCTTGATTTTCACGTAATAATTTCAATTGTACTTGAAACATATATATCACTCCTTGATATGATAATATCACTAAAAATGATAAACGTAAATAGGAAAATAAAAAAAAATAAAAATAATCATTTAAAATGTTGACAAAATGAAAAATGTGTGTTATTATAATCACGAAAAATGATAATAAACATTTAAGAAGGTGAGAAAATGATTAAAATTAAAGAATTTAGAAAGAAAAAAGGATTTACGCAGTTTGAATTTGCGAAGAATCTTGATGTAGGGCAAAGCACTGTGGCTATGTGGGAAAGTGGAGAGAACATTCCCAGAGCGGACAAGCTTCCGAAAATTGCGGAAATTCTTGGGTGCAGTATTGCGGATTTATTTTGAGGTAGTTAAAAGGAGGGGTGAAAGTGAAATGTGATGTTTGTATCTTCAAGAAGAAGTGTGATGAGGACTTTTCTTATTGCAGAAAAGAAAAAGCACATCGGTGGTTTAATACGGTGATAGGATTACTTGCTCTTTTCATGGCTTTTGAAGCACTGATATTAAAAGGGGTAATATATGCTGTAGTAATGATGCAGCTGAGATAATCAAAGAAAGAAAACTAATAACTGTATTTACCCAACGGTGTGTGCGAGCGGCTGTTTGCTCTTTGATGAATTGTTGTTTTATCTCAAAATAGCATAATGCTTTATGAGACAAGGATACTTTAAGCGTGCCGTCTATATCACAATTTATTATCCTGAGAAATTCATTTTTTTCAAGATAAGTACAAATGTTTTTTAAAGTGTTTAAATGCAGACCGGTTATATCTTCATCGAGATACACGAAATCCACAATATCAGAATGCTCACGAAGAATTATTTTGAGAAGATTTTCGGCTCTATTATCCAACACTAACATATTAACACGCCTTTCTGTAGTTGGTATACAGATATTATAGCAGATTTTGGCGTATTTTGCAAGGAGACAAATACAAATTTTACGGAGGTGAGGGAATTGAGAGAATATTTAAAGAAGTTAAGAGAGGAAAAAGGGGGC
>JAZRMB010000026.1:0-3084 GCA_045647245.1 Clostridia bacterium
TGAAATTCTCCACAAAACCGGAAGGCAGTATCAGACGGGCCAACTCAATCAATATCTTTTCGTCCTGCATATTCTTGATTTTTTTAATAACGCGAAGATAATATTTTTATATCATCCCCCCAACTTTTGCTGGTGAGCCCATTTTGACTACATTTTGATATCTCCGGCTCAACGCAAAATTCGGCAGGGTGGAGCAGAAGGTGGAGCAAACAGGTGTTCCAAATATCTCCACCTCGAAAGAGTGTTTTTCGCACACAGATGTAGCGTAGGAGTGGCGGGCCTGGCTAATGGCGTGAGCATTGAGAATGTGGCAAAGATGCTCGGACACTCCAATATCAAGATGACGCAACACTATGCAAAAGTACTCGACAGCTCGATATTGAAGGACATGATGAATGTGAAGAGTGCAATAAATATATGATGTCTTTATTAATTTTGCCCTTGCACATTATATGTGAGGGCAAAATTAATTCTATCAAATAGCATGCTCCCTTCATCAGACTTATAATCTAGACTGAATCAATATCCTCTAACTCATCAATAAGTTCAATTAAAGGCCTGCCGTTAATTTTAAAATTCTCAAGCAACTCCATTTCGTTAGCATAGACCTCATATTCCTCTGTAAAATGTTCATCACATACAGCTGCATAGTTTTGTTCTTTCAACAAGAAATATTCTTTATTTTTATAAGTAAAGCAAACATCGTAGCATAACACCCCAAATCTATGAAATAAGACCTCCTCGGCCCATGTCTTATAGCCTTCATATAAATCCCCATATTTTTCCCTATTTGGAGGATACTTAGCGTTAATAGGATTACCATTGGCATCGTTAATTATATAAGGCTTACTCATTTTTTGAAATTTATAATTTTATTTACAAGTTTTTTCATCTCAGTTGTTAACGTATGGGTCTCGCCTTCAATCGGTTTGCCATTAGCCCATTTGTGGTAATGTGGTCCCAAACCTTTATGGTCGACAATGTGTATTTCCTCTATTTTCTTACCATCAGGACCATATCTGGCAATTTTTTTTAATCCCTTTCCATTACGATAAAATGTTGCATAAGTTCTATTAGGCGTATGGCTCTCTTCTGGAAGTTTTACACCTGCTTTTGGATTTTTTGTTTCAAGTACTTTTATGTTATCACCTATACTAGAAACAGTCTTATACATTCTGCCGTTTTCAAAGTTAGTTATTCCGCTTAAAAAACTACCGTTTCCTCCCATCTTTTAACTTTTTATAATTCTCATTCTCAAAATATGTACTTATCTCTTCATTTTCTTCGGGCACCGGTATCACCGTCCGAGTTGAGAATGGTTTTGGGACAAAGCAAGCGAAGCGACCTACGACGCATAAATTAAGGTCAAGTTTATTAAGGATATCAATATTCAAATTACAATCAAGCCGCTATTATTATGAAAAACAGAGTTGGGGACAAAGGCAGCTCGCTCCCAACTCTGCATAAATTTAGTGTTGCGTTATTACGCCAATAGGCTCAACTTTTCGGCAATGATAGCCTTAAAAGCCTCTTTCATCTCATCAGTCAAAAACGATAGGTCGATAAACGCAAACCACTTATCTTTGACCTTTGCGAATTTGGCAAAGATGTTATTGATAACTTTCTCTTCCAACCCCGATGCTTGCATTGAGGTTGCGAAATCCGATTTCTTGATTTTGCGTTTTTTGCCGTTAAGGGTCAGTGCCAATTCCTCGGTATCTTCAGGCATAACCAATGCTGTTGATAGCATATCGTATGCAGGCGTAAGCAGATATTTCCCTTGTTCCTTGCTATAAAGCGAAAAGTTTTTCAAGTGCATATCGGCATTGCCCGTTATCCACGAGAAAACCACCTGCTCCCAATAGTTTACCATATCCAACTTAGGCACGGCTGAAAAACGCTGTATTGCCTTGGCAATCTGCTCATACGAGCCTTTGTACTTATGCTCGGTAAGTCGCTCCGTAAGTTGACACATATCCTCCATCGGGAGTTTGTCACCTGTGGCTGTACGGTCGATGCGGCGGGTTATATAGCACAACTCACCATCAGCAAAACGGATGAGGCTATGAGGCACTGTTTGCACCTTTGCCAACTCTGCAAGGTGCATTGTCAAATCCTCCAATTCGGGTAGGTGTGCAAATCGGTCGGTCTGCGGTTTTAAGATATATCGACCCCACAAGCCGACAATGGTGAAACGATCAGTCTCGTTTCTGCCACCTCTGTTTATGTCGAGCGACAACTTCGCTTGAACACCAGTCAGGGTCGTTTGACTACGGATTACCTGTTTGGCAAGGTCGGTCAGGTTCTCGCGTGTATATGGCAATTTGGGAACACTCGGCGTGCCGAACATCTTTTTTGAACAAGCCTTGTGAAAATCCTTTTCACCCTCGTTCAGTTCCTTGTAACAATATAGACACTTTGCCATACGCTATTCCTCCTCACTGATTATGGGTTCAACACCTACTGCGCCGATACAATCCTTGCAGCACGCTACGAGCAACGACATACGGTCGCGAGCATCAATTTTCCAGTTCTTCTCAGCAATATCCAAAAGCCAGCCTTCGGGAATCAAACCATCGAAAAACGGAAATAATACCTTGTCCCGATAAGGCTTGTCGCTCAAAGGTAAAGTAAGGCTCACAGCCTCAGCATTGGCAGATGTCAAATAATCGGTATCATACTCAAATGTATAGCCGTTTTCATCTTCTGTCAAGATGCCGGCTTTTACGCCTCGCAAAAATACTACAGCCTGTTTCATCGCTCATCGGTTTTAGATAAAGGGACAACGCCTACTTCGCTGCCAAAGAGGTTTAATATCTGGTTTACCTTATCAAGGCGTAAGGTCTGCTTGCCCTGCTCCAATTCTCGAACAAGACGCAAGCCAACTCCCGACTTCTCGGAAAGCTCCACCTGCGTAAGGTTGTACTGCTTACGCATCGCCTTTACATATTTTGAAAGTGTTGTCAGCTCCATAGATACAATAAATTATACCCTATCGGGTGCAAAGATAATAAAAGTTTTTCAATTTACACCTTATCGGGTATAATTTAATTGTTTTAGTATGTGCTTTATACCTGATGGGGT
>JAZRMB010000027.1:0-22622 GCA_045647245.1 Clostridia bacterium
ATTGATTTGTGTTGAAGCCTTCTATATATTTGCTCATTTTCATACCCACTTTTTAAGTTGTTTTATTAACTTAATTATACCACAAATCAATACTTTTCTCAATATATTTATGTGAGTTTTTACACAATCTGACGTCCCCAACAGCCCACTCACAACTGCGTTGTGCAATCGGCTACCCTTTGACTTAGATAACTAATTTTTCTTTTACATAGAAAATCTTTTTCTTATCATTCATCTTTACCTTTATTTTCCATCTTAATCTAAAAAAAGACTGCCAACTTAACTTTTGTGATAAAATATCGCTTTTATTAAATATATATTTTTTATTGTATGTATGTATAATGCATTTTTTTTCAAAAACTTGTACTACATATGCTTTTCGCATTAAATAATATATGTATATAGAAAAATATACTAAACTATTTAATAAAACAAAAATCAATGATAATAAAAATTCTTTTACGTTTATATCGTTAGAAAAAAATAAATACATAAATGTAACTAATACAACAATATTAATGCATATTACATATACACCTGCAATATATACGAAGATTTTTATATTCTTTTTTACATTAGATTTTGACATTTTAACTCCATTAATTTAAATATTTTTTTATTCTTCTAAATGCTTCACTTAAGTTAATATTCAAATGTGCCTCTCCACCTGCACCCAAATATAATCCTGCTCCTGCAGATAATATAAAATCACTTCCTTCAACAATTTCATCCAACCCCAAAATCTCATCTCCTATTCGTACACCTGCATATCTAGCCTTTTCTAATTTTTGACCCGAATATGTGTCAACTTTAATATGTCCCCCAATTCCAGCAGATATTTTATTCGTCAACTTAGCTTGTACCGAAGCCTCAAATGTCATTGACGGGTTAATATAAATATCATCAAGCGAATAGTATGCTTTTCCACCTATTTCCACTTTCGCACCAGCCACCTCTACCTCTGTAGCTATTCCATAACCAAAATTCAGGTCTAAAGTTATGATATCAAAAAGGGCCAGATGGGGACGTACATTTTTTGGTAGCATTTGCTTCATTTATTATTTGCACATTAATTCTACCATATTTATTATAGAAATACAAGAGTTTATTTCCATTTGAAAAGAGGATACCTTGCGATATCCTCTCTTAAACCACTAATATATCATCTGACTACCTTTTATACATCAAACCTCTGCCATCTTGTTATAATATGCAAGAGTTTTTGGCTTAAAATCGAGCAGGGATAATATATATGCCTCTGCCAGATTTGATATTTCTTCTTCAATTTGCGGATTTATTTTAAAGGAAAAAATTCTTTTATCCGCCGCTGTCAGGATGTGTCTCAAAAGCATAACTGCACCCTCCGACACCTTTATACTCTCGCTTCGTTTACAAGAAGAGCAAAGAAATCCCGAGCGTGTTGTATCGAAAAATGCAAGGTTCTCGGTTGATTTACACGCAAGACACTCCTCTGTATCGGGTCTATACCCCACTTCCATTGCAAGTCTCATTTCGTATACCGCTTTAATTGTCTTTAATCCGGTATCGCTGTAGCACATCGTATAAAGAGTATTGAGAAGAAGCTTCAAAGCCTGTTCATCAGGGTTATATTCACCCATAAACATCCCTGCAAGCTCGGCAAAATATGCAGCCAAAGACAGCTTAACAATATCCTCACAAAGAGGATAAAAGCCCTCTTTTACAATAAACTCCTCAACAGTATATCTCCCGCCGTTTTCCTTTAGCATAACGTCGCCCCAGATAAATATCCTGCCAAGTGCTCCAAGCCCCTTCTTTTTACTCCTGATGCCGTGAATACCTGCTGATACTATTCCCATATCGGAGGTAAAGATTTTTACCATCCGGTTATTCTCCCCGTAATCCGAGCCCTTTATTATAAGCCCCCGGGTCTTTATACTCTCCATCCTTATTTTCGCTCCCTGCCGCTCTTTCCTCACCTGATTTATATAAAAGATAATAGTTTATATCGCCGGTTTTTGAAAAAAGCTCCCATCCTGCGTCGTAAATTGTCATAATAAAGTCACCCCTTGTACCAAATAGGATTTGACTTTTTGTGTCAATTATTCTTCGCTTTGAACAAATCCAAAATTTTTCAGTAGGTAGTTACTGTTTCTCCAGTCCTTCTTAACTCTCACCCACAGTTCAAGATACACCTTTTTATCAAGCATTTTCTCAATATCGCCTCGCGCTAAAGCACCGATATTCTTGAGCATTTCACCATTTTTGCCGATAATTATACCCTTATGCGTGTCCTTTTCACAATATATAACCGCATTAATTTCTGTTATTTTTTCCTTTTCCTTCATTTTTTCAATTTCAATTGCAATTCCGTGCGGCACTTCTTTATCCAAAAGCCAAAGCATTTTTTCTCTTATAATCTCTGCCGCAATCTGCTTCTCGGGCTGATCTGTAACCATATCCTCATAGTAATACTGCGGTCCTTCGGGAAGCAGTTTCTTTATTTCCTTAATCACAAGCTTTATTCCGTCCTTATGCTTTGCACTGACGGGAATTACAGCGTCAAATTCATGAAGTGCGCTATACTCTGCAATAACCGGAAGAAGATTGTCTTTTTTAACCAGGTCAACCTTATTTATTACAAGTATACTCGGAACATCCATACTCTTAACAGCCTCTGCAATATTACGTTCTGCATTGTGTACGGGTCTTGTGGCATCAACTGTCATTATCAGAACATCCACATCTCTCATACTGTCCTTTGCTGACTTTACCATAAGCTCTCCGAGCTTATTTCTCGGCGTGTGGATTCCGGGTGTATCTGTAAAGACAATCTGTGAATCCTCATCAGTATATACTGCAAGTATCTTATTTCTTGTTGTCTGCGGCTTATCGGATATTATTGCAATCTTTTGTCCGACTGCGGCATTTAAAAGTGTTGATTTCCCTACATTTGGCATACCGACTATTGCGGCAAATCCTGATCTGTATTCTTTTTCCATACCCTTTTATTTTCCTTTCATCTTGTAATTCCGAGCTCTGTTAAAATTTCATCCTGTTTTTTGAACATTATCTTCTCTTCTTCCTCGCTGTTAACATGGTCATAGCCAAGAAGGTGAAGCATTGAATGTACAACCAAAAATGCAATCTCACGTTCAAAGGAATGTCCGTACTCAATCGACTGCTCCCTTGCCCTTTCCGCACTGATTACAATATCTCCGAGCATTAAAAACTCTTCGTTCATATCATACTCAGAGTCAATTATATCTCCGTTTTCATCAAACTCAAGCATTGGGAAGGATAAGACATCTGTCGCCTTGTCTATATCACGGTTTTCACGATTTATAACTCTTATCTCTTCATTATCAACAAAAGTGACACTAACCTCAGCATCAAAGTCGCATTCTTCAAATTTGAGTGAATGCAGGATTGCTCTTTCAACAAGCTTTTTAACCTCTTCGCTGATATCTTCTTTCTCCTGTTCGTTCTCTATCCACAGACGTATCATTTTTTCTTTTCTTCTCCTGTTCACTGTCGTATTTTTCATATGCCTTTATAATCTTTTGTACAAGCGGATGTCTTACAACGTCCTTTTCTGTGAGTATTGAGAAGCTTATATCCTCAACACCCTTTAATACTCTCATCGCTTCTTTAAGTCCCGATTTCTTTCCGCCGGGCAAATCCACCTGAGTTATATCACCCGTTACAATCGCCTTTGAGCCGAAGCCAATTCTTGTTAAAAACATCTTCATCTGCTCGGGGGTTGTGTTTTGTGCTTCATCGAGTATTATAAATGCATTATCAAGTGTTCTTCCTCTCATATATGCAAGCGGAGCAACCTCTATCATACCCTTTTCCATATATTTTGAAAAGCCTTCTGCTCCCAGCATTTCATACATACCATCATACAGCGGTCTTAAATACGGGTCAACCTTATTCTGCAAATCACCCGGAAGAAATCCGAGCTTTTCGCCCGCTTCAACTGCAGGTCTTGTGAGTATGATACGGTTTACCTCTTTACTCCTTAGCGCGGTAACCGCCCTTGCAACCGCAAGATAGGTTTTTCCCGTACCTGCCGGGCCTATACCAAATACTATTGTATTCTCACGCATTGCCTCTACATATTTTTTCTGACCGAGTGTTTTTGTCTTAATGGGGTTTCCCTTCGCATTAACGGCAATACAGTCATCACCTAAAAGCTTCATATCAAAGCCGCCGCTCTCCTGCACCATTGTTATTGCATAGAGTATCTTCTGCTCATCGATAATCTCTCCTCTCTCGATTATCGTAAGAAGCACACCTATAACCTCATCAGCCTTATCAACCTCATCGTCGCCGCCCGAAAGCTTTATAACATTTCCATTCCCGGTAATTTTCACTCCCAGTCCCTTCTCAAGAAGCTTGACATTTGCATCAAAGCTTCCGAAAAGTGCTGAAAGGTCACATCTTTCGGGAATTTCAATCTGTCTTATCATCGGTATTTTCCTCCATTTGCCATTCTTCTGTTTCTTTTTTAATTCCTATATTTTCATTAAAATTCATAACAAGCGTAACCTCAAGCATATCCTCGGATATTCGCCTGTATGTAACCTTTTCATCAGTTTTATGTGCACCTTTTGAAAGCGTTGATGCTATTTTTTCATAAAGTGCCTCTTTTGCCTCCCATACAGCAACGTCTATCGGAATTTCTTCCCTCACCGTTTCTGTCTCTGTGTACTTTTTTGTACATATACCCACAGGCGGCGTATTAACAGTTATTCGATATTCCGCCATATCGGGACTTTTTTTGGAATAAAGCGGAATCTCAAGCTCAAACAGCCTCAGCGAATAGACCGTTCTTTCATACCCCGTATCCTTTGTGTAGGACTTATAAAGCGGATATTTACAGCTTTTAGTATAAACAGTTTGTGCAATAACTTCACCTTCTGCTGCAACTGTATAAGCAGGATTCTTCTCGGATTCTCGCATAACTCCCGAAATTAAAATGTCGCCTTCTTTTACCCAAGTACCGGGTGTATAAAGCTTTCTGCCATTTTCTGCAGAGATGTAGGTTATATAACCATCCCTTGATGCTACAATATTACAGCTTTTACCGATTTCAGGGATTTTTGGCTTTTCCGTTTCCTCCCTGACGCTGATTCTCGCACACGTGCCGTCAAGATACACCCACGCCCAGTACAGCTCGTCGGTAGAGTATAGTATTGCATCTTTCATTTCATTGTGCGTCGGGAGATTTTTCTTTCTGACTCCGCGCCTTAACCCGATGCCGTCAGCAGCCTCCATAACCTTTTTTGCAACTTCTTCACTGCAGCCTTCTATTTCAACCGTCCATACATATCCCGAAGACATATACATAAAAAGTGCAAATATCAAAAACGCCGTTATGAAAAACCAACAGCTGCGTTTGGAAAGAGTGCTTACAAGACCGTACTCATTTACAGCCTTAAACTCATATCCGAACCTATTTGCAAGCTCTGATACATATTTAAAATCAGCTTTTGTCAGCGACAATGTATTACCGTCGACATTTCGTACCGTTATGCCGTTATCTGTCAACAGATTTATAAACTCATATATTTTTTTATCAAACAGTTCTATTATAACATATCCTTTTAGAAAATAAAAGATTTTTAGCAAAAACATTATAAAAATTCATTACCTTTCACAATTTGCAGTTATTCTTTACGGATATATCCTACATATATATCACGGAATTAACCTCTCCGACAATAGAAAATGCACCCTCTCTTGCTTCTTTGATAACAAGTTTATCTCCCTTTATTTCAAGAGCACCTTTCTTTGTTCTGAAGGTAATACTATTTTCACTAAGCTCACATATTCCCAAAACATTCTCAACCGTCACTTCACTCCTGCCGAGTATTTTCACTACTGTATCAAAAACAGATACACCGCTCAAAAACAATCACTCCCGATTACTCATATTTCATCCCGAACAAAAAATAGCGTTCGCTACTAAATATATGAAATAATCGGCAATTTAATATCATATTCTTTATTAAACAATAAATTATAGTGAAAGGCAGAATCAGTAAATGAAAAGCTTTATGAGATATTACATATTCATATTCATCACAATGCTCATTCTCTTTAATCCTCAAAGTACAATTATGTACGCAAAGAGCGGTATGTATTTATGCAGTGAGGTTCTTATCCCCTCACTGTTCCCGTTCTTTGTCTGCTCGGGACTTTTAATATATTCGGGCTTTTGCAGCGTTGTGTCAGCATACTTAAGTCCTGTTATGAAGCCGCTTTTCAATGTTGGCGGAAGCGGTGCGGCGGCTTTTCTTCTCGGTATAATATCAGGCTATCCGCTCGGTGCAGCCTGTGCCTGCAATCTGTATGACGGCGGATATTTATCAAAGACAGAATGTGAAAGACTTTTAGCATTTTGCAACAACTCAGGTCCGCTTTTTATTTTAGGTTCGGTAGGAGCAGCGATTTTTCACAGTCCGAAAGCAGGTATTATAATATATGCATCGCACATTCTGTCCGCACTCATAATCGGAATTATGTTCAGGTTCTATAAGAAAAACGACACCACAAAGTATGAAGTACCGGTCTATAACACCAATCTTTCATCCCCTGAAGTTTTTCAAAAAGCTCTTTCAGGGTCGGTAAACAGTATACTGACGGTATGCGGTGCAGTGATTTTCTTCAGCGTTATATCAAATATTGTTGCAGATTATTTCAGCGACGGCTCTGTAATTAAGGCAGTATTAATTGCCGCAAGCGAAATAACGTCGGGAATAAACCGTATCTCCTACCTTCCTATCCCATTTTCAATGAAAATAATAATGTCAGCCGCCTGTGCAGGCTTTGCAGGACTTTGCGTGCATCTTCAGGTAATGGGCACTGTTTCGGGAAGGGGGTTGTCACTTGTTCCATACATTGTCGGAAAGTGTATGCACGCTATACTCTCTGCAATTATGAGTGCAATACTTTTATATCTCTTCCCTATAACAAATACTGTTTTTGCACCCTTCGGCGTCGCTCCATTTGACGATAAAATCAGCGGTGCATTTTTCTCAGGTGCCTTATATGTCACCACTGGAATTATAATTCTTTTATTAATCGCATTGTTGTTTTTAGTGTCCCGAAAAGCCGTATATGCGATAAAACAGAGGGTTTAGCATCAACGCATATACTCATCTCTGTACTTTTTAGGGGACACACCTTTAATTTCACGAAACTGCTTTATGAAATAGCTTGAGCAGGAAAAACCGCAGGAGAGTGCAATATCTGTTATCTGCATCCTGGTTGATGCAAGAAGCTTTTCGGCATTTGTTATTCTGACATAACAAAGGTATTCCGAAAAGCTTTTTTTCATATATCTTTTGAACATACGCGTAAAATAGCTGTAGCTGAGTGAGCATATTTTTGCAACATCTGCCGCTTTTATATCGTCGGCATAGTTCTCATTAACATAAACAAGAGCCTTTTCAATACAGCTTATCATATCATTTCTCATAGGAACAAAATCATCAATTCTCGTTTCATTATGTGCGTTCCAATATCTTATAATCCATAAAAACAGACTTGTAACAGAGGTTCTTACAGCTATTTCATATCCGTATTCTTTATTTAAAAATTCATCCAAGGCTTCTTTTACCAACTGCGGTACAGAAGTATTTAAAAGCTCGGATTTTTTAAACACCTTTGTGTGGTCGGTATTATTTAACGTAAACGGCAGAACATATTTCATATCTATCGCAGACGTTTCTGTAGTGTATATAAGTTCGGGCTTAAAGCGCATACATATATAACCGCCTCCGCTTTTTACCGAACATATTGAATGTACCTCCATTGCATTTACCACCACCATATCTCCGCCTGAAAATACGTATTCACTTCCGTTTATACGCATACTGTACTCCCCGCCAAAGCAGTAGAGTATCTCGATATGTCTGTGCATATGTGCCCTTACACTACAGCCGTCATTATGTATCTCCTTATGTATTAAAAACATCTCTCTAATATCTTCTGAAAATGTCATATCCTCGCCACTCATATTTCATCACCGCCAAAATTTTAAATTCAATTATATTATATCCTAAAAAATCATTAAATTCAATATATTTGCTTATATTCTAAGATAAAATTTAATATATGAATTTTATACAAAATGACAATTTTTTTATATTTTTTCAGCATATTATTTATATCATAAAAAGAGTATGTATGCTATAATTTAGTTATAGTATAATAAGCAGATTAAACTCGCTTATAAATAGGAGGAAATACGATGAAACTTGGAGTAATGAATCCGGTAATTAACTATATGTCTTTCGAAGAGGCACTCAGCTATTTGAACAAGCTAGGTGTTCAGTGCATTGAAATTGGTGCAGGCGGATACCCCGGCGATGCACATTTGAATCCAACAGAGCTTATCGAAAGCAAGGAAAAAACCGAAGAATATAAGGCACTTTTAAAAAAATACAACCTTGAAATTTCAGCTCTCAGCTGTCACGGAAATCCGCTTCATCCGAACAAGGAAATCGCAGCTGATTTTGACACACAGTTCAAAAATACAATTCTCGCCGCAGAAGCACTCGGCGTAGACACCGTTATCGGCTTTTCAGGCTGCCCGGGCGACTGCGACGAATCAAAGAATCCCAACTGGGTAACTTGCGCATGGCCGAATGATTTTGGCGAGATTCTCAAATGGCAGTGGGAGGAAAAAGTTATCCCCTACTGGAAGGAGACAGCCGCATTTGCTAAAGCTCACGGCGTTACAAAAATCGCATTTGAGATGCATCCGGGCTTTGTTGTTTACAACCCCGAAACTCTTTTAAAGCTCCGCGAAGCTGTAGGCGACATCATCGGTGCAAACTTTGACCCGAGCCACCTTTTCTGGCAAGGTATTGACCCCGTATATGCAATCAAGGCATTAAAGGGTGCAATTCACCACTTCCACGCAAAGGACACAAAGATTGATGAATATAACACTAAAGTAAACGGTGTTCTTGATACAAAGTCTTTAGCAGATGTAAGCGGACGTTCATGGATTTTCCGCACAATCGGATACGGTCACGATAAGAGTGTATGGAACGATATCATAAGCACCTTGAAGGCTTGCGGATACGACGGTGCTATCAGCATTGAGCACGAGGACGCTTTAATGTCACCCACTGAAGGACTTGAAAAGGCAATCAAGTTCCTTAAAGAAACACTTATTTTTGAAAACGCAGGAGAAATGTGGTGGGTATAAACCGCCGCTTTAATGGAGGATTTTACATATGCATAAAGTAGGAATAATCGGCTTCGGCGGTATGGCAAACCATCACGTTGATTGCTTTAATAATCAGAATTATGACAGAGCTGCAATTAAAGGTGTTTACGACATAAACCCCGAAAAGTATGATCTTGCTCACAAAAAAGGTCTCATGCACTACGACACCCTTGAGGCACTTTTAGCTGATGACGAAATTGATATCGTTCTCGTTTCAACATCAAACGAAGTTCATAAAGAGCTTGCAATAAAGGCACTTGAAGCAGGAAAGAACGTAATATGCGAAAAGCCCGTCACAATAAATTCCGATGAGCTTATTGAAATTATGGAAGTCGCAAAAAAATGCGGCAAGGTATTTACAATCGACCAGAACAGACGTACCAACAAGGACTTCATCCTTATGAAGAGAAATGTCGAAGCAGGCGTTATCGGAAAGCCGTACGTTATAGAGTCACGTGTTGAAGGCTCACGCGGTATGCCCACCGGCTGGAGAACAATCAAAAGACTCGGCGGCGGAATGATGCTCGACTGGGGTGTTCATCTTATCGACCAGCTTATGTTTATGTATGACGAAAAGGTTGTTAATGTATTCTGCAAAACCTTTAGTCTGCAATATCCCGAAGTTGATGACAACTTCCGTCTTACAATGACCTTTGAAAGCGGTCTTGTTGCACACATAGAAGTTTCAACAAACAACTATATCACTCACCCGAGATGGTATGTTCTCGGTGAAGACGGTACACTCGTGATTGATGACTGGAACTGTGACGGCAAAATCGTAAGATGTAAGGATAAGGAAAGCGAATGGGCTGAGGAGATTGTTTATACAAAGGCAGGTCCTACAAAGACAATGGCTCCGAGAAGCGCAAATTCTACCGAAACCATTATTATCAGCGAGCCTACCGATGTTATAGATAATCTTACCGTTGTATACAATCAGATGATTGATGCAATAGAAGGAAAAGCAGAGCTTACAATCAAACCCGAACAGGCACTCAGAGTTATGAGAGTTATGGAAGCGGCTTTTGAATCTGCTGAAAATGGTATTGCTGTTAAAACCGATATATAACGGCATTTTAAAACGGGTTGTAGCTATTCTACAGCCCGTTTTATAATGGATAACATATTACAGATTACACCTTTTTATGATATACAGCCACATTTGAAAGTGGTATCATACTGTTATTCCCCCACACCAATACCTTTATTTCATCCGTTTCGGGGTATTCAAAATCAACTCTGTACCACTCATAATCATATCCACCGACAGTATCGATATGTTTTTTTACCTTAAGAAGTGTGCCGTTTTTGTCGTAGTATGCTATATATAGATTGAAATTTTCTATAGTTGCTTCACTATTATTATGCAATTCACATTCTTCGAAATCCTCGACTATACAAACATCAATCGGCAGGGCAGGCTTCGGTGCAATGTACTCAGCCGGCTCTGCAAGCGGCACCATGCCATCAGTCGACCACACATACATCCGTATTTTCTTCATCAGCGGATAGTTTTTCAAAAAACTCTCCTGCTGAGCGAAGAATATATCAAGTATATCATCATCTTCCTTTTCAACCTTTAAAAGTCTGTCGTTCACATCATAATATGCCATATAAATACTGTACATACCTATCTCTGAGTCGCTTATTTTTTTCAGGTTAAAAACACCCAGACTTGAATCCATCTCTATTTTCACCGGCAAAAGAGGATTTTGCACAATATACTTAAGACAAATATTCTCCGCATCTTTAAGCTCTGTAACATAAAGTGTATCAGCTATGTTGCTTGTGCTTGTATTATTATCGACATAATAACTTCTGACACCGGCTTGGGTATATGCACATAGCCTGTACCCTCCTATTCCGTATGGGATTTTAAGTAAAAATGTCCCATCCTCAACCATGGTTTCGACATTGAATATTTCTCCCCGAGGAAGAGTACATTCCCCTGCCACAAAGCACTTAGCACCCTCCGGTATATCAGCAACTTCACCGGATACAACAATGCTTGCCGGAAGTTCAATTTCAACAACTCCGATATCATAGAATATCATCTTTTGCTTTTTTCTCTCTATCGGATGTGCACCATCCTCTACATAATAGCAAAGGTCATATATGCCGTCATCGCCGGTTATATTTCTAATCTCTATTTTACGGCGTTGGTCTTCTTCAATTTCAAGAAGCATTTCGCCGCTTTCCTTCCCTGCCGCTATGAGAGGTGTACTATCATATTTTATATGCGTCAGTTCAATCATTGAATTGGTTACATTTTCATATACCGGTGTCAGGTACACACTGCTGAAAATATCCTCGCTTAAATCCGCTCCATCGGGACGTTTTACAATAACCCTTACATTTCCTTTTCTGAGCAACGTTATATCAATATTTTGTCCCTCATTAAGAACCGCTATAGACTTATTATGACTTGATGTTTCAAAATTTTTTGACAAATATCCTTTGTCACACAAACCGTCAACACTTTTTGTAAGCTCATACTGAATCTTCATATCTGTCATATTGGCATAAAGTGTAATGGTTTTCTGACGGTTTTCGTTATTAAGCGTAATGAGGGCAGTATCATCTGTGTCGTTAAGACCATCTGTTACAACAAAGCTTCCGGCGGTCCTAATTGAAAGCGTGAGCGAAACATCTTCATCACACTCAAAACCCTCTGGAAGGCTTACATTACATATATATTCCGTTGCCTTGACCGCTGTGTGTTCGTGACCAAAATCGCGTTCTATATCACCATACTGCAGTTTCCCTTCACCAAGCCATGAATTTTTATATCTTTTTGTGTCGAATATAACACTTGCCCTAAAGCTTTTCAAAAACGGCAGCTCCCTCACAAACACATCAGCAGTAAGCTCGCCTGCCTTTATCACACCCGGAACCTCATACTGCACATTATTTGCATATACACGCACTGTGAACGAAACATCCTCACTATCGGCTTCGGGCAGTGAAATGCTCGCTTTATATGTCACATCCTTCTGCCACGGATAGACTACCACCTCGCCGACCTCTGAAAAATCACACTCTCTCGCCATAAATGCAAAGCGTTCGCCGTAATCTGCAATATAATATAAATCGGATGCAGCTTTATCCCCCGGTATTTCAATTATCCCTTTGATTTTGTTTTCTCCCTCAGGTATAATCAATTCTGTCTTTTTGATAATTTCAAAGTTATCAAGGGAATCACCCTCGCTTATTCTCCTTGCGGTATATACATTCACCTTATGCCCTCCGACATGTACGCTTGTAAATGCCTGTCTGAAAAGATTGGTTTCAAATATGCCAAAATCCTCATCTGCGATATAAAAGCTTATTTTTTCATCATTAATACTGTATTCGTGGGAAAGCTTCTCTCCTATAAAGTTTGCATTGATATACAGTTCCTCATCATTCACATATACCGCATTGTCATTGTCATAATAGAAGCCGTTTGATAATATGCTGTCGACATAGATTTCTTTCCTCTCTCCTATTTGTACAAGGCTTCGTTTTGTTGCAGTAACATTCACATTGTAATAAATGCTTGTTCTGTTAATGCGGTGTACCTTATCAGGGTTTATGGTAATCGAGGGTAATTCATCATAGGATATCTCGGGCAAATCCGGCATATTAGGTTTTGTATAACCGCCATCCGGTATAACAATAATAGTTCCGTCCGGTAAAATAATTTCTCCCGGAGAAATAACTGTGCTCTTATCGGTAATTTTAACCGTTATGCCCTTGTCTGTGCCGAAAGCATCCTTTGCCTCTATAGTGTATTTATACCCCTTATCTATACTTTCCTTTGAGGTTGTAAGACCAAGCAGTGGTAAATCATCATAATGTATATAGTATTCATTTTCCACGTATTCCATTTCATGAGATAACTCCACTTTTTCGCCGCGGTTATAGACCTCGGGGCTTGCATATGCATAGCCTGAAAGAAATACAAATAGAAATATTATAGCAGCAGCTGCAGCTGGTTTTTTCATCCGTAAAGCTCAATCCCTTTCTTTTTACATTTCCCTATCCATATAAAAATGTCATATGGTGCCGTTAGACCGTCCGTCTTTTAAGACGCAATTCTTAATTATCCTATAACCTTATAGCCCTGTGCTTCAACGATTGCTTTTAGTTCAGAAAGTGCAATTTCCTTTTCTAAAATAACGGTAGCTTCGCCCTTTTCGTGGCTTACAATCGCTTCTTTCACGCCGTCTGTTTCTTCAAGACACTTTTTAACTCTTGCCTCGCAGTGCGGACACATCATTCCTTCAATCTTCATTGTAAATTCCATATTCTTTTGCTCCTTCTTTATTTTATATTTTATTTTTTTATCCTTTTTTGTGCTTCTTATATCGGTAAAATTAAGTCTGAGTGCGTTCGATACCACGCAAAAGCTCGAAAGACTCATTGCCGCCGCAGCAATCATCGGGTTCATCTCAAAATTAAATACCGGGATAAGCACACCTGCAGCAACCGGAATTCCGATAATGTTGTATATAAACGCCCAGAAAAGATTTTCGTATATATTCTTAAGCGTTGCACGACTGAGTCTTATTGCGGCAACCGCATCGGATAAACTGCTCTTTACAAGCACGACATCAGCCGCATCAACTGCAACATCGGTTCCGCTCCCTATCGCAATTCCGACATTTGCTGAAGTAAGGGCAGGTGCATCATTTATGCCGTCACCGACCATTATGGTTTTACCCTTTTTTCCGAGTTCTCTTACGGCTCTTTCCTTGCCTTCCGGCAACACTCCCGATATTACCTCGTTTACACCTACTTTTTCTTTTACTGCATTGGCTGTTTTTTCATTATCACCCGTAAGCATAACAACGTGAATTCCCATTCCCTGAAGCTCTTCAATCGCTTGCCTGCTGTCATCTCGTATTTTATCAGCAACTGCAATGATACCTGCAAGTGCACCGTCTTTCGCAAAAAACAACGGCGTTTTCCCTTCCGATGCAAGCTTATCAGAAATTATTTTTTCCTCATCTGCTACAGCAATAAATTTTTCGATAAAATTCAGATTTCCGCCAATTAATTCTTTACCGTCACACATTGCCCCAAGTCCGTTCCCGGGAAAAACTTCAAATTCTGTACAATCCTTCTTTTCAATTTTCATCCCTTCAGCCTTACGTACAACAGCAACAGCAAGCGGATGTTCGCTTTTTGCTTCAAGCGAATATGCCAGGGAAAGCAATGTATTTTCATCATAACCGTTTACAGCAATAATATCAGTAACCTCAGGCTTCCCCTCGGTTATCGTGCCAGTCTTATCAAGCACAGCTATTTTCACCTTCCCGGTCTCTTCAAGCGCAGTCGCATTTTTAAACAAAATTCCGTTTTTAGCACCCACACCGTTTCCTACCATTACCGCCACCGGCGTTGCAAGACCAAGCGCACAAGGACAACTGATTACAAGAACACTTATTCCTCTTGCAAGTGCATATCCGATATCATATCCCGATATAATCCATAAAATAGTCGTTATAACTGCAATCGCTATCACAACCGGCACAAACACACCCGACACCTTATCTGCCGCCTTTGCAACGGGTGCTTTTGACGATGCCGCATCAGATACCATTTTGATTATCTTTGAAAGTGTTGTATCTTCACCGACATATTCTGCTCTGCATACAATATAGCCGTCAATATTAACAGTTGCCGCAGATACCCTTTCGCCTTCTGTTTTGTCAACCGGCAAACTCTCACCCGTAAGTGCAGATTCATCAACTGCACAATGACCTTTTATGATAACTCCGTCAACAGGTATTCTTCCTCCCGGTTTTACCACAAAAATATCATCCTTGCAAATTTCCTCTGCCGGGATTTCAATCTCTTTGCCATCTCTTATTACAATTGCCTTTTCGGGTGCAAGCTTCATAAGAGCCTCTATAGCACTTGTTGTTTTCCCTTTAGAATGTGACTCAAGCATCTTTCCGACCGTTATAAGCGCAAGAATCATAGCCGCAGATTCAAAATACATACCGTGTAAATATTCTGATGCGGCAAGCAAATCTCCTTTAATAACCGCATCGGACATCATAAAAAGTGCATATACACTGTACACAAAAGCCGAACCCGAACCGATTGCAACAAGTGCGTCCATATTCGGTGCCCGATTTTTAAGGCTTTTAAATCCGCTTATAAAGAACTTTTGGTTTATTACCATTACAGCTGCCGACAGCAATAATTCAACTATAGCAACCGCCACGGGATTGTTTTGGAAAAATAGCGGAAGAGGGAATTTCCACATCATATGCCCCATCGAAAAGTACATCAATATTATTAAGAACAACAGCGATGATAATAGTCTTTTTTTCAATCTCGACGTCACATTATCGGTTTCTTTAACAAGTTCTGATTTTGACTTTCTGCCATTGTTATTTAACACTACACCATACCCTGCCGCCTCGACAGCACTAATAATCGCATCGTCATTTACATCGCCTTCAACCGTCATCTGATTAGTAAGCAGATTAACCGTACAGACATTTACTCCATTAACAGCAGACACAGCCTTTTCAACACGGGCACTGCAAGCTGCACAGCTCATTCCGGTTATAGTATACTTTTTTATATAATCCCCTCCCGTTCATAAACTCAATATATTTATTTTATATTAAATGCATTAAAATGTCAATAAAAGATTAGTCAAAAAAAGAGCTGAACAGACTAAACTGCACAGCTCTTATAGTTAAATTACAGACCGAGAGTCTTTAAGTATTCTCTGCTCTTTTTAGCATCTTCAAGCGGATTGCCGTCGGGAGACTGATCCTGCTCAACAATTACATATTCTACGCCAATTTCCTCAGCAGCTGCAAGGATTTCGGGGAAATTCTGAATGCCGTAACCAACAGGTCTGAATTCAAAGCCCTTATCCTCCCTGCTACCGCCGCCGGTGGATTCTCCGTTTTCATCAATAAGGTCATAAACCGGGCCGCCGCCAAGCTTATTGCAGACAAAGTCCTTAAGGTGAAGAACCTTACATCTGCCGTTATACTGCTTTATATACTCAGCAGGGTTATTTCCTGCATAGTGTACCCAACAGGTATCAAATTCAGGCTGTAAATTCTCCTGGGCAACTGTGCTGTAGAGCTTGTCGAGGATAAATTCACCGTCAATCTTTTGGAACTCAAAGTCGTGGTTATGATAGAGCATCTGTATGCCGTTAGCCTTAAGTTCTCCGCCGATTCTGTTAAAGAGCTCAACAGTACCGTCCCAGTTATTCTGATAGTTTTCTACCGGATACCAGGGGATAGCACTGTACTGTGCACCGATAGTCTTTAAATAATCGTATGCCAGCTGTCCCTGTTCAATAAAGAGATCAATACCCTGATGTACGCTGACACACTCGAGTCCGTATTTATCAAGAAGTGCCTTTACTTCTTCTGCACTCTTTCCGAAATAACCTGCAAATTCAACATAGTCATAACCCATTTCCTTAATCTTTGCAAGTGTAGAATCCATATCCTGCTCCATAGCATCTCTTACGCTGTAAAGCTGAATACCAACCTTAAACTTTTTCATTATAGTTCATCCTTTCTTTGTATATTGATGTAGCCGCCGTTATCGGCGGCTACAATTTAAGCCCTTATATTTCGGGGATTTCGATAGCTACTTCCTTGCCAAGCTTGCTTGACTTATTGATAGCATCAATAATAACCTGATTGTAGATAATCTCTGATGAAGGAACAGGAGCAACTCCACCTTCCTTAATTGCATCAAGGAATGAACGGATTTTATGATAGAAGCATCCGTTTTCAATCGGATCCTGAACAGGGAACTCTGTTTCAACATCCTTACCTGCTACTCTCTGATAGAGCTTCAAAGGACCGCCGATTGTACCATTCCAGCACTCTGTTGAAGGAATTCTAAGGCTTCCCTTATCACCCATAATGATTGAATCTCCCGGAGTATCAAGGTGCATTGCCCATGCAATTCTGAAGTCGAGAATGATTCCGCCCTCAAGTCTTACAAAAGCAGCGCCGAAATCGTCAACACCGAAGATATCAGCATATTCAGCAGGCTTACCCTCGCTTACGAAGTAATCGGGGTTCTTGCCGTGGAAGTTAGAAACGTAGCCCGATACTGTAAGGGGCTTGGGATAGCCAACAGCATTAAGCACCATATCGAGTGAATAACATCCGATATCACCAAGAGCACCGATTGCACCCTTATCTGACTCGATAAATGTTGTACCGAAAGGTGTGGGGATACCGTGACGTCTTCCGCCACCTGTCTGGATGTAATAAATGTTTCCGAGAACACCACTCTGTACAATTTGTTTAACCATCTTCATATTGTTGTCAAATCTGGGCTGGAAGCCGATTGAAAGAATCTTTCCACTCTCCTTCTCTGCCTTACAGATTGCAACAGCCTCTTCCTGAGTCACGCACATCGGCTTTTCAAGAAGAACATTCACTCCATGCTCAAGAGCATAAATTGTACACTCAGCATGTGTTGAGTTATATGTACAAACGCTGACAGCATCGAGCTCTTCATTATCTATCATTGACTTGTGGTCAGGATAGCATCTTGCGTTTTCAATGCCGTGCTCCTTAAAGAATGCTTCCGCCTTACCTTCGATAAGGTCTGCACCTGCTACAATCTCAACATCCGGCATCAGAAGATACTCTCTGATATGAGCACCTGCTATCCAACCTGTACCGATAATACCAACCTTTACTTTTTTTGATGTGTCAATTTCCTTTTTGTCATGATTGAACTTGAATGCGTCCAAGCCCTTGTCTGCCATAATTATGCACCCTTTCTTTTTGTATATTAAATTTTCATCGTATAAACTGCATAACAAAACACAGCTTATAACAATAACATTCTACACTAATTATAACAATACGTTCCTTTTTATACAAGCTATATTTTTACCTAAATTTGTACAATATTGACTTTTATGCTCCATATTTCCATTTAAAATATCTTTCCGATTTTTTTGCAAGCTCAACTACAAAGAGCGGCACCAAAGAAAGCCCTGCGCAAACTGCTATACACTCCTTTGTCATCGTGCAAACATCAAACAGCTCTCTTGCAGGCTCTATCAATATCAAAAGAACAGTAAGCATAACACCAAGCACAAATGATACTACAAGAAATCTGTTTTCAAACATCCTCCTGCCGAGAACAGATTCTTTGCTTCTTAAATTAAACGAATGTATAAGCTGTGACACCGCAAGAACAATAAATGCCATTGTTCTGCCTACTTCTTCACCGCACTCTACCGTAAAGAAAATCTCTCCGACAGTGTAAGCAAGCATCGCAAGAGCACCAATCATTGTACCCTCCGTAAGAATAGTTATCCAGTCAGTTCCGCTGATGAGTGTAGTATTTTTCCCGGGTTTTATCCGCATTATATTTTTGTCAGCAGGGTCAAGACCGAGTGCAATTGCAGGCAATGAATCAGTTACAAGATTTATCCACAACAGCTGCGGTGCACTAAGCGGCGACGAAACACCCATAACAAGCCCTAAAAATACACACAACAACTCCCCGATATTTGATGAAAGAAGGAACATTACTGACTTTTTAATGTTTGTTAAAATTCTTCTTCCCTCTCTTACAGCTTCGACAATTGTCGCAAAATTATCATCTGCAAGAACCATATCGGATGCCTCCTTTGCAACATCCGTACCCTTTTCTCCCATCGAGCATCCTATATCCGCCGCCTTAAGCGCAGGCGCATCATTCACGCCGTCACCCGTCATTGCGGCAATTTCACCTTTTGCCTTATATGCCTTTATTATTCTTAATTTCTGCGACGGCGTAACCCTTGCAAATACCGTAACCGCATCAAGCCTTGAGATAAGCTCCTTATCAGACAGCGAATCAAGTACTCTGCCCTCCATCACCTCATCGCCGCCAGAGTATATACCAACCTCACGTGCAATCGCCGCAGCTGTTATCCTGTGGTCGCCTGTTACCATTACAACCTTAATCCCTGCATCTTTACACTCCGCAACAGCTGCTTTCGCCTCTTCCCTGGGAGGGTCTTTAATTCCTGCAATACCACACAATATAAGATTTTTCTCACATACAACGTCTGATTCACAGTATGCAAATGCAAGAACTCTCAAGCCGTTTTTTGCCATTTCTTCAATTTTTCTCACGTAAAAAGTGCACTCTCCCTCATCCAGCGTAACTGTTTTATTTAATTTTCTTATATGCGTGCACCTGTTAAGTACCATTTCTGCCGCACCCTTAACAGCACTGATTTTTCCATATTCACACACAGCAAGAACACTCATCATTTTACGCTTTGAATCAAATGGTTTTTCATCAAGAATTTCAAACTTTGCGGCTATCTTGTTAAATTTCTCTTTAATCGCATTATCAGTCGGATTATACGGATGTATGCTCGTGAGATGTCCTACCAGATAAAACATCTGCTCACACTCTGTATATGTATCTGTAACCGTCATTTTATTCTGCGTGATTGTGCCTGTTTTATCTGTACATATAACAGTAGCAGTTCCAAGCGTTTCAACCGCCGCAAGCTTCTTTACAACGGCGTTTTTCTTCGCCATTCTCTCTACACCTATCGCAAGCATAACAGTCACGATTGCAGGCAGACCTTCAGGAATTGCCGCAACGGCAAGGCTGACCGATGTAATGAACATATCAAGCGGTTTAATATTCTTTAATATGCCTACAACAAAAATTATAACACAAATAATAATAGCACCGAGTCCCAGGGTTTTGCCAAGCTGTTCAAGCTTTTTCTCAAGAGGTGTTTCCTCCTTCTCTTCATTGATGAGGTCGGCAATTTTCCCCATTTCTGTGTTCATACCCACTTCGCACACTACCGCTTTAATATGTCCCGATGTGAGTGCAGTTCCCGAAAAAATCATATTGTTCATATTATGAGGCGATGATGAATCAACGCACACGCCGTTTTGCTTTGCAACAGGGACAGCTTCACCCGTAAGAGCCGATTCGTCACATTCAGCATCTGCACATTCAATTATCCGCATATCCGCACATATCTTGTCTCCTGCCGATAAAAACACTATATCGCCCGGCGTTAAATCCTCCGTGTTGATTCTTGTTCTTTTCCCGTCACGCAAAACCTCGGTTTCAGACGTCTGCAACTTTTTTAAAGCTTCAATTGCATTTTCGGCTCTTAATTGCTGGATAACACCCATCACAGCATTCAAAAATACTATAGCCAGTATCAGTATCGGTTCAAAAAAATCGTTATCACCGTTCATTCTTCCCGAAAACCACGATACGACAGCCGCCGCAATCAGCACTACCGTCATAAAATTTGAAAATTCCGAAACAAGCAACGAAAAAAAGCCTCTCTTTTTCTTCGCTTTTAATACATTTTTTCCCTTTCCTTTTATATATTTATCACGTGTAAGTCCTCTGTCACGGTCGCTTAAAAGCTGTTTAAGTACTGCTTCAGCTTCCATCGAACCAAAATTCATATAAAAACCAACCCTTTCGCAAGAACTATAAGCTATCTATATAAGATTATTTAAAAAGGGGCGTGTATATTACAAAAAGCATCACAATTATCTATAGCTTAAATATACAAATTTTAACAATTTATAAATATTTTATGTCCCTATTGCAATTCATTATTATTTGTGATAGAATAGAGTAAGCAAATAAGAATATTTACAGCAGATTTACATTATCTTGCTTTTCGGGGAGGTATAACAATGGCACGAGAGGGCAGAGAAAAAAGCTCTACGGGTATCTATCACGTTCTTTTAAGAGGCGTTGACAAGTTATTTATAAATGAAGAGGATTATGCCGAATTCAGAGAGCGCTTAAGCGAGTATTTTGGCGGCAAATCGCATCTTCTTGCATTTTTACTTTTGCCAAACAGAGTTCATCTTTTAGTCGATGAGGGCAGTGTTGATTTGGTTTATGCAATAAAGCCTCTTTGTACAAGCTATGCAAGATACTTCAACAGAACCTATAATGCTGACGGAAAGCTTTTTTATGACAGATTTAAGAGTGTCCCTGCAGAAACAAAAGAAGAAATTCAAGACACAGTTGCATTCTTCAATGCAATAGGCACTAAAGCCGCAAATGATGAGAATTTCAGTCTTTATGAATATACAAACGACGCAGAGCTTTGCAGCACAAAACGCCTGATTTCAAAAATAGGAAGTGCGGGGGCTGTTTCAACCTCTCCCGTTTCTCTTCACCTTGATGACTACAGCCAGCTTTCAAAAGAGGATATGGAGCTTTATTTAAAGCTTTGTATCGGAAAGACCTTAAAGGAAGTCGGTAAAATGGACAGAAGCTCGGACGAATTTATAACACTCTTCTCCGGAAGAGGAATTTCCGCAAGAGCAATTCTTCCCCTTTTCGGCATACTTGCAAAAAATTCACAAAAGAAAGCTCAAACAAAGCCTTCCGAAGCAAAGGTTGAAAAGACAAAGCCAATTGAAAAGAAGGCAGTAAAAGAAACAAAACCAATAAAGAAGGAAACACCTTCCCCCATAAAGGCTACACCGCCAAAACAGGAAAAGCCCGAGCCTGCTCCCATTCCCAAAAAGGAAGAAGCACCTCAGGAAGAAAGACGTCAGAAGAAAAACTTAAGCGTATGGCTTTTGTAATATTACATAATTAACTAATCAAAAGGAATGGTATTAACAATGAAGAAATTTTTTCAACCCGGAATGTTCTCTCAGGTTATGAGTATGGTAGCATCAAATGTTGTCGGAATATTTTTATGCAGTGTTCTGTACTTTATATGTATGTTCTGGTCAGCAGATAAGCCCTTTTGGGCAGCTGTTATGTCGGGAATACTGACACTTATCTATTTTTCCGAAATATACTCCAAAGCATGGGCTTGTGCAGAGCGTGACAAAAAATCCTACACAGAAACCACCCCCTATCTTTTCAAGGGTGCAGTTTTATCAATAGGAATACTTTTTTACTATCTGCTGATATGGCTTTTATACAAGTTCACATGGAACGCCCTAACAATCGACGGCTCTATCGCAACATGGACAGGTCTTTTATATAACGTAGTATACGTACTAAGCACAATAATGTATACAGGCTTCTCAACTCCTACAGGCGGCAATGTTGCCTGGTTTGTACATCTTTTGATATACATTGTGCCGTTCATAGCATCAACACTCGGATATATTGCAGGCGAAAAAGACTTTATGATTACAGAAAAGCTTATCCCCTTCATATATGAGAAGAAAAAAACTGAACAGAAAAAATAAGCATTAAAAACGGTTGCCGGGTGGCAACCGTTTTACAACGTGTCGATAAACCTATCGACACGCTGGCAGATATCGAAAAAGGAAGTTATATTTTGTCAATTTGAATTCGTCGGCGTACGATGGTACGGTAGAGTTCAAATTGGCAAAAAGCAAGAAACAACAAGGAAAATTCGATGTTT
>JAZRMB010000028.1:0-82620 GCA_045647245.1 Clostridia bacterium
AAACATCGAATTTTCCTTGTTGTTTCTTGCTTTTTGCCAATTTGAACTCTACCGTACCATCGTACGCCGACGAATTCAAATTGACAAAATATAACTTCCTTTTTCGATATCTGCCAGCGTGTCGATAGGTTTATCGACACGCTGAAGGGACGAAGGAAAACTTCGTCCCTTAGATTTTGAAATTTATAGTAAAAAAAGCTTGACTATCGCCCTAAAATGCGGTAAAATATACAAGTACGCTCCCGTAGTTAAATGGATATAACAAACCCCTCCTAAGGGTTAGTTATCGGTTCGATTCCGGTCGGGAGTGCCAAAAACAGGGCTGTGACAAAACGATTTTTCAAATCGGGTTGCCGCAGCCCTGTTTGCTTGCTTAAATTTACACATTTGAGCAAATTTCAAGAAAAAAGCACATGACAAAATAGGGATTAACCCTCTTACGAACAAAAATATTCGATTTTTTTTGTTAAACTGAAAATTTACCATGACGTTGTGTTTGTTTATAAGTCTTTCTAACTCCGCCTGTGCTTTTTCTATTCTCACCGCTGTTACCTCCTATGTATTTGGTAAGACAATTAATCTATAGAAAAGGTGCAGAATTAGCAATAAAAACACACAAAAAAACAGTCATGCAAGCTCCAGCTTAACATGAGCGGATATATCTGTAATTTTTTTACAATTTTGCACTAAAATAAGCGTTGGAGCGGACACTTTTGAAATGCGTAGCTTGATTTTCGCTACGCAGTTTAGCGAGAAATGTAAAACAAACTCAAAAAAGTATGTAATTTTACAAAGTTTTTACGGTTATAAGTGCAAAAACCCATTGACTTTTTGAAGTTTTTCGACTATAATATACTCGTACAATAGTGATAGGAGGCGATTTTATGATTATACGTCCTGATTATATCAATGCTATAGCTCCTTATATTGACACTCCGCTTGTAAAAATTCTTGCGGGTGTGCGTCGCTGTGGCAAGTCTACCATTCTTGCGATGCTCCAGGAAGAATTGAAGTCTCGCGGAATCAACGCCGAGAATATTATTGCCCGCAAATATAACGAGATGGAAATAGACGATGGCTTCTCCGCTAAGGAAATGTATGACGAATTGAAGTCTGCCATTGCCGGCAAAGGAAGATGCTATCTGTTTCTTGATGAATTGCAGGAAATTGATGGTTGGGAAAAGGCTGTTAATAGTTTGCTGGAAGGTGCTGATGTGGATATTTATGTTACCGGCTCAAACTCAAAGCTTATGTCCAGCGAAATCTCCACCTATTTAACCGGTCGTTATATCTCCATTCCTGTTTATACTCTTTCTTTTAAAGAATATCTTTCTTTCAAATCAAAGACCAAAAGCGATGCTGTGACAATGTTCGATGAATACTTGCAGTTCGGGGGATTTCCGATTATCGGCATATCCAACTTCAATACCAATTCTGCCTACCAGGTAGTTGACGGTATTTATGCTGCTGTTATAACAAGAGATATTTCAAAGCGTCATAAAATAAGAAACAAGGAGCTTTTCGACAGAGTTGTTCGTTTTATTATAGAAAATGTTGGACAGACTTTTTCGGCAAACACCATTGTTAAATTTTTAAAAAACGAGCATCGAACTATATCGGTGGAAACTATATATAATTATCTTAAATGGTTAGAGCAGGCGTTTATCATCTATCCCAGCCGCCGATACGACCTTCAGGGCAAGTCTGTTCTTAAAACGCAGGAAAAATATTATCTTTCGGATATTTCCTTTAAATACAGTAAAATGGGCTTTGACCACAAGATGATTTCTGCCATGCTCGAAAACATTGTTTATCTTGAAATGAAACGTCGTGGCTATGAAGTTTACATTGGCAAGTTCGGAACAAAGGAAATTGATTTTGTCGGTGTACGCCGAGATGAAAAAATATATATTCAGGTATGCGAAAAGCTACCGGACGAATCAACACGCGAAACAGACAACCTGATGGATATTAAAGACCATTATCATAAATACGTCGTTTGCAGGGATGCTTTAGCCATCGGCAACGATAACGGTATTGAAATTGTCCATATTGCAGATTTTCTGCTACGCGAGAATTGGTAACGACTTTTTATACAGCAAACCTTCCAATTTGACAACAAGGGTTCTGTTTTTCATTTGTAGCCCTTTAGGTGAATTATTTTACAAAATCTAAATCTTTCAAAAAAAATACGAATTATATTGAACATATTATGTAGTTTATAAAAAATATCATTGAAAACGGAGACTATAAAAGTTGTGCTAACCCTTATGCGGGGATATGTCTGCTCTCCTAAGGGTTAGTTATCGGTTCGATTCCGGTCGGGAGTGCCAGAAAAGACGGTAGATTTCGATAGAAATCTACCGTCTTTTCAATGAAGCGTTCCCCTTAGGAACATTAATACACTCACGTTAATGAAGTTGCCTTCGGCAATGAAGTGTGCCTTACGGCACATTATGGAACGCTTCGCTTCATAACTGCAACGCATACAGCATAGATTTCGCCCCGCTCTCCACCACACATATCTCCCCTAAAAATCCCATTGACACACCCCAGGAAAAATGGTATGATATACTTGTCAATAGTAAAGAATAAAAGAAATACGAAAGGGTGAAGAGGATGATATTGGTAAATACAGATTACATCAGCGGAAAAGAGCTTGAAATGTTGTCACTTGTGAAGGGCAGTACAATTCAGTCGAAGCATTTGGGAAGGGATATTGCCGAGAGTTTTAAAACACTTGTCGGCGGTGAACTCAAATCATACAATGATATGATGGACGAGGCACGTGCCGTTGCAACAAATAGAATGGTTAAAGAGGCGGAGGCACTCGGTGCAGACGCTATCGTAAATATACGTTACGCATCATCAGCTATTATGCAGGGAGCGGCGGAGGTTATCGTATATGGTACCGCTGTAAAGTTCAAGTAATATGAAATTCAAAATTACTCCCCTGCTTCTGATTGTTGCTATTTGTACTGTCGGAATATATTATTATTTAGAGAACCGGCAGTATACCGTAACGGTTTTTGATGCGTTCGATACGGTATCGACTCTCAACATATATTCCGCCCACGACAACACAAAGGAATACGAAAGCCTTATAAAGGAATATGATAAAAAGCTGTCAGCCTTCAATCAGATGAGCGAAATATACAAGCTGAACCTTGAAAAAAAAGCCGACATAAGCCCTGATACCGAGGAGCTTTTATGCAATGCCATAACCTACTCGTCAAGACTTTCCGACTATTTCGATATAAGCATAAATCCGCTATGCCAAAAATGGGATGAGGCAAAACAAAGCGGCACGCCCCCCGTTATAACCAACGAGGATTTATCCGCAATCGGCATAGAAAAGATAAGAGTTGACATAGATAAAAACACCGCTTCTATCACCCACCCCAATTCTTCCGTAACACTCGGTGCAATTGCAAAGGGGTATGTGACCGACAAATTGGTGCATCACATGAGGCTTAATGGTGACGAAAACGCACTAATTAACCTCGGTGGAAACATATATGCACTCGGCACAAAGCCGGGCGAAACTCCGTGGAAAATAGGCATAGCAGACCCGAACAATCCTGCGGATAGTGCAGTAACTTTACAAATCAGCAACAAAGCTGTTGTAACCTCGGGCGACTATGAACGGTATTTTGAATCGGACGGTAAGAGATATCACCACATACTTGACCCTAAAACAGGCTACCCGTCCGAAAGCGGACTTCGTTCTGCAACTGCAATCGGGTCAAAAGCCGAGCTTTGCGACATTCTTTCAACCGCAATGTTTGTAGCAGGCAAGGAAAAAGCCGCCGCTCTTGCCAAAGAATACGGAATCGACGCAGTTTTAATTGACGATGAAAATATATATTACACACCCGCTCTTGAAGGCTTTTTAAGCTCACATAACGAGGTATATAAGCTTTCAATACTTGATTAATAAAATAAATAACAGTGGCATCCTTGCAAAAGTGGATTGCCACTGTTTTTCTTTCGTTATGAATTTTAAAGCAAACGAATATCACTCTTCCTGTTTGTTTACTTTTTGACCTATACCGAGTTCTTTTAAGAGAAGATTGAACATAACGTCATAGCCTTTGTCATTGGGATGCAGACCGTCGGCAAGAAGTGAATTGACACTTATTCCCTTCACTTCGCAATATTCCATAAAAGCTATGTACATACTTATGAACGGGAAACCGCACTCAACCGATGCTTTCATATAAATATCATTCACATCATTCATATGGAAAATACGCCAATATTCAGCCCCGTCCTTCTCATTTTCTGCCGATGCAGGAATATTTGCAATAAAGATTACATCTTTTTCGGCTTGTTTGAACTTGTTATTGAGTTCAATGATTTTGTTATAAAAATTTTCCATATGCTCACGTTTTGTTCTCTTTGGTGCATCCGAAATATTCTGGTGGCGGTTATTTGTTCCTATTGTACATATTACAATGTCATCATCGCTATCTACAAGCTGTTCAAAATTATTTATAATAAACTCTATCGTCGTACCCGTGCACGCATTATTCGTCACAACACAGTCATACTGTTCCTCCATATGCTCTTTGAACATTTTTGCCCAACAGTATCCGTCTTTATTACGTGCAAAGCCTTCAACAATCGCTTCTCCGTTTTGTGCAAATCCCGTTCCGCCCACGCCGTGCGTAATGGAATCTCCCAAAAGCTTGATATGTACAGTTTTCTCCGCAAGTATAACCTTGCTTATAATTTCGTAAACAGATTTATTCATTGTTACACTCTCCTCGCATACTTTCTATTAATTCATATGACAGAATAACTCTTGTAGGGTGCGGCGATTTTCGACGCACCGCCAAATGATTTGAGAGAATGTCCGACAAAGAGACTTTGGCAAATGTCAGGCAAACGGAATGTCGGAAACCGCCATTCCCTACAATGTCGTTATTCTCATCAAACATCTCAATAAATTATTAATTTCAAAGAAAATACTAATGGTATTTTCTCACCATAATTGTGTGCTTTGCATTCAGATTGCAAGTAACAGTTCTGTCAGCTCTTCCATATCATCCGCAAAATAATCCGCTCCGGCGTTTTCAAGCTCGCCCTTTTCTGCATATCCGAAATGCACTCCTATTGCTTTAATTCCGTTTACATGTGCGCCGTCTATATCCTGCTCTCTGTCTCCCACCATAACAACACGTGCTTTATCGGGATTTCCAAGCCTTTTGAGTGCAAGCTCTATAACCTCATGCTTATGATTCACAGAGCCGTCAAGCTCTGCTCCGCACATTAAATCAAAGTATTTTGCAATATCAAAATGCTCTGCTATACGCATTGCATAGACAATCGGCTTCGCAGTTGCAAGAACGATTGTTTTTCCTTCTCTTTTTAGTTTATCAAGCATTTCTTTAACGCCGTCATAGAGTGCGTTTTCAAATAGTCCGACAGTAGAAAATCGTTCACGGTATTTTGCAACAAGTGCCAACGACTCATCCTTTGGGTAACCATAGATTCCCATAAAGCTATCCACAAGCGGAGGCCCTATAAAACGCATCAATCTATTCATATCAGTTTCAAAAACTCCCACCGAAGAGAGAGCATATTTCACGCAATTTGTGATGCCCTCCTTCGGGTCTGTCAGGGTACCGTCAAGGTCAAATAATATTATATCAATCATTTTTTCTCAAGCATCCTTTTCAAAAACTGTCCGGTATAGGACTCTTCGCACTTCGCAACCTCTTCGGGTGTGCCTTGTGCAACTACCGTACCGCCACCGATACCACCCTCAGGTCCTAAGTCCACAATATAGTCTGCGGATTTTATAACGTCAAGGTTATGCTCAATTACCAAAACCGTATTTCCGCCCTCTACAAGCCTTTGGAGCACATCTATAAGACAATGCACGTCCGCTGTGTGAAGTCCCGTTGTAGGCTCATCAAGCACGTATATCGTCTTGCCGGTTCCACGCTTTGAAAGCTCTGTTGCAAGCTTTACTCTCTGCGCCTCACCGCCCGAAAGGGTTGTGGAGCTTTGTCCGAGCTTGATATAGCCAAGCCCGACATCCTGAAGAGTTTTAAGCTTTCTTACTACCTTCGGATGATTCGCAAAAAATTCAAGTGCCTCATCTACCGACATTTCGAGCACGTCATAAATATTCTTGCCCTTATATTTAATATCAAGCGTATCTCTGTTATATCTCTTGCCCTTACAAACCTCACAAGGCACATACACATCGGAAAGAAAATGCATTTCAATCTTTACGATACCGTCACCCTGACAAGCCTCGCATCTTCCGCCCTTGACATTAAAGCTGAATCTTCCTGCTTTATAGCCGTGCATTTTCGCATCATTGGTCTGTGCAAATATTTCTCTTATATCGTTGAATACATTTGTATACGTGGCAGGATTTGACCTGGGTGTTCTTCCAATCGGAGACTGGTCTATTGCAATGATTTTATCAAGCTGCTCGATGCCCTTTATTTCTTTATGCATTCCCGGATGCGTTTTTGCACGGTTTAAATCTCTTGCAAGACGCTTATACAAAATCTCATTTATAAGCGACGATTTTCCCGAACCCGATACGCCCGTTACGCTGACAAATACTCCAAGCGGTATATCGACGTTAATATTTTTAAGGTTATTTTCACTTGCTCCTACAACTGTAATCTTCCCTGTCGGTTTCCTTCTTACCTCGGGTATCGGAATTCTACATTTGCCCGAAAGATACTGCCCTGTTATTGAAGCATCATTTTCCATTATCTCTTTTGCAGTTCCGACAGCAACAATTTTTCCGCCGTTAATTCCGGCTTTGGGACCAATGTCAACAATATAGTCCGATTCAAGCATTGTGTCCTCATCATGCTCAACCACGATAACGGTATTGCCTAAATCTCTTAAGTTCTTTAGTGTCCCTATAAGTCTTGAATTATCCCTTTGATGCAACCCTATACTTGGCTCATCTAGGATATACAAAACGCCGGTGAGTCCCGAGCCTATTTGAGTTGCAAGCCTTATTCTCTGTGCCTCACCGCCCGAGAGTGTACCCGACGAGCGTGAAAGGGTCAGATAATCAAGACCTACGTCAAGAAGAAACTTAAGTCTTGCTTTTATCTCCTTAACAACCTGAGCTGAAATCACCTTTTCCCTTTCGGACAGTTCAAGACCTTCTATAAATTCAAGCTCTTCTTTAATTGTCATACACGTAAATTCGTGAATATTTTTGCCGTTTACGGTAACGCCCAAAACCTCTTCATTAAGACGTGCACCGTTACACCTGCGGCAAGGAACAAAGTTTATATACTTCTCAAGCTCCATTTTTGACCAGTCGGAGCCTGTTTCATTGTACTTTCTTTCAAGGTTTGTAGCAACACCTTCAAACGGAGTCATATATGTGCCGCTTCCGTAGTTTCTTGTATACTCCATCTTTATTCTTTCGCCGCCCGAGCCATACAAGACTACATTTTTAAAGCTCTCGGGTAAATCCTTATAAGGAGTATTTATATCAACGCCGTAGTGTTTTGCAAGGGACATATAATACATATGTGCCATAGAGTCTGTAATCTCAGGTGCCGCCCAGCCGGGAGCATATATTGCACCTTCTATAAGGGACAGGTTTTCATCCCTTACAATCAGCATAGGGTCAATTTTTGACAAAAATCCGATGCCGTCACATTCATGGCATGCACCGAACGGGTTATTAAATGAGAACATTCTCGGTGCAAGCTCCTGCAGATTTATGCCACAGTCATCACACGCATAGCTTTGAGAAAAGTTCATAATCTCGCCGTCTAAAACCTCAACACTTACAACATTACCCGTAAGGCTGATTGCAGTTTCAACAGAGTCCGCAAGTCTTTTTTCTATTCCCTCTCTGATGATAAGTCGGTCAACTACAATTTCGATTGTATGCTTTATGTTCTTTTCAAGCTCAATCTCCTCCGACAAATCATACATTACAGAGTCTACCTTTACTCGTACAAAGCCTGATTTTTTCGCCTGTTCAAAAACCTTCTTATGCTCACCCTTTTTACCTCTTACAACCGGTGCAAGCACTAATATTTTTGTACCTTCAGAAAGCTCGCACACTCTGTCTACAATTTGGTCAACAGACTGCTTCTTTATTTCCTTTCCGCACCTCGGGCAGTGCGGTACGCCTATATTTGCATACAAAAGTCTCAAATAGTCATAAATTTCCGTAACCGTACCAACCGTTGAACGTGGATTTTTCGATGTTGTTTTCTGGTCGATACTGATTGACGGCGAAAGACCTTCTATTTTGTCTACATCAGGCTTATCCATCTGACCCAAAAACATTCTTGCATAGCTTGACAAAGACTCCATATATCGTCTTTGTCCTTCTGCATAAATTGTATCAAAAGCAAGCGATGACTTTCCCGAGCCTGAAAGTCCCGTTAAAACAACAAGCTTCTCTCTCGGAATATCGACATCAACGTTTTTGAGATTGTGTACCTTGGCTCCTCTTACCTTTATATATTTATTCATCTTAGTTGTTTGCCTTTCTGATTATTATGCCTTTGAAAGCTTTTCTTTAAGCGCACTGATTCTGTCGCGAAGCTGTGCGGCACGCTCAAATTCAAGCATTTCGGCGGCGGCAAGCATCTCATCGGTAAGATTCTCTATCATTACCTCTATATCCTGCTTCGCCTCTTCCTTCTTCTCTTCTATAAGATTCACAGATTCTATAATCTTTCTTATATCCTTACGTATGGTTGTGGGCACTATACCGTGCTCCTTGTTATATTCATCCTGAAGATTACGTCTTCTGTTTGTTTCATCAATCGCTCTTTGCATCGAGCCGGTGACGGTATTTGCATACATTATTACCTCGCCCTCCGCATTTCTAGCCGCTCTTCCGATTGTCTGAATAAGTGATGTTTCACTTCTCAAAAAGCCTTCCTTATCGGCATCGAGTATTGCAATTAAAGACACTTCAGGAAGGTCAAGTCCCTCTCTTAAAAGGTTGATTCCGACTAAAACATCAAACACACCCATTCTGAGGTCTCTGATTATCTCGGTTCTTTCAATGGTCTTTATTTCCGAATGCATATACCGAACCTTTATTCCTACACCTCTTAAGTATTCGCACAAATCCTCAGCCATCTTCTTTGTAAGGGTTGTGACAAGAACTCTTGAGCCTGCCTCGCATCTTATATTGATTTCCTTTATTAAGTCGTCTATCTGATTCTCAATCGGGCGTACGTGAATCTTCGGGTCTAAAAGTCCCGTCGGTCGGATAAGCTGTTCGGCAACATTCTCGGAATGTTCCTTCTCGTACTCGCCCGGAGTAGCTGATGTGAAAATAACCTGATTGAGCTTCCCTTCAAATTCATCGAACATAAGCGGTCTGTTATCATACGCACAAGGCAGTCTGAAACCGTAGGAAACAAGGTTATCCTTCCTCGCTCTGTCTCCGTTATACATTGCTCTCACCTGCGATACCGTAACGTGCGACTCATCGATAAAAAGAAGAAAGTCATCAGGGAAATAATCAATAAGCGTATAAGGCGGACTGCCGGGCGCTCTTCCGCTGATTACTCTTGAATAGTTTTCTATTCCCTGGCAAAAGCCTATTTCCTGTAGCATTTCAATATCGTACATTGTACGCTGTTCTATTCTTTGCGCTTCAATTAACATATTTTTTGATTTAAAAAAGCGTATTCTCTCGCCAAGCTCATCGAGTATTGCCGCAATCGCCATCTGCATCTTTTCAGCCGTTGTAACATAATGGGATGCAGGCATAATAACTGCGTGATTTCTCGTGCCGATAACAGAGCCTGTCACTACATCAATCTCACAAATTCTCTCTATCTCATCACCAAAAAATTCAACTCTTATTGCACGTTCGCCGTTATTTGACGGAAATATTTCAACCACGTCGCCACGCACTCTGAATTTGTTTCTGACAAAATTTATGTCGTTTCTTTCATACTGAATATCAACAAGCTTTCTTAAAATCTCGTCTCTGCTCTTTTCCATTCCGACTCTTAAAGAAAGCATAAGATTCTGATAATCCTCCGGGTCACCGAGACCGTATATACACGACACACTCGATACTATAATTACGTCCTTTCTCTCAAAAAGGGCAAAGGTTGCCGAGTGTCTTAATCGGTCTATTTCCTCATTCATCTTCGAGTCCTTTTCGATAAACGTGTCCGACTGCGGAATATACGCCTCCGGCTGATAATAGTCATAGTAGGTCACAAAAAACTCAACCGCATTATTCGGAAAAAATTCCTTAAATTCACTGCAAAGCTGAGCGGCAAGAGTTTTGTTATGCGCAAGAACAAGAGTAGGCTTATTAACTTCGGCAATAATATTCGCCATAGTAAACGTCTTACCCGAGCCTGTAACACCCATAAGCGTCTGATATTTTAGATTGTTTTTTATTCCGTCAACAAGTGATTTTATTGCCTGCGGCTGGTCTCCCGTCGGCTTAAAATCCGCTTTTAATTCAAACACTCTTACCCCTCCGTTTTTATTTTAAAATATTTTTCTCTCTTTACGCTCTTTTTATCCCATATCGCCAAGCTCATACATCAAAATCGCAAGTGTTGCTTCGCCTGCTGTTTCCGTCCTCAAAATACGTGGGCCGAGCGTAACTCTTTTAATTCCCATATCATCAAGATACGCAATCTCCTCCGGTGCAAAACCTCCTTCGGGGCCTATCATAAAGCTGATACTTACTGCATCGGTATGCATTTTCAAAAGCTTTTTGAGCCCCGTATCCTCTTCGCTTTCATACGGAACAAAGCAAAAATCACTCTTTTTCATCTCATTTGCGGCATCTTTAAAGCTCATAACGTCTCCTATTTTCGGAATAACGCCTCTTCCTGACTGCTTCGCCGCCTCATCTGCAATCTTCTGCCATCTTTCGCATTTCTTTTTTGCGTCCTTATTATCAAGCTTTACAACGCATCTTGAAAGTGCACACGGAACAATTTTAACGACACCGAGCTCTGTATTTTTTTGAATAATGTATTCCATTTTCGTACCTTTTGGCAGTGCCTGGAATATTGTGACTGCGATATTTGATTCCGAGCTGTTCTTTTTTTCGGACAGAATACTGCATATAACGGCATCCTTTTCAAGCAGTGAAATCTCTGCTTCATAGTCTGTGCCGGTACTGTCCGATATGGTAACAGTATCACCGACTTCCAGCCTTAAAACCTTCGTAATATGCTGTACATCCCCTGTATCTATTCTTATAGTGTTACCCGAAACCTTATCGGGTGAGACAAAAAATTTCGGCATTTCTCACTCTCTCCTATAGCTTGCCAATAAAATTATTGGTATACTTTTTCATTTCTGCAATATTATCCTTTGTCGGTGTAAAGAGCACTGTATACGGCTTTGGCTCTACATTTATTCGCATTGCCTTCAAAAGTGCCTGAACATTGAACACTCCCTCACCGCTCCAGCCATATGAGGAAAAGAGTGCAAAGCTTTTATCCTTCACCGCTTCAATATTCATTTCGGTTATAACATTCCAAATCCCTGCAGGCGCATTTCTGTGAATAGTCGGCACTCCGAGCATTACAGCCACCGAGCTTTCAATTTCCTTTTGTATATCGGCTTTGGACATTTCTTCAACATCTATAAGTACGCTGTCAAGCCCTGCAATTTTTATCGCATCATACGCCGCCTCTGCCAACGCTTTATTTGCTCCGAACTTCGACTCGTATATAACAGCTACCTTGTTTTTATTACATACATTCTCATTGATACGCTGTCTGTAAAGCTTGAAAATCCCGTCTTTATCTTCTATCACATCGCCAATCTGCGGATAAATTCTGTCAATATCAAGGTTATCAATCCTCGAAAGTGCAAGCTTTACAAACTCAATATTCATCGAAAGCTTATTTTTAAAATACAATTCCTCTCCCGAGACAGGTCTGTTTGCAGAGACAGAATACAACCCGAACGCAACTGATGAAAAGAGTATTTTTTCCTCTTCAAAATATGTCATCATAGAATCGGGCCATTCAAGATTTGGCGTTATTATAAGCTTTAATGTACTTTCGCCGAGCTTTATTTCCTCTTTATCCCTTGCCGCTATCTCGCAAAAGTTGATGTTCATTATCTCCTTTAAGTTCCTGATTGCCGCAATCGTTGCAACTATTTTAACATCGGAATTTTCTTCCAAAATCCGCTTTATAACTTCCGTTGTGTCGGGCATGGTATGATTTATTATTATATAATCAATTTCCTTTAAAGATGTCAAAGAGCAGATGCGTTCAATTGACGCATCTGCTGCATTATCACAAACAACATCTACAAGTGCTGTTTTCTCATCTTTAATAAGGTATGAATTATAGCACGAATTTTCATATCTGTCCCCGACATTATGTATTGTGTATTTATGCATAGTATTCACACCGCCTTTATTAAGTTTTTAACGCAGTAAAATGCCGCCCAGTCAGCACTTCTTTTTACATCCTTAATTTTAAAGCCTGTCTCTTCGAGTGCTTTTGTAACGTCATCCATTCTGTCCTCAATAATTCCGGAGGTGATAAAGATTCCGTCATCCTTTACAGCCTTATAAGCAAATGGTGCAATCGCAATAATTACATCTGCAACAATATTTGCCGCTACTATGTCATACTGATTTTCAAGCACTTTTTCCTTTAATGCTTCATCTGTTATGATATTTCCTGCAACAGCAGTAAGTCGATTGGGCTCAACATTATTTAGTGCAGCATTGTCCTTTGCAATATCCACCGCAAGCGGGTCTATATCAATTGCAAATGCCTCTCTTGCACCGAGCAGAATTGATATAATAGACAAAATTCCGCTTCCGCAACCGAGGTCGAGCATATTGCATCCATCTGTTACGGCATTTTCAAGATATTCGATACACATTTTTGTTGTATGATGCGAACCGGTTCCGAAGCTCATACCGGGATTGATTGAAAAGACAAGTCTTGCATCCTCGTTTTCAGTGTCCTCCCATTCAGGCTTTACTAAAATTCTGTCGCCTATTTTTATGGGATGAAAATACTGCTTCCAGTTATTCGCCCAATCCTCTTCTTTAAGATTCTCGGTTGAAAGCTCAAGTCTGCCGAACAATTTTTCTGTGTCGTATTCCTTAAGTTCATCAAGTGTTGCTTTTGCAGACGCTAAAGTTTCCATTCCGTCAGCAGTTTTAGGAACATAGAATTTTACGGTGGTTTCCTTGTGCATACTCTTTAAAAGGTCGTCATCAACATAGTCCCACGAGCCTTTGTTATTTTCAAGAAAATCCAGAAATTCCGTCTCATCCTCAATTGAAACGCCACCTATTCCCACCTGATAAAGACGTCCTGAAACGGGTTCAATTCCCTCATTTGTGGTATATACAGTTACCTCTAACCATTCCATTCTTTCAGTTCTCCTTTAATCAAGATAATCTTTTAGCTTCTTACTTCTTGAAGGATGGCGAAGCTTTCTGAGTGCCTTTGCTTCAATCTGTCTTATTCTTTCTCTTGTTACGTTGAACTCCTTACCAACCTCTTCAAGAGTACGTGCTCTTCCGTCATCAAGACCGAAACGAAGTCTTAAAACCTTCTCTTCTCTCGGAGTGAGTGTTTTTAATACATCCACAAGCTGTTCCTTTAAAAGAACAAAGCTTGCCGCCTCTGACGGTGCAGGTGCATCATCGTCGGGGATAAAGTCGCCAAGGTGACTGTCTTCCTCTTCACCTATCGGAGTTTCCAAGGATACCGGCTCCTGAGATATCTTTGAAATCTCTCTTACCTTTTCAACAGACATATTAAGCTCCTTTGCAAGCTCTTCAGGGGTCGGCTCACGACCAAGCTCCTGAACGAGCTGTCTTGAAACTCTGACTAATTTGTTGATTGTTTCTACCATATGAACAGGGATTCTGATTGTTCTTGCCTGGTCAGCAATAGCACGTGTGATAGCCTGTCTTATCCACCAGGTAGCATAGGTACTGAACTTAAAGCCCTTTGTATAATCGAACTTATCAACTGCCTTTATAAGACCGAGGTTTCCCTCCTGGATAAGGTCCAAAAACAGCATACCTCTTCCTACATATCTCTTTGCAATACTTACAACAAGTCGGAGGTTCGCCTCAACAAGAAGATTTTTTGCAACCTCATCGCCGTCTGCCATCTTCTGTGCAAGCTCATTTTCGTGAGCCGGGTCAAGAAGGCTTACCTTACCAATTTCTTTTAAATACATTTTAACGTGGTCGTCAATATTGATGCCTTCGGGGACCGACAAGTCCTCAAGCTCTTCTTTGGAAATCTCGATTTCCTCAAGCTCCTTGTCCATATCCTCTACTACCTCTATGCCTTCCTTTTCAAAGACATCATAGACTGTTTCGATTTCTTCAGGTGTGATTTCAAACTCCTCAAGTGCTTTTGAAATTTCGATTCGTGTTAGCACTCCGTGCTTTTTTCCTCTTTCAAGAAGACCTTTGACGGTACTCTTCTTTGCTTCTAAATCTGCCATAATTATTCATTCCTCCCAAGTTTGTCCCGCATCAATATTAATTCCTTTATCTTTGCAGGATTCGTTTCCCCCGCGAGCATCAGCTCTATTTTTTCCTTCTTTATACTCATAATCAGCTCTTTGGCTGCAACCTCATTATCGGAGTAGAGCTCATTTGTGCAGAACACCTGCGATACGAGCCGCGCCTCCTCTTCACCGAGCCTTGACATAATCGCCGCCGCATCCGGCGTGATTCCTGCCTCCCACGACTGATATATATCAGCCGCAAGCTTTTTTAAAGGCTCTATTGTATATTCCTCTACTGTAAATTCGGAAGAAATAAGCTTATATAGCTTCTTCTCCTGAGAGCAAAGTCCCAAAAGCTTTATCTGTGCCTTCTCTATCTTTGTAGAGCTTTTTTTAACAGCCGTTGTGCCCATATTCATAACCGGAGTTCTAAAGACTTTTTCCTGTTCCATTTTTGCAACAGCAGTCTTTTTCCGATACTCGGCATATATAGCATCAACGCTGATGTCACTTTCCTTTGAAACCTTACGTATATATGCATCAACCTCCACCGTATCTTTCACACCTACAAGCGATTCCACAGCTTTACCTATATAACCGATTTTTCCTGATTCGGTATCAAGGTTATAATCCTTTTTGGCATTCCTTATAAGGTACTCACTCGATGGAAGAGCATTTTCCACAAGACGTTTAAACATTTCCACCCCATTCGCCTTTATGTATTCATCGGGGTCCTTCGCACCGCTCATCCCGATAACTCTCGCCCTTCCGCCGACGGAATTTATGACGTCTATTGCACGCCTTGTCGCCGTCTGACCTGCTTCATCGCTGTCATAACAGATTAAAATTTCGTCGCAGTACTTCATCAGAAGCTTTGCCTGATTTTCGGTAAGTGCCGTACCGAGCGTTGCAACAACATTCGGTATACCTGCCTGATATACAGATATGACATCCATATACCCCTCGCAAAGTATCAGCTTCCTCGCATTTGCCTTCTTTGCAAGGTTGAGCGAAAAAAGATTTCTTCCCTTGTCATAAACAAGTGTATTTGAAGTATTGAGATATTTTGCCGGCTTTTTACCGTTTGCCATAACTCTGTCGGTTATAATTCTTCCGCCGAAGCCTATCACATTACCCCTCAAATCAATTATCGGGAAGATAACACGCCCCGCAAACCGATCAAATATCTTTCCGTTACTCTCAATCACTACTCCCGCTTCTACCATCTCTTTGTTGCTGTAGCCAAGCTTTCTCAAATGCCCCAAAAGAGCATCATATCTGTCGGGAGAATATCCGAGACCGTAGTTTATTATTGTCTGTGGCATTATTTTTCTGTTTTTAAAATATTCAAGTGCAATTTTCCCATCCTGGCTTTTTGTGAGCGTATCGTAAAAGAAACGTGCAGCAGCCTTGTTGATTTCAAGAATTTTCTGTCTTAAACGATGCTTTACATCATCAACTTTGATGTCTCCTTCTTCCGGAAGTGCAATACCTGCCCGGTCTGCAAGAAGCTTAAGGCTTTCTACAAAGTCAAGCCCTTCAATCTTCATTACAAACTGCATAAGACCGCCGCCTGCTCCGCAGCCGAAGCAATGGAACACCTGCTTGTCTTGATTAACGTGAAATGAAGGACTTTTTTCCTTATGAAAAGGACAAAGACCGGTATAGTCCCTTCCGTTAGGTTTGAGTCTGACATACTGCGATACAACGTCAACTATGTCATTCTCAGATAAAACCTCGTTTATTAAATTGTCGCTGTATCTCGGCAAGTCTCTCATCTCCTCTCTACAATACAATTTCGACATACTTTTATAAAAATCCTTTAATTTTATATGATTTTTATTATTTTTGGCATTTTGCTGTAAATTAATCATTATTACAGTAATAATGTTGCCCATTTTGGTTATTTTATGCGTATTTGAAGTTTGTATTACTGTTTTAAAAAGAAATAAATCTGCCACCTTCTACATTCATTAACTTACTGTACAAAAAAAACGGAGGTTGTTGCATCAAACAAAATCGTGAATTAAATCTCTGTTTTTGTAGGGACAGATGCCCACATCTGTCCGAAAACGGGTCGATGTAGGCATCGCCCCCTACAATGTTGAATATTTATTCATTTAAAATGTTTAATGCAATAGCCTCGTAATTTATTTTTGATAATACTTTCCAAAAATCAAATTCTTTAATAACAAATATATTATTCCCCTACATTCAACCCTTATCCGCTCCCCTACTGCGAAACTTCTTCGGAGTTTCACAGCAGAAGCGTTTAAAAACAGTTGCGAAATACTGGCTTGAGGAGAACCCGAGCTTATATGCAATATCTGTTACCGACAAATCGGTTTTGGTAAGCATCTCCTTTGCCTTTTCAATTTTTTGTTTGAGTATGTACTCTCCCGGAGAAATCCCTATCGTTTCTGTAAAGACTTTATTATAAGCGGATAATGACATATAATCCATATCGGCAAGCATAGATACGCGTATTGATTCGTCAAGGTGATTATGAATGTATTTAAGGCTGTTTTCGATTTTCGCTCGATTATTACTGCACTCTGTATACTGCGGACAGGATAATGTCATTAAAGCTTCTGAAAGTGCATTTCTTATTCTGCTGTCAAAATGAATATCACATTTATCAAAGCAAGACATAAGCCGTTTCAACACACCCAACAGCTCGTCTGATGCTTTGAATATACGGTGCGTTTGATTTTTCCACTGCCCCAAAATACAAGTGTATTCCTCATCGTTTACAAATATTCCAACCTTCGGAAGAGACTCCAAATCAATAATTAAATAATATATTACCGATATTTCCTCAGGATACATCCCCGTTGTATGCTCTTCATACGGATGTGTAAAGAAAACATTTCCATTTTCAACTAAATAGTCAGAGCCGTTCACTTGATATATCTGCTTTCCTTTAACAACATATACAAATTCCATACACTTCCCATGATTGTGCATTTTAAGGGGCGGATGTGCTTTGATATAATTAGCGTACCCGAACTCAAACACCTTTATATCACCATAGTAATATTTACGAATAATACGGCTTTCCTTTTTCATACCCGACCCCCGATTGTTTGATTTTATATTCTGCTTAGAATTATAAGTAAAATAATCAAAATTATTATATAATAAATTCAGTAAAAAATCAAGATGGGAGTTTTCGTGCAATGAATATAAAAGATAAAGAAATTATAAGAGAGCTTGCAAAAAGGTATATGGAGCTTGCTTCATCTGACAAGCAGAAGAAGGCATTTAAAAGAATGCAGGACACAAACGATTTAAAGCTTGTCCGTCCGCCGGTATTGATGGATGAGATTCCCTGGTATCAGATGAATATTGATAATAAGCTTACATAAGTATGTGAAGATGAAAAGGCACGCAGGATAGAAGAATATTTAAGAAGGGCTTTGTACAGATGGGAGTATTTTAAAGCGGACAATCTTAATGAGCCTTTTTACAGAGTATGGAAGGCTTATGATTCAACAGGTACAGGGCTTGAGGTTGAAGAAAGTATTTTAAGAACAGACGCAACAAATAATATTGTTTCCCATTCTTATACAGATATTCTTGCCGATGAAGAAGTGCTTGAAAAAATGCATATGCCGGAGTTTACACTAAGACCCGATATTGACGAGGAAAATATGAACTACTATACCGAGCTTTTGGGCGACACGATGCCTGTTAAGCTTTGCGGTCACAGATATATCTACTTTATGCCGTGGGATATTATAGCAAGATATCGAGGTATGGAATCTATATATATTGATTTATACGACAGACCCGAGTATATGCACAAAATAATAGATAAATTCTGCAAGGCTATGATTACAGAGCTCGATTTCTTTGAAAAGAATTCCTGCATTGATACATCACCAACCGATTTGCATTGTACACCCGGTATGGTATCCGGACTTGCAAAAGAAGGCTGGAAGGGTACATGGTTCAGAGGCGGTGCACAAGGCTTTGGTTCAGTTTCCCCCGCTATGCACAAGGAATTTGAGCTTGATTACATAAAGCCGATTGCAGAACGCTTCGGCTATACATACTACGGCTGTTGTGAGCCCCTTGACAACAAGATGGACGTAATCAAAGAAATCAGTAACCTGAGAAAAATCGGCGTATCACCCTGGGCAAATGTCGAATCGTCAGCTGAACAGATAGGCGGAAACTATGTATTTGCAAGAAAGCCCAATCCCGCAAATGTTTCAAGCATAACAGACCCCGAGGTTATAAGAAAGGAAATAGAGGAATCAGCAAAGGCATGTATCAAGTATGGTTGTCCTTGCGAATTTGTATTAAAGGATATCAGCACAGTTTCAAACCGACCTGAAAATCTTATTGTTTGGGCAAAGACAGTGAGCGATGTGCTTGATGAGTATTACGGTAAAGAAAACTAATATAAGGAATGGTTAATACAATGGATAATTTTGAAAAAGCTGTCAGATTTGAACGCCCCGATTATATCCCAATGACATTTGCCATCAACTCCTCCTGCTGGCATCATTATCCGAAGGAGGCTTTGTGGGATTTAATGGAAGAGCATAAGCTTTTATTCCCCGATTTTAAGCGTCCCGATAAAGACTGGTTCCCGAATTACAATCTCGTTGCACGTGCAGATGAGCCGTACACCGATGTTATGGGTTGCAGATGGGTGACAACAGACAACGGCATAACGGGTACTGTACATAGGCATCCGCTTGCAGACTGGAATGCTTTCGGTACAACCTGGCACATAGCAGACCCCAACAAAACAGACGGACTTTATACGGTAAACTGGGATGAGAAAATAAAAGAATGGGCAGATATAAAAGCAAACGGCGGCACATTCAAGGCTACATTACGCCATGGACATACATTTTTACAGCTTTGTGATTTAAGAGGATATGAAAATCTTTTGTTTGATATGATGGACGAAGAGCCAAAGCTATTTGAGCTTATCGAACAGCTTAGTGAATTTAATCTTGCACTTGTAAAGAGATTTATCAAAAACGGCTGCAGCTCGATGGGTTACCCCGAGGACCTTGGAATGCAGGTAGGGCCTATGCTTTCCCCTGAAATGTTCAGAAAGTATATAAAGCCGTCATACAAAAAAATCATAAAGCCGGCACTCGATGCAGGAGTACCCGTTCATATGCATTCTGACGGCGATATTCGCACACTTGTCGATGATATAGTCGGAAGCGGTGTTGAGATATTAAATCTTCAGGATTTAGTAAACGGAATTGACTGGATAGCACAAAAATTCCGCGGAAAGCTGTGCGTAGAGCTTGATATCGACAGACAAAATATCACTCCCTGCGGAACGCCGGAGCAGATTGATGCCCTTATCCGTGAGGAGGTATCAAAAATTGCCACACCCGAGGGCGGTCTTTGTATGATATACGGCTTATATCCCGGAGTGCCACTCGAAAATGTAAAGGCATTAATGGATGCAATGGAAAAATACGCATTATATTTTTCATAATAATACTAAAAGAGTAGCCAAATAGGGACAGTCCCTATTTGGCTACTCTTTTATAAATTTTAAATAATAGGCGTAATAATCGCTCTTAACGCCTCTTTTAAATATGTGTCAACACCGTTTGCAGCGTTAATTGTCGCAATCATTAAAGTATCGGTATCAATGTCGGCAAAATTCATTTCATATCCGACATTAAGTGCTAATTGTGACAAAAAAACTCTTTGAGTTCTTCCGTTACCTTCTCTGAACGGATGAAGATTATTTGTAACACAGTAAAAATCAGTTATTTTTTCCACAAAACTATCAATATCAAGATTCTTAAAGTAATTCTGATTTTTAAGACGTTTAAAACAAGCATCTGCAATATTTTCAATATCCTCAGCCTTCACGAATGATGTGCCCTTTTTCGAAATATCAACTGTTCTTGGGATTCCCGCCCAATCATATAAATCTTCGAACAGAAATTTATGAATCGCTTTATAATGTTCAAAGTCAAAATCACCTGTAATAGGATTTTGCTGAAGAATTGAAATTTTAGCAAGGGTAATATGTGCTTCAACTGCATCAAGCTGTTTCTCATCACGGATATCAAACTTATTTATCAGACAAGAAGTCCCTTCATAACAACTGTCCGTAATAGCCTCTATTCTGTAACTCATTGCACAACAACGCCCGATTTTTGTTTTACAAGAGCAATATACTCTTCCATATTGATTTCGTTTTCTAAAAGCTTCTTACACCACCGGACACATTCGTTATCAATTTGATACCCTTCCATTGTCACAGATGCAACCGCACTTTTAATAGCCTTATCCACAGACATTGAATTCACCCTCTCAAACTTTGTATTTACAGTATAACATAAAACAATAAAAATTACAACAGTAATTAAAAAATCAAAGGGCAAAAGAAAGAATTTATCAAATTCCTTTCTTTTGCCCTTTTTAAAATCATTTCATTTCAATTGAATTGGACAGCGGTATCATCCCCACTACACTGTCCCATACAAAGCTTTTTATGCTTTCAATATTTTTATCCTTCTTTTCTATCATTGTTCCGAATGTAATCGTTTGATTCTGATAATATGTACCCTTCATATAATCCATACCAATCAATTCACCTGATTCATCATACATAGCGATAATTACGCTGTCGGCATTTTTTGAGTTGTCATTTTTTGTTACATTGATTTCACAATAAAAGCCTTCTGCCGGTATCGCTTCAAGCTCATTTCCCGATAAATCCGTAATTTTTACGTTGGTTATGGTATACGGCTTTTCTTCTTCAACAGTGGGATATTCCCACAACAAATACGGATAGCCGTTATTTATATTTTTATCTATCCCCCATGTATTTTCAAAATCCCAATCCTTTGCATATGTCTGCTTCATTTTCATTGCCGCAGTTGATTTTGGTGTTCCATAGTTTGTGCTTGTTAAGCCGGATATTGTTTTGTCGTAGTAGCTGGTTGTAATCGTACCGCTGTTATAAGCAATTCCGTAGCCGGAGCTGTTAAAAGTTGGTACTGCATAACAATCCATTATTTTCGCATCAGAATAATAAGAATCACTATTATTTCCTACTATACCGCCTTTATATGAATCGGTACTACTTATACTACCTATATAATAGCAATCAACAATCATTACACTACTGCCACTCGCACTATTATATCCGGATATTCCTCCGGTACATCCCTTACCGGTAATATTTCCGATAACGGCACAAGAACTTACCTTTCCAGAAGAACTATTACACCCGCAAATTCCGCCTACATATGAATAGGAAGCAGTGCTTGTACTTTCAACATTCCCTACCATCTTGCACTGTTTAACTGTATTTTGGTTATCTCCACAAATTCCGCCCATATAAGCAAAGCCACCCGAAATATTTCCTTTTACAACACAATTTAAAATTGTTCCGCTGTTTATATTTGCAACAGCACCGCTTCCTTTCATACCATCAGCAGAAATTTCGATATTCAAATTCTTGATAGTACCGCTGTTATTCTTAAATAATCCACCCTCTGAACCATCCGTCACCAAATTTGAAATAGTATAGCCTGCACCATCAAATACGCCTTTAAAATAACCCGACGATGTTTGCTTACAAAGCGGAATCCATACTCCTTCAAGTTCTATGTCATTTCCCAGTCTGAAATGACATACGGGAAAATCTGTAACAAGCTCCAATTCTCCCTGATTTGTTATCAAAAATGGTGTCTCCTCTGTTCCGTCGCCGTCAATCGCAAAAGCGGTCAACGCAGACATTGTCATTACAATCACCATCACTGCTAAAGTTATTAATTTTTTCATAAAATAAATCCTCCAGTCACAAAATACGTTATTGTAACGTAATTATATCACCAAATTATGATAAAGTCAATACGTCACATTAGAGTTTTTCAAGAAAGGATAATTTTTATGAAAAAGATTGAATTCTATAATAACAAAAACATCATATCCGAACGCCTTAAACAGGCTCGCAAGGAAAAAAATCTGTCACAAACCGAATTGGCAGCACGTATGCAGCTTTGTAATATCAACATTGATCAGCAAATGATAAGTAAAATAGAAAAAAATATGCGTCAGGTAACTGATTACGAAATAGCTTGTATATGCAAATGCCTTGGTATATCCCCCGAATGGTTATTGCAGGATTTGGATAAATATATGGAGTAAAATTTTAAAAAATTTTTCCGGTTATAACCGCAAAACCGGTAAATTTTACCCACTTTTTCGATTAGTAACTCAACAAAAATAATCTCTCAACAAATTTTGGTTCGTTGAGAGATTATTTTTATAATATTATTAAAAGTTTTAAAATCAGTTCATTTCAACAGTTCCGATTATGTCGTTTATATCTTTTATGTTATGACGAAGCATATAGTCGTTCATATAATCCTTTACCTCTAAAATGAGGTCGGGCTTTACGAACATTCCCGTGCCTAATGCTACAAGTGATGCACCTGCTAACATAAACTCGATTACGTCTCTGCCGCACATTACGCCACCCATTCCGATTATGGGAATATTGACAGCCTGCTTAACCTGATACACCATACGAACAGCCACAGGTCTTACGCAAGGGCCTGACATACCGCCCATATTATTGGCAAGAATCGGCTTTTTTCTGTCCACGTCAATTACCATACCTAAAAGCGTATTAATCAGCGATACACCGTCAGCACCGCCTGCCTCTGCCGCCTTTGCGATATCGGCAATAGATGTTACATTCGGAGAAAGCTTTACAACGAGCGGCTTCTTTGAATATTTTTTAACCTCACGTGTAAGATTTTCAACCGTTTTCGGGTCTGTTCCGAATGCAAGTCCTCCCTTTTTAACGTTCGGGCAGGATACATTCATTTCAATTACAGCCGTATCGGTATCGGAAAGAATTTCCGCCATTTCGCAGTATTCCTCAACCGTATTTCCCGACATATTCGCAATTACCTTTGTATCTATCTTTGCAAGAGAGGGCATTATCTTATCACGAAAAGCTTCAACGCCCGGATTCTGCAAGCCTACACTGTTTAAAATTCCGGATGGAGTTTCTGCAATTCTCGGGGGAGGATTGCCTGCACGCTCAAATCTCGTAAGACCTTTAGCAGAAAAACCGCCGTACTCGGCAAGATCCGCATATTCGCCGTACTCACTTCCAAAGCCGAAGGTTCCCGATGCGGTTACAATCGGATTTTTGAATTCTACTCCGCAAAAATTAATTTTAGTATTCATCAGATATTTACCTCACTTGCCCAGAATACGGGTCCGTCCTTGCAGACTCTCTTATACTTATCTGTCCCCTCAAATATCGTTTCACAACTACACACAAGGCACGCACCTATGCCGCAACCCATACGCTGTTCAAGCGATACACGGCAGGGAATGTTGTACTCTGCAGCTATTTTTTTAACAGCCGAAAGCATAGGAGTCGGGCCGCAGGAATAAATAACATCACAACCCTTTTCTTCAATATGCTTCTTTAAAAGCTCAACCGCAAAGCCGTTATAGCCGTAGCTTCCGTCATCTGTTGAAACAAAAGTCTCGGCAATAGCTTTAAATTCGTCCTCCATAACAACTCTGTCCTTACTTCTGAAGCCTAAAAATACAGTTGCATTTTCAAGCTCCTTTGTAAGCTTAAAAAGCGGGAAAACGCCGATACCGCCACCGATAACAGCAGGTTTTTTATACTCACCTTCAATAAAGCTGTTGCCTAAAGGTCCCATAATATCAATCATATCTCCGACCTTTTTCTCAGCAAGCTCCTTTGTTCCCTCACCCTTTATTTCGAATATAAAGCGAAGCTCGTCGCCCTGTGCATCACATATGCTTATCGGACGTCTTAAAAATACCTTATCGGAACATAGAATATGAAGAAACTGTCCCGGTACAGCAGCCTTTGCAATTTCGGGAGCTTTTACGGTAAAATCGTAAATACCCTCACAAAGACATTCTTTCTTTATTAATTCACATAAGTAGTTTTTTTTCATAATGTAAAAATCTCTCCTTACAGAATTGAGCAAAGCTCTTCACGCATTCTGATTGCTTCTGCTCTTGCAGCCTCGGCAAACTGCTCTTCCTTCCAGTCGCCTTTTTTGTATGCACACATAATTCCTCTTGAAGAGTTTACGATTGCACCGAGTCCGTCGTCATTGAAGCTGTTTTTAACATCCTTTGCGTTACCGCCCTGTGCACCGTAGCCAGGAACAAGGAAATATGACTTCGGCATAAGCTTACGAAGAAGCTTTGCCTGCTCGGGGTATGTTGCACCAACAACGGCACCGACAGCACCATAGCCTGATGTGCCGATTGTGTCCTCGCCCCATTTATTAACCAAGCCTGCAACAGTTTCGTAAATTGTCTTATCCCCTGCAGTGATATCCTGAAGCTCACCCGATGAGGGGTTTGATGTCTTTACAAGCACGAACATTGATTTATTGTACTTTTTGCAATCATTCACAAACGGAGCAATGCCGTCTGTTCCGAGATACGGGTTAACCGTTACGCAGTCAACACCGACAGGCTCAAACTCCTCGCCGTCAATGTCAACCTTTCCGAGGTATGCCGCAGAGTAAGCCTCTGCAGTTGAACCGATATCATTTCTCTTTACGTCAAGTATTACATAAAGACCCTTTTCTTTTGCATATTCGATTGTTCTGCCTAAGATTTCCTCACCTGCAAGACCGTACATTTCATAGAATGCCGACTGCGGCTTAACAGCAGGAACAACATCATAAAGTGCATCTATAAGACCTTTATTGTATTCCCATATAGCCTCAGCCGCACCTCTTAAATTCTTGCCGTATTCCTTATACGCCTTTTCTCTTATATACATAGGTACATAATCAATCTTCGGGTCAAGACCGGCTACCGAAGGATTATTTTTATTTTTGATTTGTGAAACAAGTACATCAATTGACATTATACTAACTCCCCTCTGTTTACTACAATTTTTCCGCCTACTATTGTATATTCAGGCTTCGCACATAAAACAAAGCCGTCATAAGGTGAATTTTTGCTCTTTGAAGCAAATTTAGAAACATCCACCGTATATTCCTTATCCGGGTCAAATATGATTATATCCGCCGCTGAATTAACACTTAAGCTTCCTTTGCAAAGTCCCAAAATATTTGCAGGATTTAAAGCCATCTTTTCAATGAGCTGACTCATTGTAAGAATACCCGTTTTAACAAGGTACTTAACGCCGATTCCGAGCGATGTTTCAAGTCCTACAATACCATTTAATGCATTTACAAATTCGCAGTTCTTCTCATCAATATGATGCGGTGCGTGGTCGGTTGCGATTGCATCAATAGTGCCATCCCTTAAACCTTCCTTTATTGCCTCAACATCTTCGTCAGTACGGAGCGGAGGATTCATCTTTGCATTTGTGTTATATCCTCTTACAGCCTCCTCAGTAAGTGAGAAATAGTGAGGGCAGGTTTCGCAAGTAACCCTTACGCCTCTTTCCTTCGCCCTTCTTACTGCTTCAACAGTACCCTTTGTACTAACGTGTGCAAGATGCACCGCCGTATTTGTATTCTCTGCGAGTATAATTTCACGGTTTGCCATTATTTCCTCTGCCGCATTGCTTATTCCGACAAGTCCAAGCTCTGTCGCAACAGCACCCTCATTCATAGAACCTGCCGCAATTGACGGCTCTTCGCAATGGGATATAACAGTCACATCAAACATATCCGCATATTCTAAAGCACGTCTCATAAGAGATGCACTCTTTACGGGCTTTCCGTCATCCGAAACGGCAACCACGCCTGCAAACTTAAAATCGCCGATACCTGCAAGCTCTTCGCTCTCTAACCCCTTGGTAATAGCGCCTATCGGATATACGTTTACAACGCCCACCTGCTTTGCCTTTGATTTGATATATTCAATAACCGTTCCGTTATCACAAACGGGCGATGTGTTCGGCATACACGCAACAGATGTCACTCCGCCGAGTGCCGCACTTTTTGTTCCGCTTTCAATATCCTCTTTATATGTAAATCCGGGGTCACGCAAATGCACATGCATATCCACAAGACCGGGAGTTACATACATACCGCTTGCATCAATAACCTCTATTTCGGAAAGGTCATCAAGCTCAACATCTGTGCCGACATCGCATATAACGCCCTTGTCCACATAAATATCGCACACGCCGTCAATTTTATTTTTCGGGTCAACAACATGTCCGCCCTTAATAAGAAGCTTCATATCAAACACATTCCTTTCATTTTATTCAAAGAGCCATTTAAGCACGCTCATTCTAACCGCAACGCCGTTTGTTACCTGTTCGTCTATTACGCTCACAGGTGAGTCAATCACCTCGGAGGAAAGCTCTACGCCTCTGTTCACCGGGCCCGGATGCATCAATATAGCATCTTCCTTTGCAAAGAGCATACGTTTTTCATCCACGCCAAAGTACTTGTTATATTCCTTAAGGCTCGGGAAGAGTCCGCTCTTTTGTCTTTCAAGCTGGATTCTCAAGCCCATAACCACGTCTGCATCTATCATTGCCTCCTGAACGCTTCTGAATACCTTAACGCCCATCTTTTCAATACCTCTTGGCAAGAGAGTTGACGGTCCGCCAAGACATACCTCTGCACCAAGCTTATTAAGTCCGTAAATATTACTTCTTACAACTCTTGAATGATATATGTCTCCGACAATCGCAACCTTCAAACCTTCAATTCTGCCCTTCTTTTCCATTATGGTAAACATATCAAGAAGTGCCTGAGTCGGATGCTCGTGCATACCATCACCGGCATTGATTACAGATGCCGAAACAACCGGTGCAATAAGCTCTGCCGCACCGCTTGCTGAGTGTCTCATAATTATAACATCGGTGCCCATTACATCAAGTGTTCTTACCGTATCAAAAAGATTCTCACCCTTTGCAACACTCGAGCCTGATGCCGTAATGTTTGCGGCATGCGCACCGAGATATTTTGCGGCAAGCTCAAATGACATACGGGTTCTTGTGCTGTTCTCGTAAAACAGCGTAACCGCGGTTTTTCCTTCAAGCATATCGGATTTCTTTTTGTCCGATAATACTATCTTCTTCATTTCCTTCGCCTGTTCGAGAATATATAATATATCCTCTTTTGAAAGCTTTTCAAGTCCAAGTAAATCCTTCTTCATTTTCATCCCCCAGACGTAGTTATTGCATTGTATTTTATTTCACAATACATTATACAATATTTTTCGCTTTTTGTCTACAAAAAAATATCATTTTCACCCTAAATTTTTAACCTAAAATTTCTTTTGCAAGCTCTTTATCTGTAGCGGTTTTAACAATTTGTGAGTTTTCATTGATAAAAAACACAACAGCACCCCTTGAAGGCACCACTTTTTTAAGTATTTTTACGCCGTCACTCGCCTCATCTGCAATAAAAACATCACATTTTGAAACTCCATTCCTCTGTGAAGTACACGCAAGCTCTCTTACGAAATCACGACTGTACTTTTCCTTGCAGGTAAATATACTTGCTATTAAAAACAACGCAAAGGTAACGCTGTTAATATCGAGCTTTGAATACTTTATCATAATAACAATCAGCCCTACACCTACCGCAAAGCCAAAAAATGAAAGCAATCCCGTCGCTTTTTCTTCCCCGATTTTTGCCGAAAGAATTCTCCTTGCCGCCTGACCGCCATCAAGCGGCAGTATGGGCAGAATATTTATAAGAAAAAGCAAAAGATTGTTATAATAAAATATGCTTTTGCGTCCCAGCACAACGCAGACAAGTGCCGCAACTGCATTTACAAGAGGCCCGGACAGATAAAGTATCATCTCATCTGCCACACTTGCAAGAAGCCTTGTTTTAATTTTGAGGTTTACTCCAAACGGATAAAGTACAAATCTCGAAATACCTATACCAAGATACATCGCCGCCAATGCGTGTGCCGCCTCATGCAGAAGCATTACCGCATAAACAGATGCCGCAAAACCGAGTGACCTCGTAATATAACAGCAGGCAAAAAAAGCTACCGTAAGCCAGTGTATATAAAGATGTGTCGAAATTTTTATCATAACATTCTCACTCCATCCACAAAAAAATACTGCCGACACAAGGCAAATCCTTTATCGGCAGTACATTTTTATCAATCAAGCTTCAAAACAGACATAAATGCTTCCTGCGGAACTTCTACGTTTCCTACCTGACGCATTCTCTTTTTACCCTCCTTCTGTTTTTCAAGGAGCTTTTTCTTACGTGTTATGTCACCGCCATAGCACTTTGCAAGCACATCCTTACGCATTGCCTTAACGGTTTCTCTCGCAATAATCTTTCCTCCGATTGCCGCCTGAATCGGCACTTCAAAGAGCTGTCTGGGGATAGCTTCCTTAAGCTTTTCCGCCATACGTCTGCCTCTTGAATATGCACTTTCCTTATGAACTATGAATGAAAGTGCGTCCACTAGCTCGCCGTTCAAGAGCATATCAAGCTTAACAAGGTCTGACCTCTGATAGCCGAACAACTCATAGTCAAAGGATGCATAACCCTTTGTACGCGATTTTAGTGCATCGAAGAAGTCGTATATAATTTCATTCAGCGGCAGTTCATAATGAATCTGCGCGCGTGTTTCTTCCATATACGTCATATTTTTAAACACGCCACGTCTTTGCTGACAAAGCTCCATTACGTTACCCACATAATCTGTCGGCACCATAATATCCGCCTTAACCATCGGCTCTTCCATATAGTCTATTTCAACAGTCGGCGGCAGATTGGTCGGGTTATCTACCATTATAAGCTCGCCGTTGGTTTTATGAACCTTGTATATAACGCTTGGTGCAGTCGTTACAAGGTCAAGATTGTATTCCCTTTCAAGTCTCTCCTGGATGATTTCCATATGAAGAAGTCCCAAAAATCCGCAACGGAAACCGAAGCCGAGTGCGACAGAGGTTTCAGGCTCAAACAACAACGCCGCATCATTAAGCTGAAGCTTTGAAAGTGCTTCTTTAAGGTCCTCATACTGTGCACCGTCGGCAGGATATATACCGCAGTACACCATCGGATTTACCTTCTTATAACCGGGAAGCGGTTCTTTTACCGCATTTCCTACTATTGTAACAGTATCACCCACACGTGTGTCCTGAATAGATTTGATGCTTGCCGCGATATATCCAACATCACCGGCACAGAGCGAATCGCAGGCTATCAATCCGTTCGGATGCATATATCCAACCTCGACCACATCAAATTCAGCGCCGGTTGCCATCATTCTTATTCTGTCTCCTGCTTTGAGCGTACCTTGCTTAACTCTTACATATACAATTACACCTCTGTAGCTGTCATAATAGGAGTCAAATATCAACGCCGCAAGCGGAGCATCTTTATCACCCTCGGGCGCAGGTATCTTTTCCACAATCGCCTCAAGCACATCCTGTATATTCTGCCCCGTCTTCGCCGATACTCTCGGTGCATCCTCAGCAGGTATTCCTATAATATCCTCAATCTCCGCAATCGCATTTTCAGGCCGCGCCGATGGCAGGTCGATTTTATTTACAACCGGTACAATCTCAAGGTCGTGCTCTAAAGCAAGATATGTGTTTGCAAGAGTCTGCGCCTCTATGCCCTGCGATGCGTCAACTATTAATATCGCACCCTCACACGCCGCCAAAGACCTTGAAACCTCATAATTAAAGTCAACGTGTCCCGGTGTGTCGATAAGATTAAATGTATAGACATTATTATCCTTAGCATGATATTTAAGCCTTACAGCGTGTGCCTTTATGGTAATACCTCTTTCCCTTTCGAGGTCCATATCGTCTAAAAGCTGTTCCTCCATATCACGTTCCTCAACCTCGCCGGTAAACTCTAAAAGTCTGTCAGCAAGTGTTGATTTTCCGTGGTCAATATGTGCTATAATACAAAAATTCCTGATTTTATCCTGCATATATTTCTCCATTCCGCCTTATGTTTTCACGAACAAATAACGGTAAAAACCCGTTTTTGAATACATTGGCTTCCATTATAGCATATATTGTACCACAAAAAATCCGTTTTGTCACCATTTTTTTCTTATTTTGTACCATATGATTAAAAATAACCGCAACCCTCACCCTCACACAAGGGGACGGTTAGTGTGAATTATTTTATATTATTAGTTTTTCTATCCTTTATATTCCGATAATACACTTACAATAACATCACCTATCAGTTCTGCTCCCTTTTTCGCCTCCTCCATAGTATTACCGTTAGTTCCTACCTCTATAATTATACTTCCATTCGACAACTGCTGATTAAAACGTTGCGCTCTTAAGTTAATTGGTCTTACAAGCCCGGGATAAAGCTCATTCGCACGCCTTTGAAGCTTTAAGGCAAGCTTCATATTTTCTCTCCAGTCAGGATGCGAAAGCTGTGCATCTGTGCCGACCACAAACATTATCTGTGCCACACTCTCGCCGTTTATATTACAGCTTAATTTCATCTTGCTTCCGTCGTCTGTTGCAATGGCATCTCGGTGTACATCAAGAACTATTTTTACGTCGGGATTTTCATTAAGCCTTGCTTTCGTTGTTGCCGCTGATAATGTGTACGCACCGTTATACGACGGATAATCGTGTACCGTCGCATCGTGAATACATCCTATTCCTCCCTCTTCAAGCTTCTTTTTAAGAACCTTTCCGACAGCCGTCATATTCTTTTCTTCATCTACGCTTCTGTCCTGTTCAAAATAGCTTTCGGTTGTGTGGGTATGTACTATAAGCACAGAAGGCGATGCCGAGGCAATTTTGTACTTAAGCGGTTCTTTAAAAAGACTGTCGGCATCTATCGTTTTACCCGAAAGATTTTTGATTTCCGTAAGAGATTTTGCAGTGCTTTCTATAATTTTCGGTGTAGGTGCAGGCATCATCTCCTGCACTGTATTATCTTGCAAAACATCGGGCTTTTTCTCCGTCACTTTCTCTTCGCTTTTTATCCCGGACGTTACAAGCCTTGTATAACTATCCATTATAACCCCAACTCTGCCGTTTGAATCGGATATTATTTCCCACGCCTCGGCATACGCCTTATTCTTGCCAAAATACCAATCCATTACCGCCATTACAAAATTGTCATTTTTGTTTGTAGCACAAGAAAGCAACGCCGCAAAAATCAGAATAAAAAGCATACCAATAACCGCACCTGCCGCACACTTAAGATACGAGCGTGTGATAATATAGGTTTTTAATGTTTTTCTTTTTTTCATAGTTGGTCTCCTTTGTAAATTATAAAGTTTGGAGTTTGGAGTTAGGAATTAGGAGTTGTAGAAAGTATACGTTACGTATCGTATTGGACGGTGCGATGTGGGCATCGCACCCTACAAGGTCCCTATTCGTTTACTTTTTGCGTTTCTCAATATTAATAAATGAAAACCGGAAGGTTTTCTACTTTAACTCCAAACTCCTAACTCCAAACTCCTAACTAATTTAGCGACAGCTAAATTATAATTTATCCTATGTTTTTTATCTAAATTTTATAACCAAAGACCAAAACACTCTTACTTTTTGTTTGTTTTACCCCGAAAAAAATGTAAAAAAATGCTTGATTTTTTTCATTTGGTGTGGTATAATGTTGTGGTTATATTACGGGTGGTCCTCTGCCTTGGTCGGCACGAACGCCTAAGTTATGAGAGGAGGGTTTAATGATGAATGCAAACGAAATCATTAACGCTTTGACAAAAGACCAAATCAGAACTGATTTACCTGACCTCGTAGTAGGTAACAATGTAAAGGTATATCAGAAGGTTACAGAAGGTAACCGTACCAGAACTCAGATGTTCGAGGGTACAATCATTAAGGTACAGGGCGGCGGAATCGCTAAGACCTTTACCGTAAGACGTCTTTCATACGGCGTAGGCGTAGAAAAGACATGGCCCGTTAATTCTCCTAATATCGAGAAAATCGAGATTTCGAGAAAGGGTAAAGTTAGACGTGCAAGACTCTTCTATCTTCGTGACAGAGTTGGTAAGTCTGCTAAGGTTAAGGAAAGAATCTAAGCTTTTGATTAGTTTCCTGAATAAAAAAACTGCAACGGTCGTTGCAGTTTTTTTATTATATACAAATCATATCCGCCGGAGTAAAATGAATTCTACTCCGGCTTTACGTTATAATCAGGAATTTTACCCCACTCTTTCAAACTTTCTTCCTTTATGCGCTCATCAAGATACATCTCGCTTACCTCATCGTGCACAATTCTCAACTCCCGCTCTATTTGGCCTACTCTTTGCATCAGCGTAAAAAACAGCTTTTCATAATCCGGCACAGCTTTTCCCTCCATTAAAAAAGTGTGTACAACCGAAGTTATACACACCGAAAAACGCAAACTCCGATTGTCGCCAAACAAATTCCAAGCAATCATACGGATGTTTCACCATACTTAAAAGCCCGGCGGAATTTACGCTTTTGCTAATTTCACCGTACTTTTAAGTATGTCTAAAAAAGGATACAAATATCCCGTCAAATAAAATTATATGAAAACATCCTGAATATATATTGAATTGTGGAATTTGTTTGGCATATTTATTTTACCACACATTTTCAAAAAATTCAAGCACTAAATTATAATTTAGCTGTCGCTAAATTAGTTAGGAGTTAGGAGTGTGGAGTTAGGAGTTTAGGTAGAAAACCTTGCGGTTTTCAATGATTTATATTTTTAAAGTTGAATTTGTTGAAATTATTTAAAATATATCAGAAAAATGCTCTGCATTTTTCTTTCAATTAACTCCTAATTCCTAACTCCTAACTCCAAACTTTATAATTTCTCGCGAAGCGATAAATTATAATTTACATTTATCTCTTTTTATGATACAATATATAAAAATATTGAATCTGGAGAGATAAAAGTGGTTAGAAGATTTATTATAACAGCTTTACTTTTGCTTTTAATGTGTACGGGAGTGTATGCAGAAAATACTGAATATCTGGTAAAATTCAAAAAAGGCTCTGTACCACCCGGTTGTGAGGGGAGAGTTACATACAGCGGCTACGAGGATGTTTATATAACGCAAGATATATCAATAGGAAATGAATTTGCCGATTCTATAGAATATATCGAGCCTAACGGTGAAACTTTTCTGATTGAGGACGTTGCAGAAATATCAGCATTTTCCGTCCCGGAGGATGAGTTTTATCCGAGGCAGTGGCAAATGCAAATGATAGATGCGCAAAGTGCGTGGGATATCGAAACCTACGGAAACGGAGTAAATGTTGCAGTTATTGACTCGGGAGTTTCATTGCATCCCGATATTGCCCCCAATATTGCAGGTGGTTATAATTATGTAACAAACAGCACCGATTTTTCCGATAAGAACGGTCACGGAACGCACGTTGCAGGCTTGATTGCATCGATGCATAACAAAATCGGTGTTCCGGGCGTTGCCCCGAAGGTTAATATATACGCACTAAAATGTATTGAGCCGGGTGTGGCGGGGGATGAATTTATGCTTGCAAGGGCAATCAGGGGTGCAGTCGATGATTATAACTGCAAAGTTATTAATATGAGTCTCGGAACAAAGGTGAATAATACGGTGTTATACGAGGCGATAAAATATGCACATTCAAAGGGTGTGATAATGGTTGCCGCTGTTGGTAACGAATATAACCAATTATTGTACTATCCTGCGGCATATGATGAAGTGATTGGTGTCGGGTCTGTTGAATTTACGAAGGAAAAATCAGATTTTTCGCAGTATAATAAAAGCGTGTTTGCGGTTGCACCGGGAAGAAAATCCGCAAGCCTTCACGTCACTAAAAACGGTGCTTACGGATATGCTGAAAGAAGCGGCACTTCTCAGGCATCACCGCTTGTTACGGCGGCTGCGGCAATTATGCTTTCTGCAGACAGCAGCGTGACGAATGAAAAATTTAAAGAGCTTATAAAAAGCACATCGGAGGATTTGGGTTCGGAGGGATATGATATATACTACGGCTGGGGACTTATAAATATCGGAAGAATGCTTGACGAACTGACGAAGTCTTATCCGTGCTATATGTCGCCGGAGAATGACGGCAGCGTGCTTATTTACAATAAGTCAAAAAGTGCTGTTAATACAAAAGCAGTAGTTGCCGAATATAACGACGGTTTTAAATCGGCAAAGTTTTTGACTGCAATAATAATGCCCGGGCAGAAAATAAAGATAAAAGCAAAATCGGATGCGGAAAAATCCAAGCTGTTTTTATGGGATTTTGAAAACAATCTGACACCTCTTGCAAAGACAAGAGAAGTGAAATAGTACTTGGAACAAAAAAAGTTGACAAAAGGGGACTGTCCCTATTTGTCAACTTTTTTTGTTATTTGTTATCTTTTTGACAGCTTTTCGTAGCATTCGTTGTAATACAGTGCATTGTCAACAGGTGTGTTGGCGGGGATATGGTTTCCTACAGCCATAAAAAATCCGGGGCAGTTTTTTCCTATATCCATACAACGCTTCACTTCGTTATATATATCCTCTTTTGTGCCTGAGAGCAGGATTCTTGTGTCTGCATTGCCGATAAATGCGTGAGTCTTGCCATATTTTTCGGCAATATAATTCATATCGGTTGTCGGTTCAAGCACAAAACCGTTTATATTACAGCCTGCAATATCGTCGATAAATTCTGTGTAATTTCCGTCGGAGGTGTACATTATCTTTTTCTGCTTTTCGATAATGGGAGCAAACATTTTTTTATAATTCGGGAAAAGGTACTTTCTGTACCACTCGGGCGAAATGAACGCACCCTCTGTCCATACTATATCGTCGTGAATCATTATAACGGGAGAATCACATTCTGCCAATGCTTCAAAATATGGCATCATATATTTTGCATAGCGGTTAGCGAGGTCCCCAAAGCCGTCATGGTCAACTCCGCAGGTCATAAGAAGCATTTCCCAGCCGAGGATTTCAATAAGTCCCGACATACAGGTTACATATATACCTGTCATATTAACCATATCGGGACGTAAAATACAAGTGTCTCGATAGCTTTTGTTAAGAAACTCAACCAACTTCTTTTTGTCGGGAACGCCGTATGTTGCATCAAAGTCAAGGCTTAAAACCTCGTCGGTATCATTAAACGGACAGCCGGTGGTTTGTGAAAAGTCAACACCGCCTGCGGCGTAAACTGCGTGTCCCATATCGGTTCTTTTGTTGTCGAATACGGAACGGTTAAAGTTGACGTTCCAGCAAAAGTCAAAGTTCCAAGCTTTGAAAAACTGTTGCTGTGCTTTTGTTTTCGTCTCTTCATCGGATGTGACCGATACATCAATTCCGGTCACCTTTTTTACTAAATCCCAATGTGAAGCTGCAGAATACTCTGTTCTCGGCACACGGTCGGGCATTTCGAGATTTAAAGCGGAAATTCCGTCTTTGTATGACATAACTATCCAATCCCTTCATATGTTTTTTTCATATTATATCATATAAGGCTATGGTATACAATGAAAAAAACAGTATTTAATATGTGTTATTCTGTACACTTTGAGCAAGGGGTGAGTCCTTGAAAAACGGCTTCGGAAAGTGTTGTTTCATAGCTGTTTTTGCCGCCGCATTCAGCATCGTAATGATATTTTTTGCCGCTTGGAGTGCGATATATATTTAAAATTTCGATTGTGCCTGTATTGGTGTTTTCGCTGATGTATGCTTCTTCGATTTCGGGTGTGGTGTATGTTATCTCGCTAATGCCGCTGTCCCCGGTTTTGTAGTCAATTAAAATGCCGGGCTGAACATTGTAGCAGTAAACACAAAACGAAATCCCCTCGCCGTTATCCTCAATTGAATAGGCTTCAAGAAGCACACCGTCCGCAACGAGATTTTCGCCCGAAAAAACGGGAGTGGCACGATACATCACGCTGTTATTTGTTTCCTCAATATATTCGGCAACCATATTTTCAAACGGTAGCATAGCATCTACATTCAGATACCTTGTGCCGGTGATGAGGTTCTTTTTGTTAGCATTTTCGCCTGTAAGCTGAAATCCGATTAAATGACAACGATTATAAAGGTACTTTCCGCTCACATTATCGTATTTGATGCTCTTCCAGCCGCTTGGTGTGACGGAGGATATGCTGCCTCTTTCTTCTGTCGGCATAATGTCCTCCGAAATTGAAGCAATGCACACATCACATCTGTCAAGTTCATCTGTTTTTGAATAGTATTCAAAGGAAGCATCGATTATTTCATATTCCTTGAACTGCGGAACATTCTCGAACACCTCACAGTACGGCTCGCCGGAATAGGGGAGAAGGGAGGCAGTTAAGGAATTGTATTCCTCTTCGTCAAAGCCGTTTCGTATAATATATACGGTTTTTGTTTCGCTGTCCCACGCAATGCCGAGGCCAAACCCTTCTGCGATAAAACGAAGAGGTAACATTGTTCGGTCGTTTATGATTGCAGGTGCCGCATCGAGTGTGTGCATACTTCCGTTTATGTATGCATCGGTGCTGTCTGTAACAAGAGTTACGTTGTCGCCGTCAAGTCCTACAGAGGTGGTTCGGGTTGCACCATCCCATAAAACCTCGCCGCCGAAGGCTTCTATTATTGCTCTTACCGGTACTAAAGTTCTGTCGTTCATTATAACGGGAGCGGTGCCTCTGCCTGCATCAATCTCTGCCGATTCGCCGTTTACCGTCATATAAGGATTGTCAATAGAAAGACTTACGACAACGTCCTCTGCCGCGTGTGCATTTGCTGACATAAAGAATGATGAAAGTACGGAAACTGTACATAAAACAGAAATAATAAATCTTTTCATTGTAAAATCACCTCATTTGTTTTATACAAATATTCTACTACATCCTGCAGATAAATGCAATATATAATATAATGTGATAAAAATTTATCTTTTTTATAAAACATCACTTGCATATTATAAAATTTGTGGTATAATATTATAGAACGTTAAATTTATGACGTAGTGTAAATAATGAAAGGAGACAAAATTGCATGAAATATTCAAGCGAAGTTGAATCAATGTGCCCGCTTGCGAAGGGCGCATATCACGGTCCGGCTCCTATCCCCCAGGAAGGAAAATGGACACAGGCAAAGGAAGTAAAAGATATTTCCGGTCTTACACACGGTATAGGCTGGTGTGCTCCTCAGCAGGGTACATGTAAGCTTACACTCAATGTTAAAGAGGGTATTATTCAGGAGGCTCTTGTTGAAACAGTTGGTTGTTCCGGTATGACTCACTCAGCAGCTATGGCTTCTGAAATCCTTGTTGGTAAGACAATTTTAGAGGCTCTTAACACAGACCTCGTTTGTGACGCTATAAACACAGCTATGCGTGAATTGTTCCTCCAGATTGTATACGGACGTACACAGACAGCTTTCTCAGAGGACGGTCTTCCCATCGGTGCAGGTCTTGAGGACCTCGGTAAGGGACTTCGTTCACAGGTTGGTACTACATACGCAACACTTGAAAAGGGCCCCAGATACCTTGAGCTCGCAGAGGGTTATATCACAAAGATTGCAGTTGATGAGAACAATGAAATCATCGGCTACAAGTTTGTTCACCTCGGCAAGATGATGGAAATGATTGCAAAGGGTATGGATGCAAATGAGGCACTTGCTAAGGCAAGTGGTCAGTACGGTCGTGTTGATGATGCTGCAAAGCTTCTCGACCCGAGACATGAATAATATAAGGAGGTTATGCAATTATGGCACTTTTTGAAAGTTATGAAAGAAGAATAGACCAAATCAATGCAGAGCTTGCTAAGCACGGCATTTCCTCCATTGAAGAGGCTAAGAAAATCTGCGATGACGCAGGTGTAGATGCATATAACATCGTAAAGGGCATCCAGCCCATCTGCTTTGAGAACGCTTGCTGGGCATACGTTGTAGGTGCGGCAATCGCAATCAAGGAAAACTGCAAGAAGGCTGCTGATGCGGCTGAAAAAATCGGACTCGGTCTCCAGGCATTCTGTATCCCCGGCTCTGTTGCTGACGACAGAAAGGTTGGTATCGGTCACGGAAACCTCGGCTCAATGCTCCTTCGTGAGGAAACAAAGTGTTTTGCTTTCCTTGCAGGTCACGAGTCATTTGCAGCAGCTGAGGGCGCAATCGGTCTTGCACGTTCAGCTAACAAGGCAAGAAGCGAAGACTTAAGAGTAATCCTCAATGGTCTTGGTAAGGATGCTGCACAGATTATTTCAAGAATCAACGGCTTTACCTATGTTCAGACAAAGTTTGACTACTATACAGGTAAGGTTGAAGTAGTTAAGGAAACAGCTTACTCAAAGGGCGAGAGAGCAAAGGTTCGTTGCTACGGCTGTGACGACGTTCGTGAAGGCGTTGCAATCATGCACTTAGAGGGCGTTGACGTATCTATTACAGGTAACTCAACAAACCCGACACGTTTCCAGCACCCCGTTGCAGGTACATACAAGAAGGAATGTATCGAGCAGGGTAAGAAGTACTTCTCAGTTGCATCAGGTGGCGGTACAGGACGTACACTCCATCCCGATAATATGGCTGCAGGCCCCGCTTCTTACGGTATGACAGATACAATGGGAAGAATGCATTCTGACGCACAGTTCGCAGGTTCATCATCAGTTCCCGCACACGTTGAAATGATGGGCTTAATCGGCGCAGGTAACAACCCGATGGTTGGTATGACTGTTGCAGTTGCTGTTGCTGTTGAGGAAGCACTTAATAAGTAAGGATTTACAAGGGTTTTCGGACTTTTGAAAATTTCTTTAAATTAAAAATGTAGAATTTTTTGGTTAGACACATCGTTTTAGGGTTTTACTCATGATGTGTCTAACTTTTTTTATGTTGTCGATTATTTTGACATTTTTAATAATCTTCAAGACAAATAGGGGACCGTCCCCTTTTTCTTGAACTTTTATAATGTGCTCGATTTTTGTCGAAAAATGCAGAAAGAAAATTAAAATAGTCGGAAAATCCGCTTGATATTTTTGTGGAAGTGTGATAATATAATGTTGTCACATACATTGATATTAATATTTTTTTGAGCAAGCCTGTATATTAAAAATTAATATGCGTTTATTTTGTGTGCTTTCACACACCCTAATATAATATGGAAAAAATGCGAATTCCTTTGGGTGTGTGAGCTTGCTCTATGCTATTCGATGTGTGTGACAACTATCGAGGTTCGCATTTTTCGGTGTGTATGACCTCGTGTTGTGCACACTTTTTTATTTGGAAGGAAAGGAGAATTGAATATTATGTCAGAATACAAGGATTTATACTTCAAAGTATTTAACGGAATAACAGATATTATTGAAGAACTGAAAGAGATTCAAAGTCAGGCGGAAGAAATGTACATAAATTCCGCGCAGGAGGAGAAAAGATAAGAATGAAAAATTGACATAATAATCCTTTTGTGATATAATCATTGACGTAGGAAGAGAAGCGACGGCGGTTGTTTCCGACACCTCTATGAAAGGAGGTGTTGATGTGGAAGAAATAATTTCGTTTACTTTATTAGTGATGATTATTGTTCTTTACATAAAGAAGTGACCGCCACTTCTGCAAAAGTGACGGTCTGTTAAAAAATAAACCTAAATTTTGCGGAAACAACTAATGTCGTTACCTCTTGCTACACTCATATTATCACAAAATTCAGAATATGTCAATAATTTTACGCCACAAAAAATTGGTAAAACAAGGAAAATAAATTTGTAGGGAACGGGCTTGCTCGTTCCGCAATACTTCGGCAGGAGCACACTCCAAAGTGGCTTCTCTTGCCCTCGGCAATTCACCTTCAGCCCCTGTCCTACAAGTAAAATGTAAAGTTTAAGGTGTTACAAGGTACTATGAACTGACTTGCTTTTTTTTAATGTTGTTTTGTCATACGACCTGCCGTTTCTCTTGTGATTTCATAGAGTAACGGCTTTCCTTTTGAAAATCTTACTATATCTGATATTACCTCATAGCCGATATAACCCCAGCTGTCAACGGTAGGGCCGCCCTTATGGGGGATCAGATATACATTGTCGAGTTTTCTCAGCGGACTGTCAGCTTCGAGCGGTTCGGTTTTGAATACGTCAAGAACTGCAATTATATCCTTTCTTTCGGAAAGAACACTGCACATTTCATCCTCTTTTATAATAGCACCTCTGGCTGTGTTCACAAATACCGAGCCGGGCATCATTTTCTTAAAATGCTCGCCTGTTACCATGTCATGTGTGCTAGGTGTTAAAGATGAGTGAAGAGTGACAATCGGGCAGGTTGAGAAAATATCGTCAAGCGTTGCCGGTTCTGCGTTCATATCCTTTAAAAAATCCATATCCATCGAATGTCTTGAGAAAATTTTTATCTTTACGCCAAACGGCTTCAAAAGTCTCATAAGATGCTTTGAAATCATACCGTATCCGACTATTCCTACTGTTTTGTACAAAAGACTGCGACTTTCCCTGAAGCCGGCAGTTTTCCACTGCATACCGTTTTTCATGCCATAGATTTCATCGGGAAGATAGCGAAGGGCGGAAAGGATGTATGCAATTGTACCCTCTGCTACGGATTCTGCAAAGAGTCTGTTTCCGCTTAATACCTTTATCCCGTTTTGATATGCTTCGTCATCGATAAGGTCTGCCACACTTCCTGCGGTGTGTGCAATCATCTTGATTTTACCGCTTTTTATTGCATCACTGCCGATAAGGGTAGGCGTGCCCCAGCCGGTCAGAATTATATCAAAATTTCCTGCTATTGCAGAAAGCTCCTCCTTGCTGTAGCCTTTGCCGGTATTATTCCATGTGACGTCAAAATTTGAAGTTAAAAGCTCTTTTGCTTCATTTGTAATGAATTTGTCTTTGGTGTAACCGTCGGGGAGGGTTACAAGAAGTGACATTTTATTTGCCATTGTTTTTATCTCCTTTTAAGTTGGTATAATCTTTTACAAAAGCTGTAAATTCTCCCAATATCCAGTCAAGGTCATTGGGGTATTCTTTAAGCTCGGCTCTCCATTTATTCTCCCACTCAAGAGATACATATCCGCTGTAGCTGTTCTTTTCAAGATGTGAAAGTATTTCACGAATGGGAAGCTCGCCCTCTCCGAGACGAGTGTATGTGTAATCGTGCATTTCGGAATCTTGTGGTTTGTTTCCGTCCTTTATATGAACGTGATATATAATATCGCCTATGTAATCCCACGTTTCCGGGAAGCTCTCATTATCCTCAATGGGGTGGACAATATCCCATATTATACCGATTGCATCGCTTCCTATATCATCATAAAGCTTTTTTAAAATCTTACCTGTTGCGAACTGGTTGTGGGTTTCGATGAGAATACGCACATTTTTCTCTTTTGCATACTGTGCCGATTCTGATAGAGCTTTTACAATGCCATCATAGTCATACGGCTTTATATCACAGTATTTTCTCGCAAAATTGCCAAGGAAAATGCGTATGCCGAAAGCACCTGCCGCGTCGGCGAGGTCGATGCTTTTTTTTATTTGAAGAACCTCCTCTTCGCGGTATGTATTGATGATTGTGCTTGTACCGAGTACCGTGATTGCGATTTTTGCATTTTCAAACTGTGAAACTACCTCGCGCAATAATTCGGGGGTGTACGGGTCTGCGCCGAAAAGCTTGTTTTCGGTATCAAGACGTACCTCTACTGCTGTTATATTGTTTTTTGCGGCGTGCGTTATAATATCGGATATACTAAAGCCGTCGCAGGCTACTGTACTGAAGCATAGCTTCATATCAAACCCCTCCTTTCGTGAATTTATACTAGATGTTAGTATTATAACGAATTTTTGCAAGGCAGTCAATTGTTAAATTTTCGTAATGGAATAATCAGAACGGTGCATTAGGTTTGGCGGCGTGATATGTGGGGAAAAAATGGTGATAACCGAAAAAAAGACACATTGGTATAGGTTGACAATATTATGATTTATATGCTATTATTAGAATTGTATATTTGTATGATAAGGAAATGATAAGTAATGCGTAAGACGAAATTTTACAAAAGAATACTTATATTCCAGTTGATAGTTGTGCTTTTCTATACGGTTGTTTTTTCGGCTGTAATATATTTTCAGAATAATTCTCTTATAAATGAAAATTTTGAAAACAAAAACAATCTGACGGTTGACCAGCTTGCAGTGAGGGCAGATTCGATATTCAAGGAATCGGATGAGGTGTTGAAGTCCTTTTATGCCGATGAGTATCTGATAAAATTTTCGGGCGGTACGGAGGATTTTTATAATGTTAAACAGCTGTGCGAGGCACTGCAGAAAATAGGTTATCGTGAAAAATTCAATCTTTGCTTTATGTCGGATGCGGAGGAGCTTGTTGCAACGCCTGACGGAACTATTTCATTCTTTTATTTTCTTGAAATGAACGGCTTTGATAATGTCGGCTTTGATGAGATAAAGGGAAATTTCGGGGCAAATACATCTGATAGTGCAGTTTATCTTGATTCGGAGAAAAACATACTTGAAATAAAGCCATTTTCGGCAGGGAGAACGCTTGTATGGTCTATGCGAATGTACAATAAGGACGAGCTGTTTCCGCTTCTTGATAATGATGGTATAAGCGTTGAGGTTAAACGGGAAGATTCGCCTGTTTCGATTGTGGGTTGTGCAGATGGAATAAAAGGCTCACCTGCCTATAAAAGAATTTCCGCCACAAGACCGTTTGAGTACACTTTTTCCGTTTCACGGGGCGATATCAGGGATGTGCTCAAAAAAGCCTTTGCAAGAGCACTTATTATGTGTATTTTGCTTGAGCTGATTGGTCTTATAATAATTAATTTTTCAACAAAGAAGATATACAGTCCGATTGAAAGGATGCTCAATGCCATAAAATTCCATCCGAAATCCGAGGAGGATGAAATATCGTATGCAATAGAGCTTTTTAAGGAGCTTGATACGAGAAACCTCAAATATGAGGAAATAGTGCGAAATGCAGACAGAGTATCGAGGGATAAGGCGATAGCGGAGCTTTTGCAGGGTATTGTTCAGGGTGAAAGGGCGCAGGAGCTTGCAAGGGAATATAAAATTGAATGCTTTGATGGCGGATTCTGCCTTGTTTATGTCAGAATAAAGTGTAATGACAGCGAGCTTAAGGCAGATTCGATGTGCTTGCTGCACGAACAGCTCAGAAGCATCATAACCGAAGCCCTGAGGGAAAACGGAGTGCCGTGTGAGTCGAATGTAGTGAGCCTTATGAATATGATAATAATTGCAAATGCCGATAAGGAGCGTATATCACAGCTTTTTGTGGAGATTTGCGAGGCTGTTGAGGCTGAATATAACAGCAGAATAAGCTGTATTATATCGGATAAAGCCAATGGAATTGAAGAAGGCTACAAGTGCTATAACGAAATACTCTTTGCAGGTGAAATAAACAACTTTGAGCAGGAGCTTATAACATACTCGGCGGATGTGGAGAGTGTGCAGAGTGTGGATTTCTATTATCCTGTAGAGATGGAAAGAGAGATTATAACAGCTCTTGCAGGCGGCAAGCTTGATACTGCGATACAGACCTTTGACAGAGTTATTGAGATAAACACAAATTACATAAAGTCTGCAAATGTAAATATCGGATTTTTAAGAAGCATACTTATGAGTACTGTTATGAGAGCGCAGCAGTTTGTCAACTGTGGCGGCAGCGAGGAATTTCTTACAGCCTTTTCGGCAGTACGCCATGCGGACACAATAGATGAGCTTAACAGTCAGTTGAAAAACATATTTGCAATTATAGGTGATGCCGTCAAAAACAGCACCAATTCACGAAACAGCAGTATAATTGAGGGAATGGAGCGATATATTGACGAAAATTACGATAAGGATATAGCACTTGCGGACATGGCGACGAGGTTTAATATGTCGCAGTCGCATTTGAGTGAACTTTTCAAAAAATACAAGGGTGATAATTTTAAAACATATGTCAACCGAAAAAAGATTGACAAGGCAAAAGAAATACTGGAAAATGATAAAAATATAAAGGTGAAACAGCTTGCGGATATGCTTGGCTTCAACAGTGTAAATACTTTTATAAAGGTGTTCGGAAAATACGCAGGAATGTCACCTGGGCAGTATGCAAAGGAAATAGCGGCAAGGTCTGACGAATAGGTCGGATCTTGCTCTTTTTTTACCGAAAAAAAGACAACTTTGGGAAAAACTGATGATTTACAAGTGTACTTTATAATGGTAGAATAAGACAGAACAAAAATAAAGGAGGCAACGTGAGTATGTTAACACCTGCACGTGCGCAGAAAATCAGGAAATTAAAAACGGACATAAAGCTTGACAGACAGCTTTATCTTATGATGATACCGGCACTTATCTGGTACATTGTATTCCAGTTTTATCCGATGTATTTTCTGCAGATTGCATTTAAAGACTATAAACCATTTCTGGGAATAGCAAAAAGTGATTGGGTAGGATTCAAGCATTTTGAAATCTTTTTCAAAAGTCCCTACTTTTTCAGAACTCTTAAAAACACATTGATGATAAGCTTGTACAGCTTGTGCATGAATTTTCCGTCGGCACTTATTCTTGCACTTTTGTACAACGAGGTAAAAAACAGAATCTTTGTAAAGATTTCGCAGACGATTGCATATATGCCGCACTTTATTTCAGCGGTGGTTGTGGCAGGTATGATGATAACCTTCCTCTCTCCGTCAAGCGGCGTTGTAAATCAGATAATCGAGAGGTTTGGCGGCGAGTCGGTATATTTCCTTGCTGATGCAAAATATTTCAGAATTATCTATACGTTGATGAATCTCTGGCACGGAGTGGGATTTTCGTCTATTATATTCATTGCCGCCCTACAGGCGGTTGACCAGGAGCTGTACGAGGCTGCAACGATTGACGGAGCCGGAAAGATGGGGCAGGTATGGCACGTTACAATCCCAGGCATTCTTCCGACGATTATTATACAGCTTATACTTGCTGTGGGAAATATGCTCTCCGTCGGCTATGAAACGATTATACTTCTATATCAGCCGGCAACCTATGAAACGGCGGATGTAATTTCTACATATGTGTACCGAAGCGGTTTGCAGGAGGGTAACTACTCCTTTGCAACGGCGGTGAGTATCTTTAACAGTATCATTTCGTTGCTGTTGGTGGCTGGGGTGAATAAAATCAGCCGAAGCCTTAGTGAGACAAGTCTTTGGTAAGAAATATAAGCTTTGAAATTGAATTTTGTGCTCTACAGCACGGAAAGGAATAGATATAAATGGTTTTCGAAACAAGAGGCGAGAAGATATTCAAGGTTTTCAACTACATATTTTTGAGCCTGTTCACATTACTGGAGCTTTATCCGGTTGTATATGTACTTGCGGCATCGCTCAGCTCTCCTGCGGCGGTTCTTGGAGGAAGAGTAAGTATTTTACCGGTTGATTTAACCTTCGATTCATATGCAATTCTTTTAAAGGATAAAGCAATTTACATAGCATATCTTAACACAATCTTCTATACGGTTGTCGGAACTGCGGTTTCAATCGTTATTCAGGTATTAATAGCATATCCGCTGTCTAAAAAGAGACTGCACGGCAGAAGCTTTGTAAGCCTCATGATAGCATTTACGATGTGGTTTTCAGCAGGTATGATTCCGACCTATCTTGTTATAAAGAATCTCGGACTTTTAAACACAAGAATGGCACTGATAATCCCGTTTATCTGTACGGCGTATTATATCATACTTTTAAGAACATTTTTTGCATCATTGCCCGAGGCACTTGAGGAATATGCAAAGATTGAGGGTGCAAGTGATGTAAAAATTCTTACAGCGATATATGTTCCGCTTTCAAAGGCGGCAATTGCAACCGTTATTATGTATATTGCAGTAGGAAGATGGAACTCATACTTCTGGGCAATGACTCTTTTAAGGGATGAGAGCAAAATTCCTTTGCAGGTATTGCTTAAGAATATGGTGGTAAAAATGTCTGTTTCTACCGAAGCCGGTACAGATGCAGGTCTTACCAATATGTCGCAGGAGACACTTGTATATTCAACAATGATTATAGCTATGCTCCCGATGCTGATTCTCTATCCGTTTATTCAGAAGTATTTTGTCAAGGGCGTAATGATTGGCGGAATAAAGGGGTAAGAAGCTATGGAAGATTACATAGAATATACCGTGGAGTCGACACGGAATAAAAGAGTTCTTATAGTAACCGATGTGCATAACTGCCATAAAGTGTGGCACGAGACCGACACGCACGACAGAATGAATATTATGTGCGAAGCGCTGAAAAAAGAAATGGAGCTGAATCCGTACGACACAATCCTTATGCTTGGTGATTATTCACTCGATTTCTGGGAATGGGAGATATGCGGCTCCTATCTTTGGGGAAATAAGGTGAGCAGAACAAAGGAGTTTATGGAAATGTTTTATCCTCTGCTCCCGCAAAAAGCATATATGATTCCGGGAAACCACGAGCAGTATTCAAATGAGGACTGGAAGAGGATAACGGGCTTTATGCGTGAATTTGCACTCGTCTACGGTGATTATGTTTTTGCAATGCTTGACACCTTCGCAGGAAATCTTGACCCGAAGGAACACAGCGACGGGGAATATACGGGAATAAATGTGGCATTTTTAGAAGAAATACTAAAAAGACATAAGGATAAAAAGATAATACTCTGTATGCACGATTTAATAACAGAAAAGGAAAGTGAAGAGGCAAGACGGCTGATAGCGGAAGAAAAAAGAATAATATGTGCCTTTGCGGGACATACGCACAGAAGCTGTACAAAAATTCTTCCCGATGAGTGGAGAGGGTTATCGGTGTTCTACTCGGGCGACTTTTCGTATAACGGCGGACATCTCAGGGAAAAGAACTGGGGATACAGAATTTTAGAACTCGACGGTGGTATTTCCACCGACTATATAAGGGTTTAAATTAAAAATCATTAAGAAAGGAAATGATAAAAAATGAAAAAGGCTATGGCAATTGCTCTTGCGGCGTCACTTTGTCTCGGACTTGTTTCGGGTTGCGGCGAAGAGCAAAAACAAACGGCTGTTACGGGCGGAGGCAAATATGCTGTCAGTGACAAGCCGGTGGATGCAACTATTTTCCTTATTACGGGAAATACGGGTGCATTCAACAAGGAATGGACGGTATTTCAAAAGGCGTCAGAGCTTACAAATGTAAGACTTGAGGGTATTTTGTCCACAGCAAACTCGGAGGCGGCTTCGGCATACAATCTGATGATGGCATCGGGAGATGTTGCAGATATCGTTGGAGAAAAGAAGGAAAATATCGAAAAGTATATCGACCAGGGCGTGTTTATGGATTTGACAGACCTTATCGAGCAGCACGCACCGAACATTAAAAAGTTCCTTGAGGAAAATCCGCAGATGAAGAAGGGTGCTACATACCTTGACGGAAAAATGTACTTTGTTCCCTTCCTTGCAGACGGTCAGGCATCTACAGGCTGGTACATAAGAAAGGACTGGCTCAAAAAGCTTGGTCTTGAAGAACCGAAAACTGTTGATGAGCTCTACAACGTTATGAAGGCGTTTAAGGAGCAGGACCCCAACGGCAACGGACAGGCAGACGAAATCCCGTATTTCCAGAGAGGAAAGAGCGTAGGAGATTTGTATTCACTATTCGGCGTAAGACCTGAGTGGAGCGTTGATGAAAACGGCAAGGTTATTTACGGTCAGTATACCGAAAGCTATAAGACGGCTGTTGAAAATGTGGCAAAGTGGTATAAGGAAGGTATTATCGACAGAGAAATCTACACAAGAAGCCAGAATGCAAGAAACTATGCACTTCAGGAGAATGTGGGCGGTGTAACTCACGACTGGTTCACATCGACTTCAACCTTCAACACAATGCTTGCATCTGAGATTGAAGGCTTTGATTTCTCACCCATTGCACCTCCTGCCGATATTAACGGAAAGGCATGGGAGCCGGGCTCAAGATCACTCGAAGCAAGCTCGGGCTGGGCAATTACAACAGTATGTAAAAATCCCGAGGCTATGATAAAGTATATGGACTTCTGGTTCACAGAAGAGGGCAGACGCCTTGCAAACTTCGGTATTGAGGGCGAGCACTATACAATGGTTGACGGTAAGCCGACCTTTACAGAGAAGATGTTTGAGGGCGACACAACAGTTGTTCAGAAGCTCTGGGAAATAGGTGCACAGATACCGAGCAATATGGGCTATCATCAGGACTACTACTATGAACAGCAGACTCTTGCTCCCGAGGTACTCGATGCAGTCAATATGTATGTGGACGGAGGCTATTTGGCAGACCAGTTCCCGCTTCTTACCTTTACAATGGAGGAGCAGGAGACTATAAATGAAAAGCTTCCTGCGATAAAGACGTTTGTAAGCGAAACGGAACAGCAGTGGATTATGGGCTCAAGCGATGTAACATCAGAGTTTGACAGCTATATAAAGAAGCTGCAGAACATGGGTATTGAAGATGTGCTCAAAATATATAACGACGCATATCAGAGATATATGAATAACTAAGGCTTAATAATAGTTTACAGCATTGTGAACGATTTTATGCAAGTCTTGTGAATGTGCTTTCTGGCACGAAAAAAGAAAGGAGAAAGAAATATGTTAAAGAAACTTTCGGCATTATTGGGTGCATTGATGCTCGCTGCAAGCATCGGTGCGGTAAGCACTTCTGCGGAGGTGTTAATTAACGAGGACTTTGAGGATGCTAAGCTCGGCGTGTTCAATGCTGCAAATCAGGAGGGTGCAGAATGTGATATGAAGCTTTTGGATGAGTCGGTTCTCTCAAGCGGATATACATTAAACGGTGAAGCCTTTACAGAGGCTGATATTGTAAGCGACGGCGGAAATAAGGTTCTCAGAATCAACTCTGCAATCAAGGATTCTTATTCGACTCCACCCACCGTTACTTCAGACGTAAAGCTTCCTAACAGCGGCAAAGTAATCCTTGAATTTCGAATGAGGGTTAACCGCTCAGCTCAGACGTTCCTGAGATACCGTAACTTCACCCAGAGCGAATACAGTCTTTTAAGACTTGACCGTCAAAACGGCAGTTATATGGGTGTTAAGTATAATTATAATACATGGACAAATCCTCCTGTACAGGATCTTTTGTATGCGGCATATCATAATTATAAATATATACTTGATATTGACAACAATCTTTATACCTTCTATATTGACGATAATTTAATGGCAGAAAATGTTACACCTCAGGGACCACAGCCGCTTAAGGGTAACAGTTTGTTCATTTTGGGTGTACCTGTAGAGGCACCTACAAAGACCTTTACTGAGGGAACGGAAACAGATATAGCAAAAATCACAAATGACGGCTTCGTATATCTTGACACCTTCAAGATGACTGCTGTTGAGGAAACAAAGCTTGTAAAGGTAACACCTACAGAGGGTGCATCTGAAATAGCTGCTCCGAAATTTGTATCCTTTGAATTCAACAACCCTGTTACAGCAACGGGAGCAACTGTAAACGGTGAGGCTGTTGAAGTTGCATACGATAATGAGAATAAGACGGTTAAGGTAAATTATGCGTTTGAAAATGAAAAGGAATATTGTGTGGTTATATCGGGCATCACAGATGAATTAGGAAACACTATTCCCGGTGCGACAACGAACTTTACCACAAAGGCATGGACAGCAGACGATGTTGTAAATCCGGTAAAGCCGGCTCCGGAAAATACAGACACATATTTTATAGATGAAAGCTTTGACACAGCAACAGAGGATAATCTGACACCTTCAACACCGGCTGCAAACTGGTCATGGCACGGAAGAACAAATGTAACCGTTGAAAATCAGAAGCTTAAATTTTTCAAGACAGGCGAAAATGCAGATTTCAGATTTAATGTTGCGAAGAACACACATCCCGAATTAACAGTATACGAGTATGATGTATTTATTGGCACAGGTGCAAAGCAGTTCAACTTTGAAAGATATGACGGTGGCTTCAAACCTATAGCATTGTGGCAATACGGATACCTTGATTACCGAGAGCATCCAAGTTCAAGAATAGTAGGGATGACGGCAGGCGAATGGCACAAGGTGAAGGTTGTTCTGACAGCTTCAAACAGAACAATTTATGTTGACGGTAAGAAGGCTGTAAGCTTTGATGAAACAGCAACTCTTGGTGCGACATCTCAGTACAGAATCGTTCTTGCAGGCGGAATAGCAGAAGATGCAAACAACTATGCATTGATGGATAACCTCAAGGTTTATACTGTAAGTGACAATGTTGTAGTAACAGCACTCAGCCCAGCGTTTGATGCAGTTGATGTTTCAACAGCAGCACCGGTTGAATTCACCTTCTCGGGTTCTGTTGATGTATCAGGTGCATATGTAACTCTTAACACAGTGCCTGTTGATGCAAAAATCAGCGAAAAGGATGGTAAGGTTACTGTAGTATTTGATAACCTTCTTGCAAAGGACACTGTATATGCAGTAGGTCTTGGCGGTGTTAAGACTGTTTTCGGAACAGCTCTTGAAACTGTAGAAACAAGATTTTCAACAACAAACCTTGATGAGGACAATTGGTATGTGTCTGATTTAGAAACACAGACTACTCCCAATGATGCGGCAAGCAAGGACTATGTATTAAATGTAAGAACAACACTTGAAAATAAAACCGCACAGCTTATAGTTGCAACCTTTGCAGGCAACGGACAGCTTGTTAATGTGGCATTCAGTGAAAAGGTAAATCTTACAAAGGGTGTTGCCGAGGATGTTAAAGCATCTGCGAAGTTCTACCGCGGAAACAGCGTAAAATGCTTCCTTTGGGAGGATGTAAATTCAATGGTTCCCATCTGCGGAATTAAATAAATTATAATTTAGCTGACGCTAAATTAGTTAGGAGTTAGGAAGTAGGAGTTAGGAGTTAATGTACAAAAGCTTACGCTTTTGAACTGATTGATAAAGAAATGCTTTGCATTTCTAAATATAAATATCTGAAAACCGCAAGGTTTTCTACCATAACTCATAACTCCACACTCCTAACTCCTAACTAATTATAATTTCTCGCTCTTCGAGCGATAAATTATAATTTACAAGGGGTTGAGGTTATGAAAAAAATAATAATATCTATAATAATCTTATTATTTACTGCCTTTTCTGTATATGCGGCGGATTATAATATAACCGATGCTCCGACGACGGCTGAGGTGGTTGAATTCGTAAAAGGGAAAGCTCATCCGTATCTTATGGGTGATGCTGATGACTTTGACGTTTTAAGAGGCTACCTTGCAACCGATAAAAAATTTTCGGATGATTTTATGCTTTTCAAAAGAAGGGCAAAAGTAGATTTAAGAAACTGCAAAAATGCAGTTATTTCGACTGCTGATGACTATTATACCTATGCAGAAAGGCAAATTATAGAATTTGCGTTTATTTATCTTATGACGGGGGAGACGGAGTTTGCAGACTGTGCGGTTTCCCTTATGGAAAAAACACTTGCGGTTGACTGGAGAGAATCCAACACAATCGAAACGGCGGCGATTGCAATGACGTATGCAATCGGTTATGACTGGCTCTATAACTATATGGGCAACTCTGCCGTAAGACGTGCAATCGAAAAGGGCGTATGGGAAAAAGCACTCAAAAACGCATACGGACTTTACTCGGGCGGCGAATACGGTGAAATGAAGAGCTGGGCGGTAGGCTGTGAACATAACTGGAGCCTTGTGTGCAATTCCGGATTTGGTGCGGCGGCTCTTGCATTTTTAAATGTATCGGACAGCGAAAAGTGCGGCTATATAGTATCTGCAGGACTTGACAGGGTGGAAAACGCACTTTCAAGAATCGGCGAAAACGGCGGATGGGACGAGGGTGTTTTATATAATCAGTACGGCTTTCTCTATTTTTATAAATATATAGCAATGCTTATTGAAACAACCGGCGAGGATTTTTCACTTTTATCCTACACTCCACTGTTTAATAATATCCGCTTTCCCATATATATGACGGGAACAAGCGGAAAAATATTTAATAATCACGACGGTAGCGACAGTTACCCGAATATGATACAGATAATGTTTGCGGCAAAGTATCGTATGCAGGATTATGCGGCGATAAGGGAATTTACCTTAAGGGCGGCAGCGAAAGAGCCGGATATGTTCGACCTTTTGTGGTATATGCCGACAAGCAAGGAAAAAAAGCTCTCACCCGACGGATTTTTTGACTACTACGCATCAATGCGTACAACATTTGATACCAACGACGGAATATATGCCGCAATACACGGCGGCGTAAATAATGTAAATCATGGTGCCCTCGACGGCGGCACATTTGTATTGGATGCCCTCGGAGAAAGGTTTGTAACCTCCTTCGGCGGTTCGAGCTACTCGCTCCCCGGCTATCACGACAGAACCGATGGCGGTATGCGATGGAATTATTACCGTCTGCGTGCAGAGGGGGCAAACACACTTGTAATAAACCCGGACGATAAGCCGGATCAGAAATATAATGCCGTAACAACTCTTACACCAAGCTACTTAAACGGTGAAAACCCGGCGGTTACGGCAGATATGACAGATGCATATCCCGATGCACTATCTGTAAAGAGAACTCTTTCTCTTACAGACGGGAGAAAGAATGCACGTTTAAAGGATATTATAAATCTTAAAAAAGAAAGTACAGTGTATTGGTTTATGCACACCAAGGCTGAAATCACGATTTCTGCTGATAAAAAAAGTGCGAGCCTGGTGCAGAACGGAAAAACACTTAATATAAAGCTAATATCTCCCGTTTCGGGAAAATTTGAGCAAATGGCGGCGGTGCCGCTTCCTACAAGCCCAAACCCTGACGGACAGGGTACAAATGACGGCTACAAAAAGCTTTGTGTAAAGCTTGAAAATGTTAAAAATACTGTAATAACAGTAGTTTTTGAGCCTGAATATGACGAAGTGACCGAGCTTTGTAAAAATAAAACATATTCTGTTTTGGAGGATTTTGAGGACGAAAGCAGAGTATCAAAGCCCAATAGCAAAGGTGAGGTCAGAATAGGGCCTTTTACAGGTGCTGTTAATACAAAATCTGACTATAAAGAAATAGAAGCGGCAGACAACGGCTATGTAAATCGTGGAATGACTATGCGATTTATAAAGGATACTGCAGCAGGTGTTGAAAAGATAAGCGGCGGAGTAAAGGTTTTTTCTGATGTCGGAGCCTTTTATCCACGCGGTACCTCTGTAATAGATTTTAATATAAAGCAAAGAAATGTCTACGATTTTAAATTAGAGGGTAGATATGCCTCTTCAAGATATACGCCCCTTTTCATAATAAGAGGTGCCTGTGCGGCATACTATGATGGCGGAAAATACGTGGAGCTTATGCCGCTCGGAACAGACTATAACAGAGTACGAGTGATATTGGAAGAGAAAACAAGAGCACTTACGCTTATGATTAATAATAAAATTATATATAAAAGTACATTTTCATATCCGACAGGGTATGAGAAGGAGTCGGTTTTCAGGATGACTCTCACCGGCGGTACCGAGTATGTACCCGGTGAAAAGACTTTGTATACAGGTGAGGTATGGATATCGGATTTTAATATATATACAACAACAGCGAAGTTTGATGGCGAGGTCTTTTTGGAAAAAACCGGGTCTGATACTTTGAGGGTGGCAAATTTCGGAGAAGAGGATATGGATGTTAATATTTTTAAGGCATCCTATGATGAAAATACCCTGCTCGATGCAGATATTGAAGAAACAAAAGTGAAATCGGGAAGCAGCGAGTATTTAAACTTGAAAAAAGCAGAAAATGAAGTGGTTTTTGTTTGGGATGATAAGCAGAAGCCCCTGATAGACAAATAAGAAATAGGAGGTAACCGTCAGTGAAGAAAATAGTATCGGCAATTGCGGGAGTGGTTATGCTTGCGGGTACGACGGTATCGGCATCGGAAAATACAGAGCTTATAACCGTAAAGGATGATTTTTCGGGATATACAGCCGGGAATATGCTCGTAAAAGGCGGCAATTATGACAAGGTGACAGGCTCCTTGGGACAAGACCGCTTGTACATAGCTGAGTCGGACTCGAATAAATATCTCAGATGCAATATGTCAGGTATAACGGCAAAAAGGCAGTATTTCGGTAAGAGCGGTATAAATGTGGGGGACGGAACAAAGGTGTCCTTCAAGGTAAATCCTATCAGCGGATACGGACAGGATATAAGTGTGGAGCTTGATTCCTATGCCCGTACATCCCTGATAAGATTCAAGGACGGCAGAATTACGGCGTACTCAACCGCAGGAGAAAAGCTTATCGGGCGTTATACAAAGGACACCTGGTATGATGTAACAATTGAGTTTTCAGATGGGTTTATGAATATAGCTGTCGGAGAAACAGAGTATAAGACTCAAATCCCCGGAGGTGTCAGTGCGAACAGAGATTTATATTTTGTAATGACTAACCACGGCTTTTTAATGACTACCGGCTGGGATGACATAGAGATTGAGTATATATATGAAGAAAAAGAAGAGATAAAGACAGAGACGGTTGATTTTCTTCTTTCCGAGATGAAGAACTCGATGAAGGGACTTGTTGCTTTTAAAAAGAACAGCCCCAGGATTTTTGATGAGAACGGTATATCCCTTATGACCGACAGCGAAGATACTGTGTGCGTTGAGGATGAGGACGGCAGACTTCTTGTTCCGACAGAATATATTAATAAAGCTTTCGGGCGTTCCTATGAGGGAGAATTTATAAGTCTTGATAAGGTGGCGAAGGATATGAATAAGTTTACATACTATGATGCTTTTTATAAAAACTGGGTTTTCGGAACGGCAAATGATCCCTTTGACGGCAACAGTGCAATGCAGCAGGATATGTCAAGAAGGATAAGATATCCGAGACCCTCGGGAGAGACTGTTGTAAAGGATATGTTTGAAAACAACGGCTACAACACACATCCGAGAATTCTTGCAACTGCAGATGATTTTGAAAGAATTAAGAAGCTTATCGAAACTGATGAGCTTGCAAAAAAATGGTATGAAAGCATAAAAAAACAGGCTGATACCTTCCTTTTGAAGAATACCGATTATTCGAAAATGAAGAATTCCGAATATAATCCTACTTTTGTTACAACTCTTTCCTTTATGTACAAAATAACGGGTGAGGAAAAGTATGCCGATGAGGTATGGAAGCACCTTAATGCAATGGCACAGTTTGATGACTGGTTCCATACCAACACCATACAGACAGCGGAAATATGTGCGTTGATGGGAATCGGATATGACTGGTGCTACGATTATCTTGATGATAATCAGAAAGCAATAATTAAAAATGCAGTATTTGAAAAGGGCTTTATTCCTGCTGATGCAGTATACAGAGGTGATTTGCAGAATTCGGGCAAAATGGTTACGTGGTGGCCTAACTGTGACCACAACTGGAACTTTGTATGTAACGGCGGCTTTTTAACAGCGGCACTTGCTTTCTGCGAGGAGGATGAAGAGCTTACAACAAGAATAATCGGCGCTTCAATAAAGGGACTTGAGGGAGCGATGGAATCCTTTGGCGATAACGGCGGCTGGGACGAGAGTGTGACCTATTGGAAATACGGAACACAGTATCTCTATAAGGGACTCGAAGCACTTGAGTCTGCAAGCGGTGTGGATTATGGCTATATGAAAATTCCGTACATCGCCCGGACAGGACTTTTCCCCTACTATACGCAGACGAAAAACGGAACCTTCAACTATGGTGACGGCAGTTCCGGTCCGATTAATGTAAATGAGCTGTCCTATGCGGCTAAAAAGCTTAAGGACAAAGCATATCTTGATGCAAGACTTTTTATGATGGATAAATATGACAGCCCGGTGACGGTTGAGGACCTTTTGTTCTACACACCGGGTCAATACGAAAAGGAAAGCAGCTTAAAGCTTGACGAATATTTCCCCGGTACAGAAAATGTGGTATTCAGCGGAAACAAAGAGGACGATTATTCCATGTGGGTTGCACTCCATGGCGGTCTTAACAATATAAACCACGGTCAGCTTGATATCGGAGCGTTTGTGCTTGACGCACTCGGAGAAAGATGGTTTTATGACCTGGGAAATGACAGCTACAGTCTTCCCGGTTATTTTGACAGAACAATCGGCGGTATGCGCTGGCTGTACTACAGAAACCGTGCAGAGGGTGCAAACACCGTTGTTATAAATCCGGGCTACGGTCCTGAGCAGAATGAGGCGGCAAAGGGACAGATTATCAAGTTTGTCTCGGGTGGTGACGGCGGCTACGGCGTTCTTGATATGTCGGATGCATCGCCCGATACCGATAAGCATATAAGAGGCGTTAAGCTTTATGATAACAGAAGCAAGGTAATACTCCAGGATGAGATTGAATTGAAAAAGTCATCGGAGCTTTACTGGTTTGCACATACTCTTGCAGAGATTGAAATTTCCGAGGATGGAAGACGTGCCATTCTCACAAACGGCGGCAAGAAGCTGCAGGCAGAAATTATTTCACCGCAGGGTGCAACATTTACAACAATGCCTGCATCACGCCTTGACAGCTCGCCCGATGTTAAAAACGGTGATAACAGCATATATAATAAGCTGACAATACATCTTGAAAATGTTTTAAGAACACGTATCCAGATTGCATTTTTACCTCTTGAAGGAAAGGATATCGAAACCGAGCTTCCCAAGAGCACGCCTATTGCAAAGTGGTATGTAAAGGGAGAAGAGGAAAAGAGCGGAGCTGTCGGAGAAATATTAGTAGGCGGCGAAAAGCTTGACAACTTTGACTATAATCGTACACACTATACAAAGGGTATTTACAGTGTCAGAGACGGTATGCCCGAGATTACGGTTAATACTGCACCCGGCTATACTGCAAAGGTTACTCAGGCGACAGATATTTATACCCCTGCAGTAATAGAGGTTCTTGATGAAAGCGGCAGAAACGGCAAGGATTTTTATGTGTACTTTGAAAGAAAGGGACTTCCTTTGAGCGTTCATTCTGTAAGCAGTGAGCCTGAGGTTGAAAATGTAAGAGACAATGTTCTTGACGGCTCATATCTTACAAGATGGTCCTCAAACGGCGAAAATGAATGGATAATTCTTGATCTTGGCGAGGAAAAGGAAATAAGCTCGGTGGCAATGTCCTGGTATAACGGAAATCAGAGAAAAGCATTCTTTGATATGGAAGTATCAAGCGATCTTACAAACTGGAAGAGCATATATAAGGGCGAAAGCAGCGGTAAAAGCAACGGTGCGGAATTCTTCGCCTTTGATGCGACAAAAGCAAGATATCTTAAGATTAACTGCCATGGCACCGATAAGAGTACGTGGAACAGTATCACTACGATTAATGTATATGAGCCGTAATCGGACGGAAAGGAAATGGTGCATTATATGAAAAGAGCTTTGTTTATAATACTGTCGCTTATGTTAATTTTAACAGGTGGCAGTGCTTATGCGAAGGAAACCTTTACGGGTAAGGTTATCTACAGCTACACAGCCGAAAAGGTTCCGTCAAGAATCAATATATTAATGGTTCCCAAGGAAAAGGAGAATAGCTTTACCGAAGCGGATGTTTACGGCGTTTTCGGTGCGGTTTACAATACACGCGGTGAAAAGACTGTAGAAATTATACCCAAAGAGGGCACACCGTCGGGTGATTATTGCTTGCACGTAATGATTTCGGGAGTGAAATCAACCGTTGATATTGCAATTCTCACAGAAGAAGACAGAAAAATACAAGAAGTACTCGGTGCGATAAATGAAGCGGCGTATCAGAAGCTTTATGAGGTTATAGAAGCGAATATTGAACTGTTCCCCGAGGGACTTGATATTGAAGGCTATAACGACCTTCATACCGATTATCAGGTCAATGTTATGAAAAGACTTGCTGTAAACTATACTTTCGGGAATTTTAACGAATTCAAGGAAGCCTTTAATAAAGAGGTTTATGACGAAGCTATAGAACAGAAAAAGGCTGCATCTGATAAAAAGGGTGGCTCCTCCGGCGGCGGTGGTGGCGGAGGCGGTTCATCGTCCGTATCGATGCCGGCCGTTCCGATAGAGGCAGACCCTGAGCCCGAAAAAGAAACAGAAGATAAGATATCCTTTTCGGACCTCGGAGATTTTGAGTGGGCAAAGAATGCAATATATGCATTAAGCGAAAAGAATGTAGTTTCCGGAACGGGAGACGGTATGTATGAGCCTGCAAGAAGGGTTACAAGAGCAGAGTTTTCAACGATGCTTGTAAAGCTTTCGGGAAGTCTTGATGAGAATGCAACTGTTGATTTTGAAGATGTTAAGAAGGGTGAATGGTACTATCCGTATGTAGCATCGGCTAAAAAGAACGGCTATATAAACGGAAGAAGTGAAAGTGTTTTTGCACCAAATGACAGCATAACACGTTATGAAGCTGTTATAATGGTATATAATGTACTTTCATCAAAAGAATTTGCTTTTGAAAATGATAATGCTGAGGAATTTTCAGACGTAGGAGAATTGCCCGATAATATCAGAGAGATTATAAAGAAGGTTTCGGGCGAGGGAATAGTGGTAGGAAAGACAAATACTCAATTCTACCCCTATGACAGTACCACACGTGCCGAGGCGGCAGTTATCATTAACCGAATGGCAGAATATATAAAATAAGGGAGGAAGTATATAAATGATAAAGAAATTTTTACGGTATTTATGTGTATCTTGTGTACTTCTTTCAATATCGGCTGCATTTGTGAGTGCGGACAGGTTAGAGGATATAGAGGAGAGTAAATATAAGGAAGAGATTAACATTGTATACGGACTTGGTATTATGGATGAGACCGATTACGGAATGTTTTCTCCGAATGAATATTTAACACGAGAGGATGCGGCAAAGGCTGTTGCAAGACTTATGGCATTTGACGGTTATACCGGCAAGAATATGAGCTATGTTGATGTGGCTGACGAAGCGGAGGAAAAGCCATACATAGATGCTCTTTCAGCTATGGGAATAATGGTGGGCTATAACGATAAACTTTTCGGCTATGGCGACAGCGTTATGGTGAAACAGTTTCAGACAATTCTTTTGCGTGCAACAGGCTATACAGCCCTTAGCAGCATAATGAGCTTTGAGCAGATGCTTGACCGCTCGGGACTTATGGACGGTATATCTCTTGCCGAGGGTGAGATTACAAGAGAAGCGGCGGCACGCATATTATGCAATGCTCTTGAAACAGAGGAAATAAGCCACGACCTTACAAATGAGGGCGAATATGTTAAAAACGGAACCGTTCTTGAAAATCGCTTAAGACTTGAGGAAATCAGAGGAGTTGTGACGGGAAACAGTATCACAAGATTATCAAGCGCGGGCGGCGTGGGAGAAAATGCAGTTGAGATTGATTCTGTAAAATTCGACGTTGTATTTGAAGGTGCAGATGAAATGCTTGGCTATCCGATAATTGCATATAACAGTCTTGATGATGAAGAAATTGTGTATATGTATAAGGATGAAAAGGGCTATGAAACAACCGTAGTAAATGATTATAATATTAATAAGCTTGAAACGGACGGTGTTAATGTAACACTTTCCTATATGGAGAATGAAAGAAATAAAACAGAGCTATTTACTATTGAAGACAATATCCTTAAAAATTCAAGTGCCATAAGCGAGCTTACCAATGAAAGCATCGCCATAAATATGGGTAAGGTTGTTATAGTAGAGCTAAAGAGCGGAAAAAGAAATGTATTTATAGAGTCCTATGAAAACTATATTGTAGGATATGTAAACACAAAGGATTTCAGAATAGTTGATAAGGCTACCGGTCAGGAGATTGACTTTAACCCCGTGGATAAGACGGTAATTTACAGTAAGTTCGGATATGCTGCTGAGTTTTCACAAATCAGCATAGGTGATGTCATTTCGGTGTATGATAATAAAGCACAGACGAGATTCATCAGGGTATTTATATCCGATGATAAGGAAGAGGGCAGTGTAACGAATGTGGATGAGGAATATGTATATATTAACTCTAAAGCATTCCGCCCGGCAAAGGGTGTTGACCTTGGCAAATATGTGGGTATATACACAGGCGTTTTCTATATTGATTCCGAAGGCAGAGTTGCAGGGATGGATAAAGAGGTTGACACAAGTGTAAGGTACGGATATCTTATAAAGGTATTTTTCGATGTTGAAAAGCAGGATACAGACCCGTTGAAGCTGACTATTTTAGACGATACAGGAGTGGTGAACGAATATCTTGCCGCAAAGAAAATAAAGATAGACGGCGTGCCTGTATATGAGGACTGGGATTCTTTCAGCACAGACCCGTTTAGAAATTCTGACCGTTCGCATAAAGGTCAGATAGTGAAATATCAGCTTAATTACGAGGGCAGAGTATCAAGACTGTATACCGAAAATGATACCGAGCTTGGACCTGTGGCGAGGGATACAGACTTTATAGAGCAAGGCTACAGAAAGAACAGCTACGGAATGTTTCATAATAACACAATCAGCTACTTTTTAAACGGCGATACCGTTATGTTCCTTGTGCCTGAGGAGTACAGCGAAAAAACGTCACAGTATTCTGTTATAAATACTTCATACTTCCTCGAGCTTAGCTGGCATAGATGTATGGCGTATGATGTCGATGAATATAAGCTTGCAGGTGCGTTGCTTGTAACGATAAAGGGAACGGTAGATGCATATTCAACTGTTCTTATGGTAAATTCTGTTTATACAGGAGTTAATGCCGACGATGATGTTGTGACCTTTGTAAAAGGTATGAGGGATAAAAAAGAAGTTGTCTATGAGCTTGACAGCGGAGTTACAGCACCGCAAAAAGGCGATATTATACAGGTTTCGTGCATTGATGATGTGATAAACACAATAAATCCAATGGCAAGTGCAACGGATATCGCAGATGAAGCACCTGTTGATGATTTCCATAACGACAAAGCACTCGGAACACTCGCCGGAATAAAGGGCGATTATATGAGGATTGAGTTTGGGGGCGGTGCAGACCTTGCGGTAAGACTTACCAACAATACTTCATACTACGTATGGTGCAATGAAACAGGCAGGTTTGAAGTGGCAGATAAAAATTCGATGAAGATGTATAAAAAGGTATTCACAAAAATAACAACAGGTAACGCTGTTGACGTGGTATTGTTTGATTAATTAAAAATAACGGGCACATCATTTGCGGAATTTTCCGATGTGATGTGCCTGTTCTTTTTATCCTAAATACACATTGACAAATTAAATATTTAAGGATATAATATTATTAGAATAACGATATATTCTTGGAGGTGTGCTTTTTATGAAACGTAGCGAATATATTGAGGATTATCAGGTAGTAAAAAGGGCAAATTCGGCAGTTAAATTAGCGATTGAAAAAAAGCAAACAATGGGAATCCCCGTCGTAGTTTATGACAGAGAAACCGGGGATATATGCCATCTGAAAGAGGATGGTACAAAGGTTGTTGTGTCAAAGAGAATAAACAGAGGGCGGTATAGTGAAAGAGTTGCAGAGTGAAAAATATCCCGAAATTATAGTTTTTGCAGGTCCGAACGGTTCGGGGAAAAGTACATTTACGGAGCTTTTGAAGCCTGCAATGATAGACTATATTAATGCGGATGAAATTAAAAAGGCAATTAAATGTTCTGACTTGGAAGCGGCACAGATTGCCGAAAAACAAAGAGAAGAGCATATAGAAAAAATGGAGGAATTTTGCTTTGAAACAGTATTATCGACTGACAGAAACTTAAAATTGCTTAAAAAAGCTAAAGAGAAGGGATATTTTATCAGGTGCTATTACATTCTTACAGCTGATCCGTATATAAATGTGTGCAGAGTGAAGTCGAGAGTTGAAGAGGGCGGTCATGATGTACCTGAAGATAAGATTATAAAGAGGTATGAAAAAGCTCTGAGATTGGTGAAGGATGTTGTTGCAATCAGTGATATATGTCATATTTACGATAACTCGGAAGCAAAACCTTTCAGAATATTCAAAAAAAGAAAAAATGCTTGCTTTTATCAGGAATGTCCCGACTGGCTGCTTGAGGATATACAGCTGCTGACGGGTATCAATGAGCCGGAGCAAATATGCCTGAATCAGGAATAACAAACACCATAAAGACAAAGAGGGACGGATATATAGGTACCGTCCCTCTTTGCTTTCCGGGTGATGTGCCTGTTCTTTTTATCCTCATGGATATTGAATGAGTTAACAAATTGTGAACATTATCTGCCGGAAATTTTGTGTTATTGCATCAATTGTTTACATAAAAAATCAACTCATTCAAAATACGAGGTGCAAGAACAGTTTTTTTGTAAAAAATTACATATTGACAAAATTTATGGCGGTGGGATATACTATAATAGTATAATTGGGTTTATATGCCCTGATTAAGCAACATGGTACGACGTACAATATATTAAAAAGAAAGGAAAATGTCAAATGAAAAAGAAGTTTTTATCACTAATGCTTGTTATTGCAATGATATCAGGCATACTTCCGACTATTTCATTTGCGGCAAAGATTAACGGCAAAATCACATTTGTGGATGAGTCAGGGAACAATGCTGTAACTGATTTTGAGGATGGCGACAGAATCTGTGCAAAGATTTCAGGTCTGGCAGAGGGAAATACAAACGCGGATGTTTATGCAGCAAGCTATAAGGGAAACGAGCTTTTAGGTTGTAAATGGCTTTGCGGCCAGCCGGTTATGAATGGTATGCCGATGAATACTACTACAAATGTCCTTGACATTGCAAGCGGTGCCGATGAGGTAAGAGTTTTTGTTTGGGATATGAAGGACAATATGAAGCCGCTTTTAGCTCCCGGCGTAATATATAAGAAAAAGGCTTCGGGCGGCTCAAGTGCAGATGTTAACAATTCAAACGGCTTTGTTGGCGAGGAAGTAAGCCTTATGGGCGAAAACGTATCTGCAAGCGTGCCCGAGGGCGTTCAGCTATCTGACGGTGCAGAGGAGCTTACGCTCACAATGCAGTCCCTTGATAATTCTGCAAGCGGTGTGGAAGCAGGCGAGGGACAGGCTCTTGCAAGCTTTGACGTACATATTGACGGTGTATCAGAGGAAAACAATGTTCCCATCATCGTAACTGTTGACAACTTCACCAAGGAAGGCTACAACAAGGGCAACCTTGAGCTTTACCACGTAGAAAAGGACGGCACAAAGCCGATGAGTGAGGTTTCATCAACAGATGAGCTTGACGAACATAATACATACTACTATAACCCCGAAACAGGCTCACTTACTCTTGCTCTTGCAAGCTTTAGTGAGATTGCAGTTGTGTCTGAAATAGATAAGGGTTGGAAAGGTAATGTTGCAACTGGATTTAATAGTGGTACCGGTACAGAAGAAGACCCGTATATTATAGCCAATGCAGACCAGCTTGCATATTTTGGTGAAGCCGTAGGCGGTATGTTGGGTGTTGAAGCGAATTCATTTGAAGGTAACGTTGTTAAGCTTACAGCTGATATCAACCTGGCGGATGCGGAGGATGAAGCCAATAATAATGAAGTGAGTAAAATTTTCCATCCGATAGGCTATTACTATACAGATGATAAGAATGCAGACGGAAAAACAGGTGATTATTACAGCACCGTATATTCCTTCGAGGGAACATTTGACGGAAACGGACACACAATTTCTAACTTCTATCAGAATACATGGGAAATCAAGGGCGACTATGACGGAAATTACTACGATGTTGCAATGGGCTTGTTCGGCTATGTTGTAGGCGGTACTGTTAAGAACCTTACAGTTGATAACTTCTCGTCCGACGGTGAGTTCACACCTACAGGTGTAATTGCGGCATATGCAGTAAATTCAACCTTTGCAAATATCGCAATCACAAACTGTAACCCGAGAGTATATAACACAGGTAACGGCGGTATCGTAGGTATCGGTGGAGAGAGCAGTGATACTGAAGAATCAAAACTTACATTTAATAATATTACAATAGACAACACAAACAAAATCACAGCTCTCTGGGGAAGCTGGGACGTTGCCTGCGGCGGTCTTGTAGGAATGTTCAGAGGCTTGGGTCACGTTTATATGACAAACTGCCACGTTGCGGCACAGATGGATGTTAATAATGACGTCTGCGGTAACTATCAGTATTATTGGTACCGCTATGCCGGAATGATGGTTGGTACAAATAAGAATATGGTAACTGATGAAAACGGCTACACAGTACCCGAAACATCAAAATTCCACGCAGAAGGATGTACAGTACACTTCGGCAATTGGAACGACTATTACTACTGCGAGCTTGTTGCAAACTCACTCGCATCCTATACTCACGACCATCAGTTCTCAAGACTTACAGAGGTTGACAGCGTAGATGTTGCGAATATGACTGTAACAATTGACGGTAAAGCAACAGCAATCCCGACTTCGGGCAAGGCTAACTATGTTGTAGTAAATGGTGATGCAGCCACAGAAAACGCAACCTGCTATCACTTTGTCAACGGTGCAGTTTGGAACCATGAGGATGCAGGCAAGGAAACAGTAAATGGTGTAGAGGTTCTTAAAGAGGACAATCAACACATTTACCTCCCCTTCAATCAGCTCTTCACAGGCTACGGCTGGGGCGTAAAGCATATTCCGGTTTATAATGGTAAGGATTATGCGTTTGAGGGGATAACGATTCTTGATAGAAAAGTTGCGGATTCTGTTGTTAAGTTTGAAACTAAATTCACAGGAGATTTCCTATATCGTGTAGGTAATCATAATACAGTTTCGCTTAATAGCTTGTTTAAGGCTAAAGATGGAGCAACAATAAACAATTCAGGCGTTTATGTATCAATCGACAAGGTTGATGAAAATATGAATGTTTCAGGTACGTATAAGCAAGATGAAAATGAGTGGAGAAAGGGTACAATTCAATTTACCGGAACAGGCGTTGTTAAAGTAACAATTCAGGACTATAACTACTGTACACCGACGGTGCTTTATCTTGAGGTTGTTGATGCGGAAAATGCAACTTCACCAATCTCTGCAACAAAAGACAAAACAATATCCAATAGAACTGAAAACAATGTAGTACTTTTAAACGACATCAGTGGTGGATTTACTGTATCCGACGACTATACCGTCTATGGTAACGGTTTTACGCTGAATTATACTGACAACGGACAGTATCTTAACAACGGTCTTAAGCAGGGAATAATTACAGTGTCGGGAAATGGTGTACTTGATAATCTCAGAATTAAAGCAAGTATTTATCCCAAAGCCTATTTATATTATGGTTCTACTGTGTTAGGTGATTATGTTCAGGGTGGACCTTCTTCAGAAGAGGGGGACAGAATAAGATATCACTACCAGCTTTCGGCAATAGCAGCAAAAGGAAATGCTACAATTTCTAACTGTTATGTTTATGGCGGAAGAACTAACATTTTTGTTGACACCGGAGACGTAACAATTAAAGATTCTGTTTTGGAATGTGGTACGGTAGCGAATGTTCAAGTTCAGAGTACTAATGAATATACTGTAACATTGGAAGATGTTACGACAATTCAACATCAGGTAAATTCCACTATTGTGGATACGAAAAATGTTATGTTTGGTGCAGGTATGCTTGTTGGTCCTGATACAACATCCAATCCGAAAATTGTCTTAAATGGTGATTTCAAGCAATACAACTGGGTAACTGCGGATGATGCTAATGAAGTTAGCGATAAAACGATTACCAAAGCAATCATTCAAGGTGCTGTTAATGCTACAGCATATAATCATATTATAAATGGTAAGACTGCTTCTAATTTGGGTATTATTTATATGAATACCGAAGAAGCAGAAGTTACGAATAATACTGGGCTGCCTTATAAGTTGGACAATGTGACAATGAAAGTTGAGAGTATGGGGAATAGCTCCGTAGATGGTATGGTATATTCTCTTCAAAATGCAACCGCGAATCAGATTTATTCTGATTATGAAAATGCGGATAGGGCAACCGAACAGGGAGACTATTTTGTTGCATCCTGTTTTAATTTCGATTTGGGTGATCAGGAAATTAGCTATGATGGAGCAGAAGATACACGTTATTTATACGGTGATAAAAAAGGCGTTACGGCATTGTACAAAGATGGAGAAGCCCCATTGACTTTGGATATTAGCAAATTGGTAACTGTATCCAAATATACAGGCATAAATTATGGCGTGACTGCAAAATGTATTAACGAATCCGGAAATGAATTAACGCCAACAAATAACGTAGTAACTTTAGTGGCTAAAGGTGCTTATACCCTTGAGTTTACAGTAAATGATAATCTTTTCTATGATGCAACCGGAAAAGCTGTCGATAATAAATCAGTTACAAGAAAGCTTCGGGTACCTTTAACTTTAGATGTAAAAGCAGCAGATATTAAAAATGCTGTAGTCAATATTACAAAAACAGCGTTAGATGGCGAATATAATACCGTAAATTTTAACGATTATGAACTTCGGGTGAAATTCCTTGATTGTATTAGTGTTACAGATTATGATAATAAGGGTACAGGAACTACAGTTAATTTATCATCCAATATTTCTTCGGCGACTCTTACTCCTTCAGGTGTAAATGTTTTTACTACGGCATCTACAATTACAATAACTTACACTGACGGAAGAGTACTGACCGTTAATATGAGCAAAATTTCAGGTAGCAGTCCGGGCACTAAGACAGCAAAGATTAACACAAGCGGAAGTGTTTACTTTACTACGGAAGGTGCACTTAACAATAAACCGACAGCCACATCCAGTCAAAATAAATGTACTATTACCAGCGTATCCTACAAGGGAAACAATGGTAGCACCGTTACAAATGATACAGATGTGACTGTTACATGGGCGTTGGGAAGTAGTAGTGGTGGTGGTTGTGTCACGCCCGACACACTTGTAACCTTATCAGACGGCTCGCAGAAGAGAATTGATGAGCTTACGCATAGTGATACCCTCAAGGTGTGGGATTTTGAAAAGGGTGAGTATACAACAGCTCCGATAGCAGTAATCAGAAACCACGGACTTGAAAACAATACCGTAGTTACGTTGGAGTTTAGTGATGGTACTGTAACTAAAGTTGTGAACGAACATGGTTATTATAATAAAGACCTTAAAAAGTTTGTTGCAATTAATGCAAATGATGCACAAGCATATATAGGTCACAGCTTCGTGAAAGAAGCTGACGGCTCATATGAAACTGTAGTGCTTGAAAATGTAACTGTTGAAGAAAATGAAATTGAGGCTTGGTCATTACTGACAGCAGGACATTATAATTTCATAACAGACGGCATTTTCTCAATTTCGTCATCAGTTCGCGGATTGGAATATCTTTCACCGTTTGAGCACAATGACTCAATGCAGATTGATGAAATAAAGAAGCAACAGGATGTAGAGAGATACGGAATGTATACCTATGAAGATTTCGAAGGTATATTAACAAAGGAACAGTTTGATGCATTGAATATGTCTCAAATCAAGGTTTCTGTCGGAAAAGGTATCATAACATGGGAAGACTTAATGTATATTATTGAAATTGAGGTATTCTCACCTGAAGGTATCTGAAAAAAGAAAAATTCACCATATAGGGACTGTCCCTATATGGTGAATTTTCAAAAACATACCACTTGTTTGTGGCAAGGTATTGTAGGGCAGGGGCTTGCTCCTGCCGAAAGCCGCGGAACGAGCAAGCCCGTTCCCTACAAAGTTGTTTTATTAGTGAGCTAAATTGTTCAAGCTTTAATTTTCACACAGCTTGACGTTCCCTTGACACGGTCGAAAAAAAGCTGTCGGTTTAAATTGCCGACAGCTTTTATGTAATTTACTTTTTCATTGCGATAGCTTCTTTTGCCATATTTACTATATTTTCGGGGGTTAAGCCGTACTCTTTGAAAAGCTCCGCCGGCTTTCCTGATTTTCCGAAACGGTCTGTGCCGAGGATTTTGACGGGGCAGGGGAATGTTGCCGCTGTTGCTTCTGCAACTGCACTTCCAAGTCCGCCCATTATGTAATGCTCTTCCGCTGTTACTATAGCACCTGTCTCTCTTGCCGCCTTTGCAATTATTTCTGTATCAAGCGGCTTGATTGTGTGGATATTAACAACTCTTGCACTTATGCCTTCTTTTGCAAGCATTTCTCTTGCCTCTAATGCCATACCAACCATCAATCCGGTTGCAACAATTGTCACATCGTCGCCGTCTTTAAGCTGTACGCCCTTTCCGAGCTCAAACTTATAGTCATCGGGGTTTACATCCTCAACAGCTAAACGGCCAAATCTCATATAAACAGGACCGTTATGCTCGATTGCCGCCTTAACTGCAAGGCGTGCTTCGATATCGTCTGCCGGGTTTATTATAACCATATTGGGGATTGAACGCATTAATGCGATATCCTCAAGGCACTGATGGGATGCACCGTCCTCACCTACAGATATACCTGCGTGAGTTGCACCGATTTTTACGTTAAGATTTGTGTAGCCGATTGAGTTTCTTATCTGTTCAAAAGCTCTTCCTGCCGCAAACATTGCAAAGGTTGATGCGAAAACTGTTTTTCCGCAAGCAGCAAGACCTGCCGCAACGCTCATCATATTTCCCTCTGCGATACCCATATTGATGAAACGCTCGGGATAGCTTTTTCCAAACACTTCTGTTTTTGTTGACTTGGATAAATCCGCATCAAGCACTACTATATTCTTATCCTGACCATACTCTGCCAAAGCCGCACCGTAGGATTCTCTTGTTGCCTTCTTTGCCATTATAAGCTCGCCTCCAATTCCTTTATTATAGCATCAAGCTCTGAAATTGCCTGATTGTACTGCTCCTCGTTGGGTGCAGAGCCGTGCCATGCGGCGTTGTTTTCCATAAAGGAAACATTTTTACCCTTAACGGATTTCATAACAATTGCTGTAGGCTTACCCTTTGTTGCCTTTGCTTCTTCTATTGCCGCTAAAAGCTTTTCAAAATCGTGTGCATCTGTTACGATAACATTCCAACCGAATGCTTCAAACTTCTTATCTATCGGAGTCGGGTTCATAACCTTTGTTATATCACCGTCAATCTGCAAACCGTTAAAATCAATAAACGCTGTGAGGTTATCAAGCTTATAGTGTGCTGCAAACATTGCCTGCTCCCATACCTGTCCCTCTTCAAGCTCGCCGTCACCGAGTACGGTGTAAACTCTATAGTCTTTATTATCAAGCTTTGCAGCTAATGCCATACCGCCTGCCGCAGATACACCCTGACCGAGTGAACCGGTTGACATATCAACGCCCGGAACCTTGTTCATATCGGGATGTCCCTGAAGATAGCTTCCTATATTACGGAAGGTGGGGATATCACTTGACGGGAAAAATCCTCTCTCTGCAAGCACAGAATAGAGTGCAGGTGCTGTATGACCTTTAGAAAGCACAAATCTGTCTCTGTCCTCCCATTTCGGATTTTTCGGGTCTATATTCATAACCTCGAAATACAAAAGTGTCATTACGTCTGCAATGGAAAGTGAACCGCCCGGATGACCCGATGCCGCACTGTACACTGCCGTTAATGCATTTTTTCTGACCTTGTTTGCAATAATTGCAAGCTCTGTCCTTCTCTTGTTGTCCATTTTACCTTTCCTTTCCGTATATCTTTTTTCCTCATTTCCCGAAATCATCTTCGGGTATATAAACATCCGCATTTTGCGAAAATTTATTCTTTCTTTGCATTTTCAAACGCAATAGCCATCAGCTCTTCAAGCCTTTCATTGCTTTTATTTATGTACAAAAAACCGATTAAAGCTTCAAATCCTGTGGCACGTCTGTATTCCACAATCGACGCATTCTTTGCCGACGTGGGAGATTTGGCATTTCTGCCACGCTTAAACTGTGCAGTTTCCGCCTCAGTAAGATACTCCATCATCGCTTCAACGCTCCTGCTTTGCGCCTCGGCACTTACATATTTTATCGCCGCTTTGTGCAGCTTGTGTGCAGGAAGGTCGGGATGCTCTTTTATTATTCTGCTTCTTACATAAAGCTCATACACCCCGTCCCCTATATAAGCAAGGGACAGCGGTGCATAATCTATTGCTCTTTTTTCATTATTCATTAATATACTTCCACTTTACACCCATTGGCGTATCCTTTAGCTCGATGTTCATTGCTTTTAACTCATCTCTTATGCGGTCTGCCTCTGCCCAGTTCTTTTCGGCGCGGGCTTTGTTACGTGCTTCGATAAGAGCTTCGATTTCTTCGGGTGCGATTTCCTTTTCACGCTTCTGGAAAAGTCCGAGCACGCCGGAGAGCTCATCTATAAGCTCAAGCGTCTTTTCAATCGGAGTCAAAGCATTGTCGCCATCTTGAGAAAGCTTGGTATTTGCAGCATATACGATATCGAATATTACAGCCTGTGCACCTGCAGTATTAAGGTCATCGTCCATATTTTCGATAAACTTATCACGAAGTGCATCAAGATTTTTAATATATTCCTCTTCATTTTCGCTAAGCGGTCTGTCCTTTGCATTTTCTTTTAAAAATTCAAGGTTATCTATGCAGGTATAAACTCGCTCTACTGCCGACTGTGCCTGCTGCATAAGCTCGTCGCTGAAGTTTACGGGGTTTCTATAGTGAGCCGAGAGCATAAAGAAGCGGATTATCTCATAGTCATACTTCTTTGCAATATCTCTTACGGTGAAGAAATTACCGAGTGATTTACTCATCTTCTGATTGTTTATATTGATATAGCCGTTATGCATCCAATAGTTTGCAAAAGGCTTCTGATTTGCACATTCAGACTGTGCGATTTCGTTTTCGTGATGCGGGAAAATCAAATCCTGACCGCCTGAGTGAAGGTCAATTGTCTCGCCGAGATATCTGTTAGCCATTGCAGAACATTCGATATGCCAGCCGGGGCGTCCCATACCCCAGGGGCTTTCCCACGCAGGCTCGCCCTCTTTTTGTGCCTTCCAGAGTGCAAAGTCCATTGCATCCTCTTTCTGTTCGCTGATATCTATTCTTGCACCTGCCTCCAAATCCTCCAAAGGCTGTTTTGAAAGCTTGCCGTATTCAGAAAACTTCTTTGTTCTGAAATAAACATTTCCGTCAACATTATACGCATAGCCCTTTTCTTCAAGCTTTTTAACTATGTCTATGATAGCTTCAATATTATCAGTCGCTCTCGGATGAACAGAAGCCTCGTTTATTCCGAGTGCCTTTGCATCCTTGAAATACTCTGCGATAAATCTCTCCGCAAGCTCTGCAACCGTTATACCCTCTTTGTTGGCACGATTTATCATCTTATCGTCTATATCGGTAAAGTTCTGCACAAACTTCACCTTATATCCGCGATATTCCAAATATCTGCGCATTGTGTCAAATATTATAAAGGGTCTTGCGTTTCCGATATGGAAATAGTCATAAACAGTAGGACCGCACGAGTACATTTTTACCTCGTTTTTATCCATCGGCACAAACTCTTCTTTTTTTCTCGTCATGGTATTGAATATTTTCATTTTATATCAATTCCTTTCATTTAGCCTTGGTCGCTTTTATCTTCAAGCTCTTTGAGCTTTCTTTCAAGATTTGCAATATGCACCGAAAGGGTACACAATTGCGATGTAATCGGGTCGGGTATCGTTACCTGGTCAAGGTCAGGCTCAATCTTTACGCCCTTGCATTTTACAGGTCTTGCAGGTGCACCCACACAGGTACAGTTATCGGGAACCTCGGAAAGCACCACCGAGCCTGCGGCAATCTTGGAGTTATCGCCGACCCTGAATGGACCTAAAACCTTCGCACCGCTTCCAATCATCACATTATTTCCGATAGTAGGATGTCTTTTTCCCTTTTCTTTACCCGTACCGCCGAGTGTAACACCCTGATATATCGTGCAGTTATCACCTATTATGGTTGTTTCTCCTATAACCACGCCCATTCCGTGATCTATAAAGAGACCTTTTCCAATCGTAGCACCGGGATGTATCTCAATTCCTGTCCAGAAGCGTGTGTTTTGCGAAATCCAGCGTGCTAAAAATTTTATATTATGCTTATAGAAAAAATGTGCCGCTCTGTGTGATATAACAGCCTGAATGCCCGGATAGAGGAAAAGAACCTCGAAAAAGCTTCTTGCCGCCGGGTCACGCTCTAAAACCGCTCTTACATCGTCTCTTATATTTTTAAAAAACACCGCCTTCGCCTCCTTCGGAAAATCCCCATTATACACTCATATAATTATACAATAATTCTCTTCTAATTACAACATTATAACGAAAATTTTTTATAATTTGTATATACTTGTGTACAACGCAACAAAACACTGCTTTTTTGTGTGCATATTTTATCATATCACACGCACACTGTGGCGTGTTGCGTGACAGTTTATATTAACAGCAACCGGAAGCCCGGCAATATGAGTAGGGAAGGTTTCGACATTTACTGCAAGTGCGGTTGTTGTGCCGCCCATCCCCTGTGGTCCTATGCCCAGGCGGTTTATTTTTTCCAAAAGATTTTCTTCAAGTTCACTGTAGAAAGGGTTTTCGTTTCTTAGCTCAATATCCCTTGTTAAAGCTTTTTTTGCAAGATACGCCGCCTTATCCATTGTACCGCCTATTCCGACGCCTACCACCATCGGAGGACACGGGTTTGCACCTGCTTTGTCCACCGTTTCTACTACAAACCTGATAACGCCGTCAATACCGTCGGATGGGTTTAGCATTTTAAGTGCCGATTTATTCTCACTTCCGAAGCCTTTGGGCGCGTATGTGATTTTGATTTTATCACCGTCTGTCTGTTCAAGGTATATAACAGCAGGCGTATTATCGTCCGTATTTACCCTTTCTATCGGGTCGGAAACCACCGATTTTCTTAAATACCCGTCGGTATAACCCGCTCTTACGCCGTCATTTATTGCATCGGTAAGATTTTTGCCCGATATATGCACATCCTTACCCATTTCAACAAAGAACACTGCCATACCCGTATCCTGACATATAGGAACCTCTTTTCTTGCGGCAATCTGGGCATTTTTCAAAAGATTTTCGAGAATCTCACGCCCTACAGGTGATTCCTCACTTTTGGTAGCCCTTTCAAGTGCCGCCTTTATCCCCTTATCGATATAACAGTTTGCTTCAATACACATTTCGGCAACCGTTTTTGTTATAATATCCGATTCAATTTCTCTTATCATATTTAAAACCATTCCTTTACTAAATTAACTGCCATGTACCAAACCACTTAAGAAAGCTTTTTACATATTCAACGCTTACAGCCTGTCCCGACAATACCGGGTAGAACATTATAAAGAGAAGAATAGATAAAACACCTGCTACAGCCATTATTTTTATTCTTTTCGATTCATCCTTTATAAGCATCTTTGCCGCATATGCTATCATAAGCACAACAAAAGGCACGCTTGGGAAATAGTGGTATATAAATGTGCATCTTGCAACCGGCATCCAGGGAAGAAGCTGTGCAAGATAGGACAATGCCAAAAAGCCGCCTGGGCTGTCTTTTCTTTTGACTGCAAGGTATGCAGTATAGAAAAACGCAGGTATTCCGCTCCACCAAACAAGCGGATTTCCGAAGGAGCTTATCCCCTCCTTTATACCGTCCGAAATGGTATTTGAATAGTACCAGACAGGTCTTGTCATAATCGGCCATTCATACCACGTTGAGGAAAAGCTGTGCGTTGCTGAAAGCTCCGAATGATACGAAAACATATCCATCTGATTTTTTATTATCGAACCAAAGCCTCCGCCGTTTGCTTTTACAAAAGGAATATAGGAAAGTATATATATTACAGCAGGTACTATAACAAAGAAGATTACGCAAAGCGGTATTATTTTTTTCGTGTAGGAGAAGAACACCAACTTATTATTTTGTACTTTTGCCTCTAAATACTCTCTTACAAGCCTTGCAAAAAAGAGTATTCCAAGCCCTGCACCCGCATACATACCCGTCCATTTGCACGAAATCCCAAGTCCCATACAAACGCCGCAAAGTGCAAGAAATATGGTTTGCTTTTTGAAATTTTTATAAATATCCTCTTTAAGATACATAAGCATAAACAGATACATAAGCATAATAAAGAAGGTTATATACACATCAATAGTTGCAATTCTCGTTTGCACAAAATGCATAAAATCAAAGGTGAAAAGCACAGACGAAAAGAGTGCAAGGCTCATTTTCCCGAACAGCTTCTTTGCAAAAATATACATAAGAGGCACCATCAGCACGCCAAAAAGAGTTCCCATAAATCTCCACCCGAACGGATTCATACCGAATATGCCAATTCCGACAGCAATGAGACTCTTTCCGAGTGGCGGATGCGTCCATTCATATACATTTCTCATCTTTATGAATTCATATGCCGTTCTTGCGTGGTATATTTCATCAAAATATGTGCTGTTTTTAAAGCTGTAACCATCGGGCACAAGCTCTTGTTCATCAAAAAGTGCAGACTCACCTTTAAACTCCGTCAATTCACCGTCGGAATTTATAAATGCCGCTTCAATAATCTCTGCCATTCCTCCTGTCGAAGCTTTAACGGAATAAGCGTCCCTCACATCTGTTTCCTTTTCATACCAGCAGAATACCGATGCATCGTCAACAGTAATTTCTTCTATGCTTTCGCCGTTTGCACCGTAAAATGTGAATGTTACGGCATTATCCGTCGAAATATTGTACGAGCCGGGATACAGCATTATTTTCTTTATATCACAGCTTTTTGAAAGCTCCGTACTCTGCATACCGTTATCCAATATCACACCACTTTCAGGAGCCTTCATATCGCCGAGGTTATAAAATGCAACAGCGGCATATATAACGGTGACAGCTACCATCAATACAATATCCTTTTTATTTATCACGTAATCCTTTACGGTGCTGTCAATAATTGCAATAGTCGATTTATCCTTCGTCTCTCTTTTTCCGCAAAGTCTGTATGATGTGTACACCAACAGTACAAACAAAGCAACAGCAATTATACCGCCTGCGAATTCAAGCTTATCGTGAAAATCGGTAAGGCTTTCATTGAAGAAATAAAATACCGACGCGGTATTGAAAAACTGCAAAGCCGACACCGCTGTATACAGTCCGAAGGTGAGTATATTGGGCTTCAACACTACCGCCGCAAGCAGAAAAATGAGTGCAGGATAGCAATATCTTTCATGCATCTTTGTTGCAAAAACGAACACACTGATACAAATCACAGCCGCAGTATAAAAATACTTATCCTTTCCCTTTATATTAAAAAACAGCTTCATTGCATAAAGTACCGAAAGAATAATGGCAAGCGTAGATACAAGTGATGCAAAGGGCGTAAGCTTTTCCCAGTTTCCGCCAAGCATCGACCACATATTAAATGCATTTACCGTCTTGTACTGATATGATGAAAGCGTTCCGATATACTGGCTTATTACCTTATCCACACCAAACGGCACCGACAAGAGAAGGGCAAATGCAACCGCAGTCAAGCCCCACGCTATATATTTTAAAAGCTTTTTTATATCGGCTTTCGGATAAATTGTCTCCTCGGCAATCGCAAAAAGTATAACGGGAGTATAGAAAAGTGCCTGAGGCTTTACAATTATAGCGACGGCAAATACAAAAAATGACGGAATCAGCTTTTTTTCGGTAATGAGGTAAAGACATACAATCACAAGAAGAGTAAAGACAGAATCCACCTGTCCCCACATTGCGGAATTTATATAAATTGCAGGGTTTATAACTGCAAAAAACGCCATAACACAAGATGCGTAATTCCATAAGTTTTGCGTTGAAAGCTTGTATATTAATGCCGCCGTCAAGGTATCGGCAACAATCGCAGGCGTTTTCAAAAGCATTCCGAAAACGGTCTCACTCATCGGTATAAGCTCTCTGATTTTACCTATTAACCACAGAATGTACATATACCCGGGCGGATAATCGGTAAATACATCGGGTGAATAGAAGCCCGACGGCCCGACATCTGCCATTCTTAAAGCCCACGCCGTAAAGCAGTTCATATCGGTTGAGTGGCCATACTCAAAAAATGCTCCGATATACCTTGCGATGATTCCGACAAAAAGAACAGCATAAAGTCCCGCTCTGCCGCTTTTTTCTTTTATTTTACCATTTCCAACCTTCACTCCCTGCGGAATATAGGTTAAGTATATAAGCATACTCATTATCCCAAAAATAACAGTTGTCATTATAACGCCCGGCATAAGCGAAGCCTCCTTAATTCTGACTGCACACAGCTGATTGTAAAAGTGTTTGTTTTATTGCCATTTTGTAGGGGATAGCAGACTGTGTAAAAACCCATTTTAATATAATGTAATTATACTAAATTATGTGCCTTTTTGCAAGAAAAATGTTTTAAAAGGCTCAAAATGTGGTAAATATATAATGAAAGGGTTATGAACTTTCAATACAACAACGAGGAGATGATTTTATGAAGTTCAACATTCTGACACGAAAAATTACCTTGACGGAAGCCGAAAACGAGTATATCACGAAAAAACTTTCAAAGCTTGATAAGTTTTTCAAGGATGAGCCAGAAGCAAGAATTGTAGCAGGCACCATCAAGGATAAGGAATATATAGAGGTCTCAATCTATGCCGGCGGTATGATTTACAGAGCCGAAGTAACTGACATTGATATAAAAGCCGCCGCAGACGAATCGGTTGACCTCATAGAACGCCAGATCCGAAAGAATAAAACAAGACTCGAACGCAAGATAAAGCGAGAAGCAATTTCGGATGAAATGCTTTTAAGCGGTGCAAGCTATACAGGCGGCGAGGATACGGATGAGTATAAAATCGTTAAAGTAAAAAGATTTCAGGTAAAGCCAATGTCCCCGGAGGAGGCAGTTTTACAGATGAAGCTTTTGGGACACAGCTTCTTCGTATTTAAAAATTCAACTACCAATGAAATGAACGTCGTATACAAGCGTAAGGACGGAAACTACGCATTAATTGAATCTGTTGAATAATTTCACAATACACATAAAGCGGAGGCTGTGGCAAAAAACATTTCATATTTTTGCCACAGCCTCCGCTTTTTATCATTTTGCGTAAAGTCTTAAAAATTCTTTTATAACATTTATCGAAACCTCTGCTGCCTTTTTGCAAAATGCAGGATAATCGGAACAAGAGCCTTCATTTGCACTGTCTGAAAGTGCACGAAGTACGCCGAAGGGCACGCCGTTTAAATACGCAACATGGCCAATGCTTGCACCCTCCATCTCAGCCGCATATGCGCCAAAGTTATTAACAATTTTATCCTTTACTTTGCTGTCTGCAACAAAGACATCGCCTGACGCAACAGTACCAACCTCATAACTGACACCTTGCGCACCTACCGCCTTTTCAAGATATGAAACGATTTTTTCATCCGCAGGTATCTTTACAAGGTTAACCTCAGGAATCAAGCCGACAGGGTCTCCGAGAGGAGAAGTGTCAAAATCGTGCTGACACACGCTGTTAGCTATTACAATGTCTCCTATATTAAGATTCGGCGTTAAAGAACCTGCAACGCCCGTATTGATTATTGCCTCGGGAGAAAAACCGAGTATCATCGCCTCAGTACAGATTGCGGCGTTTACCTTTCCTATTCCTGCCTTTGCTATAACAACCTCACAGCCGTTAATTGAGCCTGTTGAGAAATTTATTGTACCTATTTGTTTTTCACAAGGATTCTCCAGTGCGGCTTTGAGTCCGTCCACCTCTATATCCATTGCACCTATTATTCCAATCATATAGCAGCCTCTCCCAATTAATAATATTTAAAATCTACCGGAGCAGACGTTAACGCTTCAAGATAGCGTGCTGCCTCAACCTTTGCACTCTCCAAAGAAAGCGTGAGGTAATTTCCGCATTCAATCTCGGAATTGCCGAAAATTTCAGCTTCGTGTAAAATAATCTTATTGAGTGCCATTTTAATTTCGGTAAGAACTTTACTTGAATCGGCATTTCGTATGAGCAGATAAAAGCCGGTCTGGCATCCCATCGGGCCGAAATACAAAACATCAAGCTCCGAATTTCTTATGTAGGTAGAGAACATATGCTCAAAGCTGTGCATTGTAACATTATCCATATAATCTCCGGAATTCGGCTTTCTCGTTCTCATATCAAATGTCGTCACATCGGCATCGATACGTGAAATGTAAAGCCCTTCTCCGAACCTTCTGTGGTCAACCATAAAGCTGGCATTCTGTTTAATATCCATTTTTACAAACCTTTCCTGCATAAGAACCCTGTCTTTAATGCATATTGATTTAGTTGAAATTACTGTATTATAAAACAAGTCTATGGTATTATAGCACAAAATAACAATAATTTCAATATTTAATTTAAATTTTTTATTGACTGTCGATAAAAGCTATGTTATAATGATAAGGAATATGGCATAATAGAGCGAGCGGAAGGTATTCGGCAACGGATTTTTACGCCGCTTATTTTTTGGGAAACGAGGCGCAATTTGATTGATTCTCAGAACAATAAAAAAATCACTTTTGCCGGAGTGGCGCCATGTATGGATGCTGTTATACTGGCCTCTTATGGGTGCGGTATTCTGGAGTCTTGAGCTTTTCGCTACTTGGGAATACAATCCGGTATACTCAACATTTGATGATAAAATACCGTTTATAGAATATTTTGTTATTCCATACTATTTCTGGTTTTTGTACATAATCGGAACTATGGCATATTTCTTTTTTTGTGACAAGCTCGCTTTCGTAAAATATACCTGGTCGGTAATTATAACTCACACCATAACGCTGATTGTGTATATCATTTACCCTACTTGTCAGGAATTAAGACCGCCGATTGAAGCAGACAGCCTTTGTACATATTTCATATCAAATCTGTACGGATATGATACAAACACAAACGTTTGTCCTTCCATACACGTAATCGGTTCATGCTCAGTATGCTTTGCGGCACTAAAAAGCGAGAGCATAAAAAGCTGTATGATAAAGATTTTGTATGTCATAGCAAATGTATTAATTTGCTTATCAACAGTTTTTATAAAGCAACATTCGGTCATAGACCTTGTTTTGGGCGTTATTCTGTCATTGGCTTCTTATCCGTTCGTTTTTGCAGACAATAAGGTAAGCCGTGCACTTTGCAGGATTTTTTATTATCCCGCAAAAATCGTAACTTCAATACCATAAAATTATAAGTAAGGAGTGTTCAATGTGAACATAGAATTTCTGTGTCAGCGACGCAGACTGATACTGTTTTGCATAGACTTTGCAATAATGCTTGCCGCAACAATTCTTGCATTCTTTATCACTCGGGTACTATTGGATATAAACATATCCTTTCTCTACATAAAAGGCAGTATAGCAGTTCTGTTTTTATGCTGTATGCTTGGTATGGTTTGTATGAATGTGTACAATAATATCTGGAGATATGCATCTGCAAACAACTATCTCAGCTGTATTGTAGGTATAGGCGGCGGTGCTTTTGTATATTATGCAATTGCAGTTGTCAGCAAAATATCCCACTCGGATATTATAACAATATTAATTACTCTTCTCTCCGTAATCGGAATTGTCGGATGCCGCATTTGCTATAATGTTCTTTTCCGCTATATTTCGTCAAGAAACACAGCTATAAAGAAAACAAGAGCAATGGTTGTCGGGGCCGGTGATGCAGGAAATCGCATTATCGAGGAAATGCAGACAAGTGATAAAAGCCCGTACATCCCTGTTGCAATAATAGACGACGACCCCGAAAAAAGGGGCAGAATGATACGCGGCGTTCCTGTTTCAGGCATCGCAAAAGACATTCCGCGCATTGCTGAAAAGCTTCATGTAGAAACAATAATCATTGCAATTCCGTCGCTTAGCGCACAAGCAAAAAAGAGAATTCTCGGTATATGTGCAGAAACCGTCTGTGAGGTCAAAAATCTGCCTTATATCCATGAATCAATGGATATGAACAACCTTCTCTCTCAGGCGAAGAAAATCAATATCGAAGATTTACTCGGCAGAGATGTAATAAAGCTGGACTGTCAAAAAAGCAAAACACTTATAAACGGCAGTGTGTGTATGGTTACCGGCGGAGGCGGTTCAATTGGCTCAGAGCTTTGCCGTCAGGTTGCATCATATAACCCAAAGAAGCTCGTAATAGTAGATATATACGAAAACAACGCATATGCAATACAGCAGGAACTCAAAAGGCAGTATCAGAACACACTCGACCTTGAAGTACATATTGCATCGGTAAGAGATCTTGACAAGATGGACAAGATCTACAGCACGTTAAAGCCGCAGATTGTATTCCACGCCGCCGCACATAAGCACGTACCGCTTATGGAGGATGACCCCGAGGAGGCTGTTAAAAATAACATACGCGGAACATATAACTGTGCAATGCTTGCCGAAAAATACAACATCGACAAGTTTGTGCTTGTATCCACCGACAAGGCGGTTAACCCGACAAATGTTATGGGTGCAACAAAAAGATGCTGTGAAATGGTTGCTCAGTATTTTGCACAGCGAGGCTCTGTTACAGATTTTGTAGCCGTAAGGTTTGGAAATGTGCTTGGCTCAAACGGCTCTGTTATTCCCCTGTTTGAAAAACAGATAGCAGAGGGCGGCCCTGTCACAGTAACCCACCCCGATATTATAAGATACTTTATGACCATACCCGAAGCAGTATCACTGATACTCCAGGCAGGTGCAATGGCACGTGGCGGCGAGATATTTGTATTTGATATGGGTGAGCCGGTAAAAATTCTTTCTCTTGCAGAAAACCTTATAAGACTTCACGGCAAGGAACCGTATGTTGATATCGGAATTGAATTTTCGGGACTACGCCCCGGCGAAAAGCTGTTTGAAGAGCTTCTTATGGACGAAGAAGGGCTTTCAAAAACCGAAAATAATAAAATATTTATCGGAAAGCAAATAGATATAGAACCCGAAAGCTTTATCTCACAGCTTAACGCATTGTTTGATGCCGCAGACAGCAACGACAGCGACCTTGTAGTTAATAAGTTGAGAAATCTTGTTCCCACCTTTAATCACGTTGTAATAAACACCGCAAAATAACAAAATGGCAGAGGATTGTTTGTGTCCTCTGCCTTTATTATTTCTTATCATATGAATTATCTTCCGTCAAAATGTGTCACATACCCTCTCGGCGAATATCCCGTCTCCCGCTTGAATACAAAGCTGAAATAATTTGGATTAGTAAATCCAAGCTCCTCGCTTATAGCCGTGACGCTGTTGCCAAGCCTCAAAAGCTCAATCGCCTTATTAATTTTGAGCTTTATAAAATATTTATGTACACCGTAGCCTGAATACTTTGAGAAAATATTCTTAAGTGTAGAAACGCTTATATTACACCTTCTTGCAAGCTCAGGCAGAGATAAATGTCCGCATATATTATCCTGCATAAGTCTGATTATCCGATTATACAGTTCTACCGCCTCGTTATGCCTTAATGCAGGCACCTTCTTGCTGTCCTCAAGAAGCATAAGAAGAAGTGTTTCAAGACAATTCCCTGCAAGTTGTGAAAAATAGGGTGTGTCGTACATATGAGAAATATATTCCGACGTAGGCTCGGTATACCGTTTTTTTTCTGACACCTTACGAAAATAATCAATAAATCTCATCATCTGTGCCTGCTGTTCATTATTCAGAAAAAAAACGCCGTCCCTGAACTCATCCATTGCATCACCATCTGCAACAAAAGAAAGAATAAAAAGATGAGAATGCTCACCCTGCGGTGTCCACAGCTTGTGAAATTCCATCGGTTTATGGAAAATCATCTGATTTTCACCTAAGCGGTATACGTTACCGTCTGCCGACACCTCTGCCACACCGTCTATTACATATACAATTTCCCAAAAATCATGGCTTTCGCCGTCAAAGCTGAATCCGCCGTCATAAAACACTTCAAACACAGTATATAAAAGCTTTATATCAATTTTCTTCATTATATTATGTTCCTGCATTTTCCCGTCCCTCCTCTTTTGAATTCACGTTTTGCCGCCTGTACACTCCGGGTGAAATTAACATTATTTTTTGAAAACACTTAATATTAAGTATAACATAAAACATAGATTTATGAAGCGAAGCGTTCTAAATGTGCCGCAGTACTTCATTAGCGTTAGCGACTTAATGTTCCCAATGGAACGCTCCACCAGAAAAGACGGTATATTCTGATACAATGATTATAAGCGGTGCATTTGCTCTCAAAGAAAAGTTTCACCGTGAAACTTTTCTTTTTTTTGTAGCTCATTTTTGGCATCAATATATAATTTAAACACTTCAATGTATTCTTTCGAGATAATCAAAATACAAACCTTCTTTGTTATTATTTTTTACATTATTGCTTCGGAACGCATCCATTTTTTATATTGAAGTGGTGTCATTTTATACTTTCGCAAAAATATTTTTCCAAAG
>JAZRMB010000029.1:0-3368 GCA_045647245.1 Clostridia bacterium
TTGTCATAGGGCGTGCGTCAGCACGTTCATTTTTACCCTTGACTAATCGCAGACGAGCATTTACAAGCTTTCGGGCGAAAATCTGCGATATTTTGTGAAATTGTTATGCCATTCTTTCATTTTAACTTTACACTACCTTATTTAATCGCAAAAAGCTGTAAATATCATTTTCTCAAAAAAAGTATTCTAAATAATATTTACCCCCAAAAACAACCATCAAAACAAAAATATGCTGCTGTATATGTAAAATATAAGGACATTTTTTAGTTATTTTTAACCAAAAACACAAATACCTCCATTTTATATTTATTAAAATTGATATTGTAAATAAAATAGAATAATGATATAATTATATATAAGATATAGTAGGAAAGGATTGATAATATGCCGGAGAAATTACCTGACAATATCCGTTATCTCAAAATGCTTGCACGTCAGTATCCGACCGTTCAGTCGGCAAGCAACGAAATTATAAATATGAATGCCATACTGAATCTTCCCAAACCAACCGAGCATTTTATGTCGGATATTCATGGCGAATATGAGGCATTTCTTCATATTTTAAACAACGCCTCAGGCACAATCCGTGAAAAGGTTGACATTCTTTTCGGTAACAGTATGTCACAAAAGACAAGAGCCGGGCTTGCAACCTTAATCTACTACCCCGAGGAGAAATTAAGCGAAATCAAGGAGGAGGAATCAGACCTCGACGAGTGGTACCGCCTGACTCTTCATTCCCTTACAGAGATAGCAAAATTCGTCACATCAAAATATACACGCTCTAAAGTGCGTCATTGTCTTCCCGATGACTATGCAGATATTATAGAAGAGCTTTTACATACCTCCGAGGATGTGGAGGACAAAAAAGCCTACTACGAAAATATAATTGCAACCATTATACAGATTGACCGTGCCGATGAGTTCATAATCGCAATTTCCGACCTTATAAAGAATATGATAGTTGACCACCTGCACATTGTAGGCGATATATTCGACCGTGGTCCGAGAGCAGATATTATAATGGACTCTTTAATCGCTCACCGCTCGGTTGATATACAATGGGGCAATCACGATGTCTTGTGGATGGGTGCGGCAACGGGAAGCCGTTCGTGCATTGCGGCTGTTCTTAATAATTCAATTACATATAACAACCTTGACGTTATAGAAACCGGGTACGGCATCAGTTTAAGACCTCTTGCGGTTTTTGCTAACGAGGTGTATGAAAACTGCGACCTGTCCTGTTTTAAAACAAAAATTTCTTCAAAGAACATAGCATCCGTTGATGCAAAGGACATGGAGCTCGGTGCAAGAATGCACAAGGCAATTGCCGTTATACTCTTCAAGCTTGAAGGTGCAATGATACAGCGTCACCCCGAGTTTGGAATGAATGACAGACTCTTACTTGACAAAATTGATTATGAGAAAAAGACGGTGCAGATAGACGGCGTTACATACACGCTTAAAGATACAGATTTCCCGACTATCGACCCCAAAGACCCCTACACCCTCTCCGCCGACGAAGCAAAGCTTATGCAAAGCTTAAAAAATGCTTTCAGAAAGAGCGAAAAGCTGCAAAAGCACGTCAGATTCCTCTATTCAAAGGGTGGCTTGTACAAATGCTTTAACGGAAACCTTATGTTCCATGGCTGTATACCGATGAATGAAGACGGCAGCTTGATGGAATTTTCTACCGGCTGTATGAATCTGTCTGGAAAGGACTTTCTTGACTACGCAGACAGAGTTGCACGTCAGGGCTACTACGCAAAACCCGGAAGCAGCGACAAGCAGTACGGAATTGATTTCCTTTGGTATTTATGGTGCGGAAGACACTCACCGCTTTTCGGCAGAGATAAAATTACAACCTTTGAAAGACTTCTTATCGACGACAAATCATCATGGACGGAAAAGAAAAATGCGTATTATACCTATTATGAGGACGAAAAGGTATGTACCGATATTCTCTCCTCCTTCGGGCTTAGCGGTTCACACTGTCATATAATAAACGGCCATGTTCCCGTTAAGTCAAAAGACGGCGAAACCCCGATAAAGGCAAACGGAAAGCTTATTGTAATTGACGGCGGCTTCTGCTATGCTTATCAGCCCACAACGGGAATTGCAGGCTATACCCTGATTTACAATTCACAGGGTATGCGAATTGCATCCCACGAGCCGTTTGTCGGCAGAAACGATGCCATCACAAATAATAAAGATATCGTTTCCACCTCGGTGATATTCGACAGAATGGAATCACGCATCAAAATTGCCGAAACAGATACCGGCAAAGAGCTTATCCAGCAAATTGAAGATTTAAAAAATCTTCTTGAAGCATATAAACGAGGCGATATCAAGGAAGACCATTCGGCAGTAAAACATGAAGAGTAAATAATAAAGTACGAAGAATTATGGTGGCTTATATAAAAACTTATCCAAAAAAATTATTGCATCCTCACAAAATCCGTGATATAATGTATGCTGTGTGCAGAACGCACTGAAAGGACTGATTATATATGAATAATGAAGAAATCAACAACGTTGCCAAAGAAGGCAAAGCAAAATTTGACCTCAAGAAGGAACTTTTGGAATGGCTGTATACAATAGTAGCAGCAGTTGCCATTGTATTTGTCATCAAGAGCTTTTTATTTGACCTTGTAGTGGTTGACGGTCCGTCAATGTTCCCTACCCTCGTTCATGGTGACAGACTTGTTGTTACAAAACTCGGCTACAAGCCTGAACAGCAGGACATTATCGTTCTCGATTCGACCTTCAAAGACAGAGCGGAATATTATGAAGAAATCGGAGCAGACAACGGAATTGAAAAGCTTATAGGCTATATAAAGGCACCAAAGAATCTCAAACACAGATACTATGTTAAGAGAATTATAGCAATGCCCGGTCAGGTAGTGGATATAAACAGAGCTGACGGCAAGGTTTACGTTGACGGCAAATTACTTGATGAGAGCACCTACTACAATAACGTAACATCAACGTACGATCCGAAAGTGGAGTTCCCCTTCACTGTGAGCGAAGGCTGTGTGTTTGTTTTAGGCGATAACCGTCCGCAAAGCAAGGACTCTCGTTCTTCTGACCTCGGAGAAGTTCCCATTGATGCCATCTTCGGAAAATGTGCCGTAAGACTATGGCCGCTTACTTCAATCGGACTTTTAAGCCACGGCGAATAATATATAATTGGTAATTTTCGGGCGACCGCACAGGTCGCCCATATTATTAGGTAGTGTAAAGTTAAAATGAAAGAATGGCATAATAATTTCACAAAATATCGCAGATTTTCGCCGGAAAGCTTGTAAATGCTCGTCTGCGATTAGTCAAGGGTAAAAATGAACGTGCTGACGCACGCCCTATGACAAATC
>JAZRMB010000030.1:0-61280 GCA_045647245.1 Clostridia bacterium
GCAACTCATGCGGCTGTCGAGCTAAAATCGGGCACGTGTGCAAGGGAAATATGTGCTCCGATTTTACGGTTTTCCATACCGAAAAATCATTGAAACCCAAATGATTGCAATAATAATTTGAGTTTTTACACAGTCTGACGTCCCCAATCGGCACCTTTCAGAATAATTTAAAATACGGAAATTAAAGTGTTCATAAATACCAAGTCTTTATCGTTCACCCCCCACTTGTTAGGTGCAGAGCCTGTTATAAAGGGCTCCGGCTTTTTCGGGGATTATGGTACGGCTACTCCTAAAAAACTTTGCTTTGTGCGACAAAACCTTACAAATTGTGCGATTGACAAAATATTAAAATACTGATATAATTTATACGGGTAAGAATCTTTACCCGTATTTTTATTGGAGGAAAGTAAAAAATGGCATTATACCTACTCACTGCCGCAGTAATTATCGGCGTTTGCGTTTTATTCAGCCGCGTATCGGGAAGGCTCGGAATTCCCGCTCTTTTGGCATTTATCGTTCTCGGTATGCTTTTTGGTTCCGACGGTATTGTTAAAATACCCTTTGAAAATTATAAAGCCGCAGAGCAGATTTGTTCTATTGCACTTATATTTATTATGTTCTACGGCGGTGCCGGAATAAACTTAACCGAGGCAAAAAAGGTGGCAGGGCGTTCAGTGCTTCTATCCTCCCTCGGAACTGTCTTAACAGCCGCTTTTGTGGGAATGTTTTGTAAATTCTTTCTGAAGATAAGCGGATACGAAAGTTTTTTAATAGGCGCCGTTATATGCTCGACAGACGCGGCATCTGTCTTTTCTATCCTTCGTTCTAAAAAGCTTGCACTAAAGTATAACACTGCATCTATCCTCGAAATGGAAAGTGGTTCAAACGACCCGTTTTCCTATATGCTGACCGTTATAATACTTACACTTATGAGCAGTAATGTAACCGCATCCAATATGGCATATATGCTTTTTGCACAGGTTGTATACGCCGTAATTGCAGGAGTTTTGATAGCATATCTTGCATTGTTTATCTTTAAAAGGTTTTCTTTTATAACCGAGGGCTTTGACGGAATATTTATGTTTGCAATTGCACTTTTATCCTTTGCTCTTCCCTCATTAGTCGGCGGTAACGGATATCTTGCAACCTACATATGTGGAATCATACTCGGAAACAATCAGATAAAGAACAAAAAATCCCTTATTCACTTTTTCGACGGTATAACAGGACTTATGCAAATGCTTCTTTTTTTCCTTCTCGGACTTTTGTCATTCCCGTCCCAGCTTGGAAAAATAGCATTCCCTGCACTTTGCATTGCACTGTTTCTTACTTTTGTCGCACGTCCGCTTGCCGTATCACTTATACTCACCCCGGCAAAATGCAGTATAAAACAACAGCTTCTTATCTCCTGGTCCGGAATGAGAGGTGCCGCATCAATCGTTTTTGCGATTATGACAGTGGTGAGCCCTGCTGTTACGGACAACGACATATTTCATATAGTGTTCTTCATTGTTCTTTTCTCGATACTTATTCAGGGAAGTCTTATTCCTTTTGTTGCAAAGAAGCTTAATATGATTGATCCGGCAGGCGACGTTATGAAAACCTTCTCCGACTATTCCGACGAGCTTCCGGTAAGCTTCATACAACTGACAGTATCGGATGAACACCACTGGGTCGGCAAAACACTTAAAGAATTAAATCTTCCCAGAAATTTAATCGCCGCTTTGATTGTAAGGGACAGCGAAAAGATTATTCCAAAGGGTAACACTATCCTGCAACCGTCTGACAAATTAATCCTATGCGGCAGGTCTCACGAAAAGCTTGACGGCATACACCTATTTGAAAACAAAGTCACTGCATCCGATACAAGGTGCGGCAAACGAATTTTTGAGGTTTCAAATCCCGACGAGCTTATACTTATGATTAAACGTAAAAACAAGCTTATAATTCCCGACGGAAATACAACACTTTCCGAAAACGATGTTATTATAACAAATAAATACTCAGAATAAAACAAGGCTTCGGAAGAAACTCACATTCTCCGAAGCCTTTACATTTTCTCTTTATTAAATTCTCTTATGCGTGAATTGTTTCAATAGCCTTGATTGCACTACGCTCAAACTTGATTACTGATTTTTCATCAGGAGTGCCTACATTGCCTGATTCAATGAACACATAGTCGTCCTTTATTCTTACAACCTTACCGCAGATACCACCGATTGTAACAACCTTATCGCCAACCTTCATTGCCGCAATCTGTGCCCTTAATTCCTTTTCCTTTTTTCTCTGAGGTCTGATCATAATAAAGTACATAACCAGAATCATCAAAAGAAGCGGAGCCATAGAAACAAGCATTGCCAAAATTCCGCCGCCTGCGCCTGCCGCACCTGCTGCTCCTGCCGCATCAGCGCCCTGCTGTACAGCCGAACCGCCACCTGCTACTCCTACTCCTGCTGCAGCATCACTTGCCGCCGTTGCAAAAGCTCTTACAAAACCGAACATAATTCTTTTCTCCTTTGTCTGTCTTTAATCTTTTACTCAGCTGTGCACTTACACGCACACAAACCGATTAAAATACATTATACCAAATATTTACGGTTATTTCAAGTCCTAATTAAGATTTTTTACATTTTCAATCATAACTTTTAGTCCTTCGCCCTCTGCCACGAGCTTTCCGTGCTCTTTAAAGAACAACTCACCTTCAATACCTCGGTCGGTCATTTCGGCAAACTCCGTTATATATTTCGGATAAACACAGCTTGAGAGATAGAACTCATTCTCATACTCATAAAGACTTCCGCAAAAATCCTCCGAAAGATCTGATGCGGCAAAATATCTGCACATAGCATCAAAATCATAGAACCTGCATATAAAACCCGTTTGTTTTCTTATCTTTCTTCTTGCTCTTACCGACTTAATATTCCTTCTTGCAATCTCGCTTCTTTGTTCAATCCTCGTAACAGTAAGTATAACTCCGTTATGCTGAGGTGATGCTTCAACCATCACCTGTCCGTGCTCTGCAACGAACCCCGTTTCCCTCTTTATATATTCCATAATCCTGAACAAAAATCTATGAAGCTCGGGAGAGTCGGGAGTCATTCTCTTTATATTTATATTCATTTCATTCAAATCATCTTCAGAAAGCAGCACCCTTATTTTACGGTTACCCTCCAGCCTTTCAATCCTCATCATAATCCTCCATTTACCCGCAAGCTTAAATATTATACTATCATTATACTATATAAATCTGTTTTTGGGAATAGTTTTTTGCAATTTCTTTATTTTACCTTTAAAAGTGCCTCTTGTGCGATATTCTCAACATCCTTTAAAGTATTAACGCTAAAAAGCTGCACTCTTAAAGTGCCTGCACCGGGCACGCCTTTTATATACCACGCAAGATGTTTTCTCGCTTCCTTTATACCACGCACTTCGCCTTTTTCCCGAACAAGCTCTTTTGCGTGATTAAGTGCCTCGAGTATTCTATCCTCAGGTGTCGGAAAAAATTTCACCTCACCCGTTTCGACCAGCTCTTTTATCTGTCTGAAAATAAAAGGATTTCCCTCTGCTCCCCTTGCTACCATAACGGCATCGCAACCCGTTGTTTCTATCATTCTTACCGCATCTCTTGCTGTAAAAATATCACCGCTTCCGATAACGGGGATTCCGACAGCATCCTTAACCTCTTTAATTATGCTCCAATCCGCCTCACCGCTGTAGAACATATCACGCGTTCTCGGATGTACACAAACCGCACTCACTCCGACAGCTTCAAAGCGTTTGGCAAGCTCTGTTGCATTAATATTTTCCTTATCCCATCCCGCACGCATTTTCACCGTAACCGGCGTATTGCCTGCACCTTTAACGGCCGCTGCCGCAACCTTTACCGCAAGCTCGGGATTTTTCATAAGTGCCGAGCCGTCACCATTTGACACAATCTTCGGAGCAGGGCATCCCATATTAATATCAAGAATATCCGCCCCGTACTCCAGAGACATAGGAGCCGCAATTTCAATTATGTCAGGCTCACTGCCAAAAATCTGTGCACACGACGGCTTTTCGTCATCATCTCTTGCAAGAAGCTCCGGCGTTTTTTTATCCTTATAGTACATTCCCTTTGCACTAACCATCTCTGTATACGTCATACCTGCTCCCCATCTGCGGCATATACGCCTGAAAGCACGATCTGTCACACCTGCCATCGGTGCAAGGAATATATTATTCTCTATATTCACGTTTCCTATCTTCATAAACAACATTCCTTATCATAAAGCTTCTGTGTATTATATCATTTTTTTATAATTTTGTAAAGCTTTTGATGATTTATCATATAATATAAAGAGGTGATTTTATATGAATGATATAAATAAAAAGCTTGAAAGCCTGCTTTCGGGTGCAGACAGCGCAAAAATCAGACAGTTTGCACAAAGTGATGAGGCGAAAAAGTTAGTAGGTGCGTTGTCGGAGGCGGACAAAAACCGACTTTTGAACGAATTTTTAAAGACCGACACAGCCGAGCTTCGTGAGAAAATAAAGAAATCGGATGTAAGTAAGCTAAAAGGGCTTGATGCCAAACAGCTTATGAATTTATTGAAGGGATGATACAATGGCTGATATGATTGATACTTTAAAAAGTATACTCGGCGACGATGCAGAAGGAAAAATCCGAGCGGCACTCGGCGCTCTTAATTCAATGACCGACAGCAGTAACGACCAACAAAGCGATGCACAGGAAGTAGTGCCTGCAAGTACACAACCCAAGCCCGTACCAATCTCTGCCGAGGATGGTCTCGGACAGATAATGAAGTTAAAAAGCCTTGCAAATGAGTTATCTTTGCCAAATGATACAAGGTCCCAGCTTCTTATGTCATTAAAGCCGTACATGCGCTCTTCAAGGCAAAAGGGAATTGACGATGCTATACGACTTTTAAATATCACAAAGTTCTCTCAGCTTTTTAAATAAAATAGCTCTGCGTTTTATCGCCCGCAATAAAACGGATTGCCTGAGTATGCGGGCGGAAAGGTATGAAAGCCCATATGTACAGAAAATATTACAGCTATAACGATATGCCTAAGCCTGTACCTCACTCACCCGCAAAGCCTCCTATAGAGGTATGCGAAAAAAGCAGTGCAGTCAAAAAAGAAGATAAAAGCCACACAGGCATTCTGTCGAGATTAGAATCGGATGATATGATACTTATTGCAGTTTTATTAATACTATTTCTTGACAATTGCGACGATAAACTTCTTATTGCCGCAATCGCTTTTCTTCTGTTCGTTAATGAAGGGTAACATAAAAAAACCTGCAAAAATACCGACACTTCAAACTAATGTCGTGACTTTTTGCAGGTCTTTTGCGTTATATGTATATTTTAGTCTCTCGGCATAGCAAGCACGCCGCCAAGCATACCCGAAAAAAGCGACAAAGCAAGCATTATCACATTATGCGTTGATAACGACAGGCTTTTTGTTATAATAACCGATGCCGAAGCAAGTACTAAAAAGTACAAAATCCCAACACAACCGCCCATTAAAAGTCCTCGGCTTCCGTTAGCTTTTGCCACCGCAAATGCACCCACAATGCACGAGAGTGCCCCTGCCATACAAACGCATATTTCACAAAGAATATCCGGCAAAGTACAAAAATACATAACAGTTGCAAGCAACACAGCAAGCAAAAGTGTTATCGCCAGAGAAAACACCGTACCCTTTACAATCCCCCTGACTCTGCTTTTCATAAAACCCCTCTTTTCATAAATATATTTATTCTATATTTATGCAACGTCCGGGATTTTATAACCTTGTACATATTACCTTCTCAAATAAAGCTATATTTCTTTTACTCATACATACAAAACCTACCTACAGTAAAAATATTTTATATTTTTGAGCGAAAAGTATTAACATAATATTATTCTCGTGATATAATAAGACTGATAATTATTAAGGAGTTAATGTACATATGAAAAAATTATTAATCGTAGTAGATATGCAGAAGGATTTTGTTGACGGTGCACTCGGCTCAAAAGAAGCTGTCGCAATCGTAGACAATGTTGTAAAAAAAATAGAAAGCTTTGACGGCGACATAATTGTGACATACGACACTCACCCCGAAAACTATATGGAAACTCTCGAAGGAAAAAACCTTCCCGTTCCACACTGTATAAAGAATACCGACGGCTGGAAGCTAGATCGCAATGTTCAGGCAGCAATCGATAAAAAGCAGTACAAAGCAATAGAAAAGCCAACCTTTGGCTCAACCGAGCTGCCTGAATACATAAAAGCAAACTATAACCCCGACGAAATCGAAATCGAGCTAATCGGCCTTTGCACTGATATCTGCGTTGTATCGAATGCACTTTTACTCAAAGCAAACTTCCTCGAAACAAAGGTGAGTGTTGATGAAAGCTGCTGCGCAGGAGTAACCCCCGAAAGCCACAATGCGGCACTTACTACAATGAAGATGTGTCAGGTTAATGTAATCTAAGAATAATGTTGCGGTGCACCACAAAAAAAAGAGAACCCTGTTTGTTGAGTTCTCTTTTTTTGGTTTAAGGGATTTTTAAAGCCCGTTTTATGCGATTTTATTTAAGCATTAGCACCTTTTTTAGCCTTAACAGCAATAACAGAAAGTATAGCCACAAGCGCTACTGTACCAACAATAAGTCCAAGCCAGCCGTTGCCGGTAAAGCCTGAAAGAAGGTATCCGACAAAACAACATGCAGAAACTAACATTGCATACGGAATCTGTGTAGATACATGGTCGATATGGTTACATTCAGCACCTGTTGATGACATAATTGTTGTATCGGAAATCGGTGAAATATGGTCACCGCAAACTGCACCTGCAAGAATCGCAGCTACGCCGATAACAAGTGTTGCCTCATTTGATGCAAATACTTCAACAGCAATCGGAATAAGGATTGCAAATGTTCCCCATGAAGTACCGGTTGCAAACGCAAGACCAAGACTGATAAGGAAGAACAATGCGGGCAAGAAGCTCAAGAACGGTGTGAGGTGTGAATTTACAACGCCTGCAACATATGTTCCGAGATTGAGATAATCGCCGCAGATAGTTGAAAGTGTCCATGCAAATGTAAGAATCAATATTGCAGGCACCATAGCCTTTGCACCTGTTGCAAGACTCTCTGTAAAGTCTTTGAAAGATATTATCTTTCTCGGCAAATACAAAAGTGCAGTAACTACTAACGCACCGATTCCACCCAATACAAGTGACGGTCCCGATGAACAGTCTGCAAATGCATCAATTATACCAATACCCTCACCGCTGAATAAACCGCCTGTATAAAGCATTGCAAGTACGCAAAGTACAATAAGCGCAATAATGGGAACTAAAATATCTATTACTTTGCCCTTTGAATTCTGCTCCTGCTTTTCAACAGCAGTAAGTATTTCTTCCTTCGTTTCGTATTCCTTTATATATTTGCCCATCTTTGAGAAATCAAAGTTTCCGATTGTAACGAACAAAAGCATCAAAATTGTGAGCCAAGCATAAAAATTGAACGGAATTGTTCTTAAAAACAAAGTGAAACCGTCAATAGAAGCACCCTCGGGAAGCGATGACGAAACAGCCGCCGCCCATGATGAAATAGGAGCTATGATACAAACCGGAGCTGCTGTTGCATCAATTATGTATGCAAGCTTAGTACGCTTGATTTTATATCTGTCCGTAACCGGGCTCATAACTGTTCCGACTGTAAGACAGTTGAAATAGTCATCCACAAATATGAGACATCCAAGAGCAATTGTAGCCAACGATGCTCCTCTTTTTGACTTGATTGCCTTTGATGCCCACTTTCCGTAAGCAGCAGAAGCACCTGATTTTGTTACAAGCGCAACAATCATTCCTAAAAGTACAAGGAATACAACTATCGCAAAGTTGTCCCCTATACAAGCACCCATCACGTCAATAGTGTTAAGAAGTGCTGTTAAAATTGCACCGTTTGACCACAAAAGTGCACCGGTCAGTATACCGAGCAACAACGAGAAATAAACCTCTTTTGTAATCAGTGCGAGTCCGATTGCAAGTATCGGCGGCAGAATTGACCATACGGTACCTGCAAAAATTGAAGCATTTTCCATTTTACTTCCCTCCAAAATATATTTTATACAATTATAACACAGTTTCAAACAAATTTCAACAAAATTTTACACAAAAATTACTTATTTTTTCCTACATTGCAACAAAAAAAACAGATATCAGTATGATTCTTTTTAAAAGAATTAACCGTATCTGTTATAATTTACATATTTTCTCCGCCGTTAACTCCAATTATCTGCCCTGTAATATAATTGCTTTTTTCAGATGCCAGAAACAGCACCGCTTCTGCCACCTCTCGTGGCTCACCAAGCCTTCCTGCCGGAATTTCCGATGCTATTTCAGCAAGTATTTCAGGTTCAATTATGGAATTCATTTTTGTATCAATCACACCCGGCGTTATACAGTTTACGCATACCCCCGAAAGAGACAGTTCTTTTGCAAGAGCTTTTGTGAAGCCGATAACTGCCGCCTTTGATGCCGAATATGCAACCTCGCAGGATGCACCAACCTCGCCCCATATGGACGAGATATTAATAATCTTACCAAACTTTCTTCTTACCATTCCCTCCATTGCATATTTTGATGCAAGAAAGGTAGCTGTCATATTAACGGAAAAAACTCTGTCCCAATCAGCTTTGTCGGTATCGCACAGCATTTTCTGCATTGCAATCCCGGCATTATTTACAAGCACATCTATACCGCCGTATCTTTCCTCTACAGCTTCAATCATCGCTTTTATTTCTTCTTCTTTAGTCATATCGGCACAAACCGCCATAGCACCGATTTCCTCACAAAGCATTTGTGCCGCATCTTTTGCGGTATGATAGTGCACTGCGACATTATAACCCTTTTCCGCAAAAAGTCTTGCCACAGCACTCCCTATTCCGCCCGATGCACCCGTCACAAGCACGGTTTTTGTCATAACTTCATACCCCTTTACAAATACATCGTCCCTTTGTTTCTCCTTGATACAGACAATACAAGTCCTATCGCAACAAGATTGGTCAGCATTGATGTTCCACCATAGCTGAAAAACGGAAGCGGAATTCCTGTAACCGGCATAAGTCCGATACACATACCCACATTTTCCGCAGTATGGAAAAGAAGCATCGCCCCAACGCCTGCGGCAATAAACTTTCCGAACTCATTTTTACTCCTTGATGCAACCGCAAAGCATCTTGCTATTATGAAGAACAAAAGGAACACAACTATTACCGCTCCTATAAAGCCCTCTTCCTCTGCAATCGTACTGAAAATAAAATCGGTATGCTTTGCAGGCAGAAATCCGAGCTGATTCTGCGTTCCCTGAAGATAACCTTTACCGAAAATACCTCCCGAGCCTACCGCAATTTTAGATTGTATTACATTATAACCGTTACCCAATGGGTCCATTTCGGGATTCATAAATACGTTTATTCTGTGGCGTTGATAGTCGCCAAGCATAAATTTATATATAAAAGGCATAGACGCCGTACCTATCACAACTGCCGGGATAATAATCTTAAAGGAAAGCCCTGCAATAAACATCAAAACAATGAACATAAAGCAAAATACCATCGCACTTCCTGCATCAGGTTGAAGCATAATAAGCGCAAGATACGCCAAAAGATGCAATGTTAGTAAAAATAAGCTTTTAAACTTATTTAAGTTTTTTGAGCATTTGGACAGATGATACGAAAAGCTTATTACAAAACCAAGCTTTGCAATTTCCGAAGGCTGTATTCCGACAGGTCCGAATCTTATCCAGCTTTTAGCACCAACCTCATCCGCACCCGTACCGATTAAAAGTACCAGCACAAGCAAAAATATACTTACGCAAAATATAGGAAATGCAAGCAGATTAAACTGCTCATAATCAAAAAAGCTAAGCGCTGCCATAAGCGTGCACCCTATAACAAACGCCCCTGTTTGCACTGCAATATTTGAAATGCCGCCAAAGGACGCAGTTGCAGAATAAACTGCAAAAAGCCCAAGCACGGATGCAATAACAACACAGTATAAAAGCATATAGTCAAAGCCTGTACGTTTTTTCTTAAGCTGATATGCCAACAATCCCATTTATATATTCATTCCTCTCACGATTATTGAACTACACTATTATTATACACCGAAACGGAAGCTTTTTCAATATTTATTTGAATAATTGTTAAAAGTCCGTCATTTTCATATCCTTTGTTGACAAAAATCACTTTATATACTATAATATATACGTAGAAATATGTTTTGGCATACTCTCCAAGCAAAGCGATTATAAGTGAAAGGAAGTATTGTACAATGATAAGAAAAGCTCTTATTTCCAACATATACGAAGCGGCATCCATCGAGAGATGGAATGACCACATACGACCTTCCATCGGCTTTACCGAGCTTGACAAGCAGGCTCACAAAATGATATATGCCTATGTTCTGTCAAAATGTTGTAACGACTCATTCTGCGACCCGCTTCTTTTAATTGAGGGTGGAATATTCGAGTTTTTGCACAGAGAGATTTTAACCGACATAAAGCCACCGATTTATCACGACCTGATGAAGCGTAAGGGCGAGCAGATAAACATATGGGTACTCAATCAGCTAAAGGGTCAGACCGAAGGTATCGGCGGCGGTTTCTACAGCAAGATGTACCGATATTTTACCGAGGCTGATTATGCAAAAAACGAAAAGGTGATATTAAAAGCGGCTCATTATTTTGCAACCGCATGGGAATTTAAAGTTATTTATCCGATGAATACCGACACCTTTGATATAGAGCAGGTAAAAGTTGAGGTTGAAAAGGGGCTTGAAAATTGTAACACCTTTGAGGGCTTTGATATTTTTTCAAAGGATAAAAACCTTCAAAAATTCCTCTCTCTTATAGGTAAACTGCGTTATCAACAACGTTGGTCAAGAACGGTCAGAATGCCCGAGACCTCGGTTATGGGGCATACTTTGGTTGTGAGTATACTCTCCTACCTATGTTCAATGGAAATCGGCGTTTGCAAAAAAAGAGTTGTAAACAACTTTTTCGGCGGTCTTTTTCACGACCTGCCCGAGGTTCTTACACGTGATATAGTATCTCCCGTAAAGGCATCTGTTGCAGGGCTTGACGATATTATCAAGGAAATCGAAGAGGTGCAGATGAACCGTGTTATTTATCCGTTGGTACCCGAAAAATTAGCAGATGACATACGCTTTTACACAACCGACGAGTTCACATCACGCATTAAAACAAACGGCGAAATCCGAAAACTTTCCTCCGATGAAATAAACGAATCATACAACGACGATACATATAACCCCATAGACGGTGAAATTATCAGAGCATGCGACCATCTGTCCGCATATCTTGAAGCATATCTGTCGATAAAGTACGGAATACAGTCGGAGCAGTTGCAATCAGGCTATCACAATCTTTTCCAGCGATATGAAAACAGAATAATCGCAGGAGTTGATTTCGGACAGCTTTTTGACTATTTCAGATTATAAGGAGTATTTTTGTGAGAAAGAAAAAGGAAAATATACCGCTTGATTATGACGGTGCCAAAGACAAAGCCTTAAGACTTCTCTCCTTCCGCTCTCATTCGGAATATGAGCTTAAGCAGAAGCTGTTATCTTCCGGTGCCGACAGCGAGGATGCAGATGCAGTGCTTGAATTTTTAAGAGAGTATTCTCTTGTGAATGACAGCTTATATGCACAGCGTCTTGCAAGCGACCTGTCAAACCTTAAAAAGTACGGAAAAAGGCGTATTATGCAGGAGCTTCTGCACAAAGGAATAAGCCGGGAAACAGCGATTGAGGCATGTGATTTACTCGAATCTGATGAGGAAGAAACATTAATTCCTCTTATGAGAAAAAAGCTCGGCGGTGATTTTGACAGAAAATCCAAAGACAGAGCTATCCGCTACTTTGTAACACGCGGCTACAGCTTTTCCGATATAAAATCCGCAATCGGGCAAATTACAGCGGAAGAGGATTACACCGACGACGGTGATGAATATTACGATTGAAAGGTAATTGAATAATATGAAAATAGGATTAATAAGTCTCGGCTGTCCTAAAAACTTAACCGACAGCGAGACGATGCTTGGGCTTATAGCCGAGAGAGGACACGAATTGGTCACCGATGTGACAGAAGCTGAAATAATTATCATAAACACTTGTGCATTCATCGACGATGCAAAAGAGGAGTCAATCAACACAATCATTGAAATGGCACAATACAAGAAGAAATCTTGTAAAAAGCTGATTGTATGCGGCTGTCTTGCGGAAAGATACCACGAGGAGATAAAATCCGAGCTTCCCGAGGTTGATGCAATTGTCGGTGCAGGCGATTACTATAAAATAATTGACGTTATCGAAAGTGCCTCAGAGGATTTTGTATGTCTTTGGGGAAATCAGGACGAACCGGTACCTGAGGGGCTTCCGAGAATTATTACCACCCCACCCTATACTGCTTATCTTAAAATTGCAGAGGGCTGTGACAACAACTGCACTTATTGTGCAATACCTCAAATTCGCGGAAAATACAGAAGCAGATATGTTGAGGATATAGTCGATGAAGCAATAAAGCTTTCAAAAAGCGGCGTGCGTGAGTTGATTTTAATAGCGCAGGACACAACACGCTACGGCAAGGACATTTACGGCAGGTTTTCTCTCGACAGACTTTTAAATGAGCTTTGTAAAATTGAGGATATCCACTGGATTCGTATTCATTATATGTATCCGGAGGCAATTTCCGAGGATGTGCTTGATATAATGGCAAAAGAGGAAAAAGTATTGCGTTATATAGATATGCCTATTCAGCATATCGACGATTATATCTTAAGACGTATGGCAAGACGTACCGACGGAATTGAGATTGAAAAGAAGATTGAGCTTATAAGACGTAAAATGCCCGATGCCGTAATTCGTACTTCTCTCATATCGGGTTTCCCCGGTGAAACAGAAGAAGCACACAAAAAGCTTTATGACTTCTTAAAACGTGCACAGCTTGACAGAGTCGGCATTTTTGCATATTCTCAGGAGGAAAACACTCCTGCGGCGGTTTTCCCCGACCAGCTTCCCGATGACATCAAATGTCAAAGACGTGACGAGCTTATGGCACTTTGTTGCGAAATTTCTTATGAAAAGAACAAATCAAAGCTCGGCAAAGTTTATGAAGTTCTTTGCGAAGGCTATGACGAGGAGTGCTTTATGTACTACGGCAGAAGCTATGCCGACAGTATTGATATAGACAGCCGTGTATACTTTGCCGCCGAAGATGAGGTTGAAATCGGAAGCTTTGTTAATGTAAAGATACTCGACTGTGACGAATATGACCTGACAGGAAAAATGGAGGAATAATAATATGAACACAGCAAATAAAATAACAATCTTAAGAGTAATTCTTGTGCCTGTATTTATGATACTCTTTATGCTCGATTCGCAAGGTGCACGTTATGCATCCCTCGCCGTTTTTGTAATCGCATCAATAACAGATGCACTTGACGGATATATTGCACGCCACTACAATCAGATAACATCCTTCGGTAAGTTCGTTGACCCGCTTGCAGATAAGATGCTTACAACTGCGGCATTCCTTATTCTTTTATATAAAGGTATTATAAACCCTTGGGCTGTTATGATAATTCTTGCACGTGAGTTTATGGTAACGGGTGTACGCCTTCTTGCAGCGGCTGACGGTAATGTTATTGCCGCAAGCTTCTGGGGCAAATTAAAAACAGTATCACAGATGGTTGCAATAATTGCCGCAATCATACTTACAGACCCATTCTTCCCTGCTGCCGCTTCGGCTGTAATAACAAATATTCTTGTATGGATTTCTGTATTATTTGCTGCTCTTTCGGGCATTGACTATTTGTGGAAGAACCGAAAACTCATTAAGATGTAATAAGGAGCAAAGAAATTGAAATATATTACAAGTCTTGTACGGCGAGCTGTTGAGGATTACGATATGATACAGGATGGCGACAGGGTTGCCGTAGGCATATCAGGCGGCAAGGACAGCCTTGCGCTCGCCGCAGCACTCGGCAGTCTGTCACGCTACTATCCGAAAAAATTCACCCCCGTCGGTCTTTCAATCGATATGACGGGGGAAACCGATTTTTCAAAAGTTTCTGAATTTTGTGAAAAATACGGCTTGGAGCATCATATAAAGAAAACCAATATCCGCGAGGTTGTATTTGATATCCGAAAAGAAACAAATCCGTGTGCATTATGCGCAAAATTAAGACGTGGTGCACTCAACGATATGGCGATAGAATACGGTTGCAAAAGGGTTGCACTCGGGCATCATAACGACGATGTTCTCGAAACCTTTATGCTGAGTCTTTTGTATGAGGGCAGAATAAACTGCTTCTCCCCTGTTACATATCTTGACAGAACCGATCTTTATTCAATACGCCCCATGCTATATGTGCGTGAAAAGGATGTAAAAGGTGCCGCAAACCGCATTGGCTTTCCTATCCTCGAAAGCGGATGCCCTGCAGACGGCAACACAAAGCGTGAGGATATGAAAAAAATTATACGTGGTCTTGAAGAAGATACTTTCCCCGGCTTAAAAAAGCGTCTTTTTACTGCTATTTCAGGCAGTAAAATCAATGGTTGGGAAAGACATAACGATGTTGACTGAAATTAAAGAGGTTTTACAAATGAAAAAATTCAAAATTACTCTTCCTAACGAGGACCCGAAAAATGTTGGCAAAAGAATAGCACTTCTCCGAAACGAAAAGGGACTTACACAGCTACAGCTTGCTGAAAAGATGAATGTTTCAAGAAGTCTTATCGCTTCAATCGAATCAGGAGCGAAAACTCCCGATTTAAGGCTGTGGGCATCTCTTTCAATATTTTTCGGAGTATCAAGCGATTACATAGCAGGCACAAGCACAAACAGAGCATTTAAAACCTTCAGCGGCTGTGTGAAAATAGACCCCGACAAACTGTCCCCACGTGAAAGAGATGTGTTATACACAGTCTATTCATCCCTTCTTTCAAATTCAGAATACCGTAACGAATTATAACGATATATTATAATTTTTTCACCTTTCGTTGTAAAAACAACCGACTTGTTTTAATTATTGCACTATAATATGAACAAAAAGTCGAGGAGGTACTATTTATGATAAGAAAGATTATTAAAATTGATGAAGAAAAATGTAACGGATGCGGCTTATGTGCCGCTGCCTGTCACGAGGGCGCAATTGAGATGATAAACAAAAAAGCAAAGCTTACCCGTGAGGATTATTGCGATGGTCTGGGCGATTGCCTTCCTGCGTGCCCGACCGGTGCTATATCCTTTGAAGAAAGAGAAGCACCTGCATATAATGAATCAGCCGTACAGAAGGCAAAGGAACAAAAAGCAGCACCGCTTCCTTGCGGTTGCCCCGGAACTCATTCAAAAACAATTCAAAGAGAAGGTTATACTTGCTGCACTCCATCTGCACCAATGGAAAATATAAGCCAACTTTCACAATGGCCCGTTCAAATTAAACTCGTTCCAATAAATGCGCCATACTTTGATGGAGCAAATTTATTGATAGCCGCAGATTGTACCGCTTATGCCTACGGAAAATTTCACAATGAATTTATTCGAAACCATATAACACTTATCGGATGCCCAAAACTTGATGATGGTGATTATGCAGAAAAGCTTACCGCTATTATTGCAAATAACAACATAAAAAGTGTAACTGTTGTTCGTATGGAAGTACCTTGTTGCGGCGGCATTGAATTTGCAGTAAAAAATGCACTTCAGGCAAGCGGAAAATTTATTCCGTGGAGAGTTGTAACAATTTCAACCGATGGAAAAATTATTGAATAATTTTATGGAGGTACGCCTTCATAAAATTTGTGTGATAATTTCATATACAAAATATTAAATCTCCAACAAACGTAAAAAGAGCTAACCGAAAACAAATCAGTTAGCTCTTAGTTTTTATTTAATGTAGCCACGATTATAAATACTTCATATCGATCAATGACTCAATTTGTACTTTTCTCCATATAGCTTGAATTTTTCATCAAACTGCGGATTATTTTCTTTAAGGCTCTGCTTATATTCATGAGCATTCATATTGTGATGTGTTGCATCTATCAAGCAAGTTGCGATGTTTGAGCAATGGTCGGAAGTTCTTTCAAGATTTGTTAAAAGGTCTCCCCAAATGAAACCTGCTTCAACAGTGCATTCGCCATCTGCTAAGCGAACAATGTGTCTGTCTCTGAGCATAGATTTAAGACCATCAATTACCTGTTCTAAAGGCTCTACGTTATATACGGAAGTCAAATCATCTTTATTGAATGCATCCAAAGTAATATCAAGTATTTCTGATACTGCATTTAAAAGAACACTAAGTTCTTTTTTGGCATCGCTCGAAAATTCTATTTTCTTTTCTCTTAGTTCTTCCACAGATTCCAAAATGTTTACACTATGGTCTGAAATTCTTTCAAAATCGCCGATAGCTTTTAAGAGCTTTGAAACTTCTGAACTATCATCATCTGTTGTTCTTGAACGTGATAATTGGGTTAAGTATGTACCCAAAATATCTTCGTAATGGTCGGTATTGTCTTCCATTGCTCTGATCTTTTCAGCTTTTTCTGAATCATACTCACTGACAGATGAAATTGCAAGCTTGAAACCTTCAACAGCTTCGGTTGCCATTTTCTTTACCACATTATAGGATTGCTGAAGTGCAATGGTAGGTGTTGCAAGAAGTCTCTCATCAAGTTCGACAACCTTTTCTGCTTCTTTCCCTTCAGGTACAATTATAAATGCAAGTTTTTCAAGAAGTGATGACATTGGCAGAAGCAGTGCCGTACAAAGCACATTGAATATAGAGTGTGAAACAGCTATTCCTAAATAAGAAGCAGATGCATCTAAAATTACAGGTTTTACAATAGCTGAAATTATACTGAATACTGTAAGCCATACAACAGTTCCTATTACATTAAACGAAAGATGTATTATAGCTGCTCTTTTTGCATTCTTATTCGTACCAAATGAAGATAAAAGTGCTGTTACACAAGTACCTATATTTTGTCCCATAATAATCGGAATTGCAGCTCCATAAGAAACCGCCCCCGTTGCAGAAAGTGCCTGTAATATACCAACAGATGCAGAACTTGACTGAATAATAGCCGTAAGAATAGCACCGACTAAAACGCCAAGTATAGGATTTTTGAACATGATAAACAAGTTTTGGAATGCAGGTATGTCAGAAAGTCCTGAAACTGCCGAGGACATGGCATTCATACCAAACATTAAGGTTGCAAAACCAAGAAGTATTGTTCCTACATCCTTTTTCTTACCGGATTTTGCAAACATCATAAAGATTATTCCTATAAGAGCAAGAATAGGCGTAAAAGATGTAGGCTTTAAAAGTTTCATAACTATATTATCGCCCGAAATTCCGCCAAGACTAAGTATCCAAGCGGTAACAGTCGTTCCAATGTTTGCACCCATAATAATACCGATTGACTGTTTAAGTGTCATTATCTTTGAGTTTACAAAACCAACAACCATAACAGTAGTTGCTGACGAACTCTGTATTACTGCAGTAACACCTAGTCCCGTTAAAAATCCTTTTATCGGACTATTTGTAAGTTTGCCGAGTAATGCTTTTAAACTATTTCCTGCACGGCGTTCCAAGCCGTCACCCATTACATTCATACCAAAAAGGAACAAACATAATCCACCTATCAAATTTAGTACATCAAAAATTGTCATTTAACTGCCTCCTTTTTTTATATCCATAATTATCCACAATAATAGTTTAACATAGGCCATGTTAATTCTAAAAGCAAAGGTATGTTAATTCTATGTTAACAAATTACACAAAAAAAATCCCTGAAACTAGATATTTCAAAGATTTTTATCATTTTTATTATTAATTTGATTGAGCAAAAGTAATCGTAACGCTCGTTCCTTCACCTTCTGTACTTTCAAGAGAAACCTCAGCATCGTGATATGCAGCTGCGTGTTTTACGATTGCAAGCCCAAGCCCCGTTCCTCCCACAAGCTTTGAATGGCTTTTATCTACTCTGTAAAATCGTTCAAAAACTCTGCTTTGTTCGGACGTAGGAATACCGATTCCCGTATCTTGCACCGTAACACTCACCTTGGTGTTTGCCTGATTGACCAAAACATCAACCGTTCCACTCTCTTTATTATACTTAATAGCATTATCACAAAGATTGTATATCATTTCATCAAGGATTTTTCTCACACCATAAACCTTGGCAGTATTGCCAATGATGTTAAATCTAATGTTTCTCTTATCAGCAATAGGTGTGAGTCTTTTCACAATATCCTTTGAAAGCTCATAGACGTCTACATTTTCCTTTGTAGCCGGAACCACGCCCTCGTCAAGTTCAGATATTTTCATAATGTCTGACACCAAGGTAATAAGTCTTTGTGCTTCATCGTAAATAGATGTAGAAAAGTCTATTACAGTTTCATCAGGTAGTCCACCTGATTTTAACATTTCTGCAAATCCCGAAATAGATGTAAGCGGAGTTTTTAATTCGTGTGATACATTGGATGTAAATTCCTGACGAAGTTGCTCACGCTTTACGCTCTCAGTAACATCTATTATTACCATAACAGCACCAATTATTTTATCACCGTCAAAAACGGGATTTGCTATAAGATTATATGTACTTTCATCATGAGTAATATCACTTTCGCCGCTCTCACCCGATAATGCTGTTTCAATAGTGTTTCTGAACCCTTTGCTTCGATTTAACGCAAACACACTACCACTTTGCCCGTCATCCATTTCAAGCAAGGCCCTCGCTGCCTGATTGTATGATAGTATTTTAAAATCTTTATCAATAATCAGTAAGCCTTCGCTCATATTTTCAGTTATGAGCTTAAATTCCTCTTGTTTTTGCTCTGCATCTTTTATCTGCTTTGAAATGGTTTTTTTCTGTGCAGATATTTTTTTCAAAAGCGGTGTTAATTCCTCATAGGTTTCATTTGCGGCAGGATTGTCAAGGTCAATCTCATTTATAGGCTTAATAATTGCCTTTGATAATCTGTATGACAAAAAAATCGAAATAATAAGTGCAAGTACAATTATGACAATCAGCGGTTGCAAGAATCCGAGCAATATTATAATGACAGAATTTTGTGTGGTTGAGATACGAAGTATAGTTCCGTCGTCAAGTTGTTCGGCATAATACAAGGTTTTCTGCATTAATGTATCGGAATATCTTGAGCTTGTACCTTTTCCGTTCTTCATTGCATCTTTAATCTCTTTTCTGTCAGCGTGATTTTCCAGCTTTTCTATACTTGCAGATGTATCTGCTAAAACTGTTCCGTCAGCAGCAATTAACGTTATTCTTTTTTTGTTTTCATTAAAATTATTTATAAAGTCGGCTCCTTCATTTTTTACTGCATAGGATATATAGTCGGCTTCACTTTCAATCTCAGAAAACATCTGGCTTTCGAAATAACCAAACAAAACACCGAAAATCAAGAAAAAGCTCATAATCAAAACAAAAATAGAGGTAATGAAATTCGCACGAAATATTTTGTTAAACATTCTCGCTTCCTCCTATCTTATATCCGATGTTTTTTACTGTGTGAATAAGTTCACCTGCAGACTCAAGCTTTATACGTAGCTTTCTTATATGTACATCAAGAGTTCTTGATTCATCATAAAATTCTCCCCATACACGGGTAAGCAATGTATCTCTTGAAACAACGTTTCCCTCAGCTTCCAAAAGCACCATTAAAAGCGAATACTCCTTGAAAGAAAGATTAACTTCTTTTCCCGATACCTCGATAATGTGCTTTTCGGGATTTACATATAAATCTCCGATTTTATATTCCTTTACCTTGTTAGTCTTCTCGTATCTTCTTAAAACCGCGCGGACACGGCTTGTTAATTCCGTCATTCCGAAAGGCTTGGCAATATAATCATCTGCACCCATATCAAGTCCCGTTACTTTGTCAAATTCACTACCTTTTGCAGTAATCATAATCACAGGAATGTTTTTCGTACTTTCTTCTGACTGAAGTTTTCCCAAAATAGAAAGTCCATCTTCTTCGGGAAGCATTATATCAAGCAAAACAAGCTGAGGCTTTCCGGTTCTCATTTCTTGCCAGAATTCGCTCGGTAAACTACATCCTTTTATTGCATAACCCTCTTTTTCAAGAGCATAGCATACGAGCTTGCGAATATTAGCATCATCTTCTACAAAATAAATCAACTCTTTCACCTCCGAAAAATGATTTATATTTATATTTTATCATAAAATGTTGATTTTTTCAACAAATTGACCGCATTTCATCAATTTACACATAGTATTAGTTGTCCCTCGCGCGTTTTCCCGTAATAGAGTATATAAACCATTCGGCAATATTTTTTGCATAGTCTAATGCACTTTTTTATCTGAACATTAATAATTATTCGTAAAATTTTGCTTTGTTTGAATTTTTAGCATCAAAATAGCATCACGCCAAGTATCATATACATTTCCGCTTGACGTTTAAAATGATACCATAAATAAGCAAATATTTTAAGTGCTTTGGAAAAAATTCTACAAATAATATCACAAGCCCCGTCTGATTACTCAAACGGGGCTTGTTTTGCTTTTGTCAAGCGTTCTGCTTGGCTTATGTCTTATTTTAGCTTGAAACCAATGTATATTAATACTCAACTTCTGAGCCGTGTTCTTTTGCAAGTTCTTCTAATGCCTTGTTGTATTCATCAAGAAGTTTAACAGCTTCATCGAGTTTTTCGGTTGCTGTGTTGATTGTTGCTTCATCCTGAGTTTCACAGCCTTCTGCAAGAGTATCAAATGCTACCTTGTAAGTATCCATCACTTTAACATACTTATTTTTGATTTCTTTAACTTCTTCTGTTTCAGGATTGATGTCTTTAAGCTTTTCAAGAGAACCGTCTACAAGAGGAAGAAGTGTGTCATCAATGCTTTTCTTGATAGCAGCATCATCTTCAAGTGTTTCCCAAGTTCCAACTTCTGCGGTAAGCTTTGTATAATCTGCATTAACTTCAACCATTTCAACATTTAAGAAGTTTTCCAAATCGTCATAAACAGGGTCGCTGCAGCCTGTTAAAAGTGTAGTAGATATAACTACCATAAGTAAAAGTGCAAATATTTTTTTCATAATAAAATCCTCCAATTTAAACTATTTTGTCCGGGTGTAAAGCCATTCTGATAAATTATATCAATCCTTTTTGTGCTGCTCTCCACAAGAAAGTCACAATCTGACCACGGGTACAGGTACTTCCGGGGCTGAAGGTTGTATCTGATGTTCCGTTTGTGATACCTTGTTCAACCGCCCAAGCGATAGCTTCTTTGTAGTTTTCGTGCTCCGGCTTATTAAGGTCGGTGAATTTCAAAGATGCACTGCAAGCAGGTTTTCCTGCCGCACACCAGATATAATATACCGACATCATACGATTACAAGACTTGTTCGGATAAAGTGCATAATGTTCTACCATTCCGTTTTTCTTTGCCCACTGTGCAGCCATATAGAAGTAATCCGTGCCTCTTACATCTGCAAATTTAATTACTTCATTCTCTTTCAATATGGGGCTTCCTGCCGCACGCCAAAGGAACGTAAGAATTTGTGCTGTACTGCACTTATCATCAGGCGAGAAGGTTATTTCGCTTGTGCCGTTTGTAACCTTCTTTTCGAGTGCCCATAAAACTGGCTGATAAAAATACGCATCCGCCGCAACATCTATAAACTCTGTTGGAAGTGTTGTACCTTCACGCACTTCTCCGGCAGCATCGATTGCCATATCATAAAATTCCGAATCAGAGAAATTATTCGAAACTGTACCGCCTGTTGTTTCAAAAATACCCTTGATATACATTCCACCACCTGCAACAACACCAAGATTATCAACTATTTCAGCGTTGCCACTCATACGGAATCTTGCAGGTGTATTTTCTCTCTGGACATATACACCGCCGCCGAGCTGCGCTTTGTTTCCTGCAATGGTACCGCCTTGCATTACAAATTCCGAGTCATACTGCATATACACACCGCCACCGGCAAGGTCAGCCTTGTTGAGTGAAATCTGGCCGCCCTTCATCTGGAAGATAGACTTGTCATTTACCCATACACCGCCACCGTTAGCTTGTGCCTCTGTTGTAAGGTTAAGACCTACATAGCCAGGGTCAATTGCTTCATTAAGACTAATAAGTCCGCCTGTCATTGTAAAGGTGCTTTGTGTCCATACACCTGCACCGTGCTGAGCAAAGTTTCTAATTATGTTTCCGCCTGTCATATAGAAATTTTTACCCTGATTCCATACACCACCGCCGCATTTGCCGGCAACATTTTCTGAAATTTCACCGCCCTGCATTTCTATATTACCGTTATCATTATTCCATACACCTGCACCATATGTTGCTTTGTTGTGATATATTCTTCCGCCATAGATAATCATTTGTGCATCACCGCTGTTTGCGTTCCAGAGACCGCCGCCGTAGGTAGCATCGTTGTAGCAGATTTCACCGCCGTACATATAGAAATTGTAGTTGTTCCAAAGTCCGCCACCATAGGCAGCACTGTTATTCCTAAGCTTTCCGCCGTACATAACCAAAGTACCGCCGTTATGGATACCTCCGCCCATTTGGTTTGAACCACCCGTTATTACACCTGTCTGCATTGCGGAGCAGTCGCAAAGACGGAGCTTGCCGCCTGAATTTATGTTAATTACACGATTGCCCTGTGGGTCATCAATAGCTGTTTTTTGAATTTTGTAGCCATTAAGACAGATTGTAAGCTCTTTATTACCGGGAACATTTAAGGTTTCGCTTCTTTTTACATCTCCTGTCAGATACACAAATGCTTTATTGTCGGTATATGAAATTTTACTCTTACCGTCCCAAGGCTGAAAGCTCTGCGCTGAATGGCTTTTGTGTTCTCCAAGAAGAATATTTCCGCCACAGAAACAGTGATTCTGATGAGGCATACCCACATTTGCAAAGGTAAAATATATCGTTCCTTCGATATCAGATTCACCCTTATATGAAAATCCTGCCTGCTTACCGTTTACCATAAAGTTATATTTATACCAGTCATCAATAAACATATTGAGGCTCGGCTTTACAGCAACATCGGCAATGAATTTATATGTTTCACCGTATTTGAAACAACCGTTTTCATCAAAAGTGCCTTCCCATTTTACGCTTGTGACATAGGTACTTGCACTGTTTGGTGTTTTAGCTCCGTAGTCGGGCTTTTCGCCCACAACCGGTTCACGCAGGTTCTCAATGGAAATCATCTCTACGGGTGTTGCTTTTCCGTAGGTTGATGAGCCTTTAACTTGCTCGGTTCGTACAACAAACTGTATCACAGCCGCTTTGGAGTCTTTTGAGGAATCTTCTGTCTGAATTATTACCGGATCGCCGTTTACCGTGAATGTGTTATCGGAATTTTTTGCGTTGAAAACGCCTGCCGAGTCATCTGCCTTCAATACGATATAGGCAACATAGTCCTTGTGATCTGCAAAAAAGCCGTCTTCGTCGAATTCGCCATCCCATTGAATTTTCGCCACTGTAACACCCGATGCACCGGTAACTGTTCCGGTCTGTGTAGGTGCTTTACCAATTTCAGGAGGTGTAATGGTAATATGTGCCTCTTTGATTACATTCGCCGAGGTTACGGGATTTTCTACAGTTGTATCGGATTGTTGCGTTACAGTTTCGGGCACTTCAGAAAACTGCGGAATTTCTTCCTCGGTCTTGAAAGTATAGTAAACAACCGCTTGTGTGGTGTCTGCCGAAATATCTTTAAGCTTTGCAATGTTGCCGTTTACCTTTACAGTGTCCTTAACATACTTGATATACTTGGTGTCCTTGTGTTCATCCTTGAGCTTCACGGTAACATAAACAGTATACTCCGTGCCGCTTTTAAAGCAACCGTTTGCATCTAATTCGCCTTTCCATTCCACATTAACAACCTTTGTACTGGCAGTTGAGGGAACATATGCGTTGTAATCGGGTTTGTTGCCGACTTGCGGTACTTCAACCGTAACATTAAAAATGTTTACAGGCGATTTTGCAGATGCTGATACGCAAAAGACACTTATAAGCATACATAAGCATAAAATGATACTTACTAACTTTTTCATATTACATCTCCTTTTATTTATTTGTTAAATATCTGTGTAATATTGCTGCTGTTTCTGCTCTTGTGGCATTGTCAAATGGGTTTATGGTTGCAGAAGTTTTTCCTTTTATCAATCCATAACTGATAGCCCACTCCACAGACATTTCCGCATAATCCGAAACATCTTCAGCATCGTCAAAATTATCAATATTTGCAGTTTCAAAAGTTTCTGTATCGTTCTTTTTATAATTTTCATAACGATGCATGATAGTTGCGATTTGTTCACGTGTAATGTTTTCGTTTGGTGAGAATTCAGTTTCTGTTACACCATTTACAATACCATTCTGCTTCGCCCACAAGACAGCATTTTCATACCAGGAGTCGTTCTCGACATCATCAAAATTGCTTACTCCTGTTACATCAGGTTCGCCTTCGTTACGATAAAGAACAGTTACAAGCATTGCCCTGGTTACAGGCAAATCAGGAGAGAATATATTTTCTCCCGTTCCTTTCATTATTCCCAAACCGGTTGAATAATCAATGGATTTTTCCGCCCAATGTTCCGTTCCGTGAATGTCGGTAAAAAATTCTGATACTTTTCCTAAAGTAACATCGGGATATATAAACTTATGGCCGTTTATATTTATTGCAGACTCATAAAGAATATCTCTTATCTCAAATGCGGTAAGCTCGGGATTTTCAACCATAAGCTGTGCCAGAACTCCAGAAACGGTTGCTGTAGCATAACTTGTTCCCTCACCACGTATTCGAGTGCCCTTTATACTTGCAAGATACAAATCAGTACCCGGTGCTATTATATCCACCGTATTATTCTTTCTTGAAAAAGCCGCAACTTTTCCGTTTTGTTCTGCGGCACCAACACATATAACGCTGTCGTAACCGCCGGGATATGATATGGCACCCTTGGCATCTTCCTGATTATTTCCTGCACTTGCAACAATAAGAACACCTTTTGATTCTGCGTATTCAACTGCTTTTTCAAGTTCATCACTACCCTTTGCCGCACCTGATGATATGTTGATAATCTTACAATCGAATTTATCAACCGCATCGTATATTGCTTTGGCGGTAACCGATGTGTCTCCGTTTATTATTTTTTCTTCACTATCCTTTGTGATGCACACTAACGGAATTATAACCGCAGTAGGGCATATTCCCTCAATCCGTGCAGGTTCACTTCCTGCTATTATGGCAGTAACTGATGTTCCGTGCCCTATTTTATCCTCTGTTGACTCTTGGGGGAAAATATAATTTTTCCCAACTGAAACAGAATCAGGATTTACAGCCTTAAAGGATACACCTGTATCAATTACCCCAATCCGTACACCAACTGCCCCATCAGCCAAAACAGATGAGGTAAAAATAAACGTTATTAAGAAAATAATAAATATTTTTTTCAAATGCATCATCCTTGTTTTTAAAATGCAAGGGTGGGGAAATCCCACCCTGCATTCAATTATGAAGTTTATTCTTATTTAGGTACGATAATTGCATAATAATGCTTTTCAGTTCCGTTGAATTCCAATTCGGCTATTCCGAAATCTTCTACCGGCACTGTTCCTCCCGGTGTTTCAGACCACCCCAGAACTTTTTTATCACTGTATGTGCCGAGAATTACCTCATCTGTCAGCGGAACAATCTCTTCAAGTGCCCGGGGAAGTGTATACTGTGCGGGATAACCTTCTTCATATTCCTTACCATGCCAATGGATAGTATATCTATAATATAAGACTTCCAAATGTTTGGAGGAAATATTATATTCCTGATGGGGATTCAAATAGTTCGGTCCGTCAGTATCTTCATCCGGATTAAAGGTATCATATTCCAAAGCTGAAATGTAAATGAAATCGCCCATCATTGTAAATGTCTGATTAATAGCAGATTTATTACCGCTAAGATTCACGCTGCAGTAGTCACAACATATGTCTATTATTGTTGGAGTTGTAGTATGCGTTGAATAAATACCGTAATCAGTACCCTTGATATCTAATACTGAAGGTTCTCCTGAAGATTCTTCAGTGTTTCTGGTTCCGTTAAGCAGAATACCGAGATCTTTTACTATCATACCGGCTATTATTTCATCATCTCCGGATTCTTTAGTAACATTTATATAGGTTTCGCCAAGTATTTGGATATAAGGACACGCTGAAAAAACAGCAGATGTATATTTAATTCCGTTATCTTCTATGATTGTATATTCTGAATCGGAATCAAATACATAGTTATTAAGTATAAGAGTATCTCCGGTAAATGAAACGGTACCGTCTCCCAATACATCATTCATATTTTCACTTGTTATACGAACGCCGTTTACCCATGTATTATACAGATAATGTGACCGATCAAATATTGGGATATATTTTATATCCTGTTCGGCTTTACCGATTTCTACATTATATTCACCCGACCCTGAAATATACCATCCTGTGTGAACATAATGATATCCGCATTCATCATAAGGTACAGAACGTTCCAATTCGGGAACAACGATATCATCGCCGAGTCTGTATTTAACAACCCAATCTTCACCATTACCTGTATATCCGGGAGCTGTAGCCGTCCAGCCATCTCCGCTCATAACCCAGGTTATATCAACTATAACATCTGCTTCCATAAATGTTGCAGTATAGGTTGCATTCTGTGTAACCTCTGTTAATTCAGGAGTCCAGCCTGAAAATTCACATTCATATTCAGGATTGCTTGGCTCTTTTGTAGGTGTTTCGCCTTTGTATTCAGGCATTGTTCCATATTCGAACTCACCGCTGTAAAGCTCTGTACCGTCATAGTTTATCCAGGTTATGGTATATGTAGCAAGAGTTTCTTTATACTCAGCATAATATTTTACAATACCATTATTGAGTTCTGAAAGGTCTTGTCTGTATCCTGAAAATTCATAATAGTATTTTTCGGTTGCGGGTTTGCCTTCAGCCGGAGCTTTAGTATGATTTTCAGGATTTGTTGCAACACTGTAGAGTTGTGTTGCTTCTTTGAAAGCTATACCTTTATAGTCATAATAGATAACGGTAAGGCTCTTTTCGTATGATTCAAATACAGGGTGATATGAGGTATCGCCTGTGATTGGACCTACCTCGGGAGCCCAGCCCTTGAATGTATAAGTATACTGCGCGTCTTCCGGTTTAACGGGAGTTTCACCGTGATATTCCGGAGTAGTTCCGTATGGAACATTTCCGTATGATTCAACGGTTCCGCCGTAGCAATCGTGCCAGTATACCCAGAAAACTTTTACGGTTTTGTTCCATTGAGCATACCAGGTCATATTGGATGTTGGTTCATAGCTTCCTGAAGAAAATGATACACCCGTTCCGTCCGGATTTTCTGTCCAGTGTGTGAATGTATAGGTATACTGGTCATCTTCGGGTCGATACATTTTTGATTTTTCAGGTGCTGTGATTGAATTTGAGCCGGAAGCACCTTTGGTTGTATAGGTTGTGCTGCTGCCTATATATCCTCCGTTACCGTCGAATGTTACGGTATATATTCTCGGAGTTTTATTGAACTGTGCAATCAATGTTATTGGTTCTGTTATCTTATAGTTGCTGTCAATAATATCTCCGCCTTCAACTTTCCAGCTGCCGTTAAAGGTATAAGAATATTTTTCATCAGTTGTTTTTGTGGGTTTTACCGTACCTTTGTATACCGGTGTGCTTTCATAGAACCAATCTGCCGTTAAAAGAACATTTCCGTCTCCGTCTTTCCAGGTTACGGGGTATTTGTTACGGTTATAATATCCGTAGAATACTGAATTTCCGGTTGCACCAACAGTACCGAAAGAACGCTCGTTTTCAGAATCGAAAGTGAAGTGAGTTGTATCAACTTCTGTAACTTCCTTCCAGTTATCGAGTGTGATTTCTTCACCTACTTCTCCGGTCTTTTTGATAACAAAGTTCGGATTATCGCTCCATGGATAACTTCCGTCAACCTTCTGAACAATTATGTGAAGCTCATAAGAAGTAGGAACTGTCTTCCAGGACATATACAAATCAATTACGCCATTTTCTTCAATCTGAAGATCGGGTAATTTTGCACCTAAATCTATGCGGCCCTGTTTAATTTTCCAGTAATCGGGTACATATGCAGTGCCGGTTAATTCAAAGGTGTTGGGGTTAAGAATATTTTCTTCACCGTAAACAACAACCTGATCTTCCATTGTTCCTTTAAGATATCTTTCCATACCTTCGGGAACATTCGGATGGAATTTAATTGTGGTTTTCCATGGAGTCCAGCTTGCTGTATAAGTTTTGTCCTCATAAAGCTTATCGGAAATCTCTTCATTCCAACCATTGAATGTATGACCTTTTCTTTCAAGAACAGGAGCTACAATCACTGTTCCGTGATCATGTCTTCCTGCGCCGGTATATTCAGATAGGTTTGTAGCATAACCGCCTGCAAAATCCCATGTCAGACTATATGTTGCCACACTCCATATAGCGTACACAGTTGTATCTTTATTAGGAATATTTTTGCAAGTTCCGAACAATCCGTTGCCTGCTTCGTTTTCAGCCCAGTGTGCAAAGTATGCACCTGTTTTTGATGGGTCTTTCGGTAATTTATCCGAAGAAACCGCTTCTCCCCATCTGCCTTTGATAGTGTGGTACACTTTGCCGTCTACCATATAGGTAACGGTTCTTTCAATACGCTTATAGAAAACATTGACTACAAGTGAACCATCTGCATTAATCGTCCATGGACGATGAGGTGTTGATCTTTCTACATCAACTTCGTATCCACCGTATATATCCAGATATCTGTCTGCAAAATCGGTAGGTTTAACTTCAGAATCGGTCGCACCTGTAAGTGTTTCGGTTCTTGAAGGTGTTGCATCATACTCACCGGTTTCATCAGCAAAATATGCATTGAATGTATACTTAGTTGTTGTGAGTGGTTCCCATATTGCATGGTATCTCGGTATTCCTGTTGAAGGAACTGTTGTAATAACATCAACTGCAGCTCCATCACTAAGTTCGGTTGACCATCCCTTGAATTCGTAACCATCTCTTTTTACAACAGGAGCTTTGAATTCCTGTCCGAAGCGATAATATCCCTCTTGTGAGCCTTCAGAAACAACCCTTCCTCCATTAAGGTCAAATCCATCGAAGTAGAAGGTGTTTCTTTCGTAAAGGAATATAATCGCCAGATTCTTTTCAGTGAAGTCTTCAGGGATTGTGTATAACCGTTCAAATACGGTATCGTTAACACTTGTTGCAAATCCGTATTTCTTTGAATTGAATTCAAATCCTTCGTATCTGCGTAAATAAATATTATTAACAAATTTTGAAACATCTACAACAGAACCTGTTTCAAACGGATTGCCATCCGGGTCTATTTTTATTTCTTCAACTTCAAACACAGATTCATTATATGTTCCGTCCGGATTCTGTTTGTAATGAACAATATTTATTGTATAATCCGCTTTTTTCCATCTTGCGTAAAGTTCTGCATCTCCACTTACAGGGCGTGTTTCCAACAGATACTGATATCCCCAGTCATTTGTTTCTTTTCCGTTCTTAACATACCAGCCGATGAATTCATAACCTTTTGCCTGCGGGATAATATTAGGTGCCAAGTCATTATGCCCTACAACCACCTGATTATTTTCATCAAGTCTATACATATTATCTCCGCCGATAACATTCACGCCGTTAAAGTCAAATGTCAATGTATATTTCTTGCGAGTATAATACAACTCAATAGTTCCTTCGCCACCAGCAGTTATAGTGGTTTTTAAAATGCTGTCAGGATGTTCTGTATCTAAATAATATCCATCAAGTTTAAGTAAATCACTCTCGTTATAGGTTGCCTTTGTATCGGTTGTACCTTTTTTCAAATCAATACGTTCAGGAAGATAAGTTCCCCAGTTTTCTTTATCTTCAACATAATGTATAACTCTGTATGGAGTATCGTTTGAAGGTACCCATTCACCCCAAAGTTGTTCATGTTTACCAATACTTGTGAGTCTGTATTCATCGCCCGGCTTGATTGTTCCGCCATTAAAGCCAAGGAATACATAACCATCATAAGCCATTTTTGGAACTATAACGGGTTCACCATAGTTTCGCTTATACGTTTTTGTGGAAGCTGATGTTCCGTTATCAAAACTTTTACCATTATATCCACCTATATGGAAGGATACATATACAGGTTTTAGATAATAATAGAATTTAAATACAGTAGAGCCGTCAGGGGCAATTACCTTTTCCTGTTCATTGTAGAATGACGGATAATCCAGATCATATGCTTCATACGCTGAATCATATACTCCCGCATCTCTTGTTGAAAGTGTTTTGATTTGGTCACTTGTACCGTCATTGTATGTTTTTGTTTCATACAATTCCATAGCAGAGGAATATGTTCCGTCAGGATTTTCTTTGGAAACAGAACGGTATATTTCAACCTTGTATTCTACATCATTTCTTGCTTCCCAGTCTGCCACTAAGATTCTGTATGTATATCCGCGGAAATCGTCGGGCATTTTGCTCTCTTCGGGGCAGGTATAGTAATCGGACCAATAAACAGTCTCTCCGCCCACATAGTTAAGATTCATTTCTTTCCAGCCCTTGAAGATATAACCTTCTCTTACAGGGTCTTCAGGCCATTCTATTGGAGCTTTTATCATAGCTGTAATAGGTTCTATAACTGTTCCGTTATCAGTAAGGAAGTTATAGGAACGAACGCCGTTTACTTCATGCCAATCGATATTAACAACACGCTGCAAGGACTGTGAAGTAAAGGCAAGAGGTGCTTTCTTCCATGTTATCGTCATAGTTGAGCTTTCATTTATTGAAAATTTATCAGAAGGCGCAACTATGATTTTATTGTTTTCCGCATCATATCTGAACGCTCTGTTACTGAATTCAATATCAAAGTGTTCTTTTTCGGAATCTATATAGCTTATCGGTTTAAGATGTTCCTCATCTTCACCTTCAGAACCGAAAATTTCTCCCGATTTCATATCCATATAGTTCATTGAGAAGAGAAGTTCGGGCACATCTATCGTTCTTATCGATTCGGCTTCTATATTAAGAATTTCGTCATCTTCTTCGTATGCAAAATCATAAACGTTTTCTATACTTCCTATAGTTAAGAACGGGAATTCATTTTCATAAATGGTTGGATCATAGGTAAGTTTTTCACTCGAAAATGCTTGTGCTTTAAACTTAATTTCAAGATACATTCCCACTTCTATTGCCAACGCACCCGAATACTCGGTCGTTTTGCCACCCGATTGTGACCAGCCTAAACTGAAGTAGAAATATCCCCACATCTGAGCATACACTCCGGCTTCTGCCTCTATACCAACAGAATCCAGTTTGGTTGTAAATACACCAACCGCAAGTTCAAACTCAACTCCGGCTCTGAATCCCATAGTACCCATAACATAAAAGTCAAACTGATAGTGGTTTTCTTCAAGATTTATCGTATTATTGGTTGCTCTTCTTTCAAACAATTTGACAGAGAAATTATATCTGTTTGCTACAGAATGTTCAAAAGTCATACCAATAGTAACATAAAGATTTGCACTGATAACAAAATCTGCAGTAATCGAATAATTCATTATCTGTAAATAATCAAGATAACCGGTTGATTCAATAATAGGAATTTTTAAGATTTCTATCCATGCCTCTTCCGCGTTTTCCATCATATCTGCATATTTTTCTGCAAGTCCGCCGTTTACGATGGTAGGTCTGTCTTCATCCTCGTCTATTTCCTCACCATCAATTCCGACAGTCGGAATCTGGAACTGACCCATGAATTCATCTTTTTTCTCCATGAGTTCTTTAATCTGCTTACTGATGTTGATGATTTGTTCTTCTGCTTTATTACCTGTAGCAGGTTTCCAGTTGAAGCCTTCTTCTTCCTCATCTTCACCTTGTGTTTTAGCAGTAGCTGTTATACCAATACCTGTATATGTTCCTATATCAAGGTTAGCATCAAATTTATATTCGTCAACATAAGGAATAATAAACCATTCCCATTGGGCTTCACCGTCTACGTTGATATCAAAAAGAATTTCCTGTTCAAAAATAGCCTGCAATTCAATAACAAGTTTGTTATCGCCTTCGCCTACTTCAACAGTAAATTTCATCTCAATTTCACCGCGGATACCCCTTTGGTCTTCAAAATGAGTAAGGTTTCCAACGATGATATTAGGTTTAATTTCTTGTTCTGTTATTTCCGCTTTAACCGCCATAAGCTCCAAAGCGTTTTCATCAACAGGTGTGCCATCTTCAAATGCTATATAATAGGAAGAAAGGTCAAGGTCCGCATCTTCGCTTAATTCCTGAAAACCGTCTGTTTCAATAGCAAGAGCAGTAAGATAACGGGCTGCTTCTTCAACAAAGCCGCTTTCGGTTGCCTGAGCAAGCATATCCTCTTCGAGTTCTTCTATTCTATCTGAAGTCATCTGTATTTCTTCATTACGTGTTGTAAAAAGGTCCATTGAAGACTGAAGCTCTGCCAAAGTTACTATGGTATATGTTATAACATAGTTTTCGTCCGAAAGCTCAATGCTTTCAACACGGGCATAAACGATATCGCCCGTCATACCTTCTGCAAATTCACCGCTGTACATAGCGATAAAATCGCCTTTATCAACAGATGTCTGTGCATTCAATTTAAGTGCTGCATACTTACTGTCTGAAAAGTCGAGGTCTGCAGGTGTAACTGTGATCTGATTTTCAATATCATCAAGGTCAGCACTTTGTGAAACAGGAAGAACATCAGGTGTGAAAAGAATATCTTCCGCTTCTGCAGTTACATAAGTGTAGTTATTTCCGTTTACTGAAAGAATTTCAATATATGCAATCTTCTGATTATCTGTTTCGCTTGTTCTTTGGTCGGGGCGAGTTCCTGCATATACAGCAACTGTATCTCCAACCGAAATAACAGTATCACCTTCGTATGTAAAGCTTCCTTCATATTTGTTGGAAGTTAACGAACCTTCTCCGTTATCTGAAGCAAGTGCAACAGAATAAAGCCCGTCAAAAGCAAGACCTGTCATATCAGATACATTCTCAACAGGTATGTATTTGATTTTTTCGTCAAGAGAAAGATTTTCAACAGGTTTCTTCTCGGTGATTATATTAAATGTACGGATGCTGCTGTTCTGTTCAATGCCGTCTACAACAAATACAGCTGATGAATAGTCACTTAATTTGATGGTGTATGTTTCACCCTGATTAAAGTCTGCAACAACAGTTGTATCATCCATTGTATAAGGCATATCGGAATTCAGATTGGAAACATGTGTGAAATATTCAACACAGCCCTCCTGATAATCTTTTATTCCGAAAGAATATCCCGCAACTTCCTCAGAAGGTATAGTAACTGTAATATAGGTAGGTGTCTCAGCCTGTGCAACACCTTCAGTTGCCTTCATTTTTGCATAAAGAGAAGTATTTTTTGTAAGAACATCGTCTGTTCCTACCTTGTTTTCCATAGCTGAATCATAATACCATCCAAGGAATAAAGTATCCTGTTTATAAGGAGTAGGCAACAAAGAAATCTTTGTGTTTTCAAGATAAACCTTTGTTTCAGGTAAAGTTACACCTTCAACACTCTGACCATCACCCATTAAAAAGCTTACCTCATAATAGGTTTTCTGAGTAGTGGAAGGGCCTGATGATCCTCCTCCGTATGAAGGTCTATTTCCCTTATTCTGATTATCTTCTTTATCATCCTTTTTACCGGAGTCTTCATCCTGTTTCGGAGGATTAACAGGTTCACTATTCCAGCTTGTTACCGCTTTATCGGTACGCATACATAGTGTTGCTGTTTCGGCACGGCTTGCATTGCTTCTTGGGTTGAAGTTAATTCCGTCACCGTTTAACAAACCTTGTTGCCAAAGTTTTTTAACAGCATCCTGTGCCCAGGATGAAACATTCCCGATATCCGCCGGGATTGTAGAAATATTTTCTCCGGTATTATAGTCCACATCGAAAATTTCGAAATAGCGTACAAAAAATGTAGCCATCTGTTCACGATTTATAAGACCGTCAGGTGAGAATATGTTTTCACCTGTACCCGAAGTTACACCACTTTTGTATGCCCATGCTACATAGGGTGCATAATAGCTATCCGCGGAAACATCTCCAAAAGGAGCGTATCCCGAATATTTAGCAGTATCGACACCTGCCATTCGTCCAAGAACGGTAACAAACATTCCTCTTGTCATAGTACCGCTTGGCGAAAAAGTTGTTTCTGTGGTTCCGTTAAAGAACCCATTGGTGTTTGCATAGGAAACTGCATCGTAGAACCAGTCATTTTCCATTACATCACTGAAAATGGGATGTGCATTGACTGTAAGCGCTTCAGACGATGCCTGATTTTCCGCCGGTGCAGCAAAAACTGTTGCCGGCACGAGAGAAATCAGCATACAAGCCACCAATAAAAGACTTAATAATCTTTTCATTTGTTTACATTCCTCCTTTATAATATAGTAAATTTTTATTGTTTATCATCTTGAACCGCCGCCTCGTCCACCGCCGGAGAAACCTCCGCCACCGCCAAAGGAAGCTCTGCCACCGCCGCCGCTTGTTCTTCTTGCCTGCATTGCTCTTTGTGATGAGCGATACATACTGCGGTAATAGCTGTGGGCGATTATTACATTTCTGTTATAGGTTTCTATTTCAGGTATCTTTTCGGGATAAACCTTTTTAAACTGCTCAAGAACCTTATCGGCAATTCCGAAAAGTGTGGCATAGACCATATACTCTTTCCAGATTACTGTTTCGGTTATTTCTCTTTCGGCTATCAAGGTAAATTCATTAAGATACTTTTTAAGACCGATAACCTCAGAGAGTTCTTCTTTACCCTTATCGCTTAAATCTTTAATGCAGTTACCTGCACCGCCTGTAAATCCGCCTGAGTTTATAAACTCTTGCTCTCCGGCATTTTTTACACTGTCGATAACTTCGCCTATTTTTTCAGGATGCTTATATGAATATTTTTCAAGCTCTTTTTCCTGTAAAATCCCGTCATCACCGGCAGAGAGGATAAGCAGATTGTAAAGGGTTAATTCGGGAGCTGTGTCAGGTTCTTTTATAAGCTTTAAGTTAACGCTTTCTTTCACCTTGCCGAAAAGACCGACGCTTTCTTCTTTTTCAGGTTCGATAGAGCCTTTATTTATCATAGAGAGAATAAGAGCTCCTATGATTAAACTTTTTTCATCTGCTACATCGAAGTTCTGTGCAAGGTAGTGGGAAACTTCAATTTTTCCGTCATTGGGAACATCTCTGAAATATCCGCACTCTTTGTTGAACTTTTTAATAGCTTTCTTTCGTTTAACAAAAAAGCTAAAGATCCATATAACAACTGCCCAGAAACCAAACATAACAATGAAGCCGAGAATTGTTTCAAACAAAGTAGCTTCTTCCTCCGGATAAGTGTCATATCCGTAATCGCTGCCGTGGAAGGCTTTATCTTTTACAGTTTCAAAAGAGTCCTCAATTTGTGTTTTCGGGAAGATTACGCCTTTATTCAGCCTAAGCATAACAATCATAGAGCTTTCGCCTTTGAGTGCCGAGGTAGTATATGCATTAACCTTGCCGTTTAGGAATTCTACATATCCGTCATAGCCAAATCCCCAAATACCGCTATTTTCTTCATTAAGCTCTGTTCCGTTTTCTAAAACAATGCTTATATGCCCGTCTGTGGGGAAGGTTGACATATCGGGATTTACAAACATAAAGTTTGTACCATCATAATCTTCGTAACTCTTTATAAAATCTTCTACAACATATTCAATGGCGTATCGGTTTTCGCCATACTCGGAAATGCCGAAGCACAATTCTATGCCATCGTAGGTTTCATTGATTCCGCATTTACGAACTTTTTCATCAAAGCTTAAATCCACATCCCAGTCTTCAACGAATGTGTAGGCACCGTTTATGTCTGACACCTTAAAATCGGTAATTACAATATCTTCCGTGTTGATAGGTATGTAGTTCTCTGTTCCTTCATCGAATGTGCCTCGCCAGTTCTGAACGATATATGCACTTCCATCATCTCTTACGGTAACATCAATATCAATTTCAGAAACATTATTTGAAGCAAAAACGGTTACGGAGCAAAGCATCAATACCAGCGGTACTGCTGTCAGCAGTTTTTTCGTCCACCTCATAGCTTTTACCTCATACTCGGCATATCCGCTTTCTTATCATCAGCTTCAAGATAATCACGGCTCTTAATACCAAGCACGCCTGCTGCGATTGATGTAGGGAACATTCTGATTGCACGGTTCAGTTTTGTTACGCTATCGTTATATACAAGACGGGATTTTCTTACCATTTCTTCGTAAGCGTTCACGCTGTCCATTGTCTTAATATAGTTTTCGTTTGCTTTAAGCTCAGGATAACCTTCTGCAACTGCCATAATTTTGCCCATAGCTTCTGTTAAAATGGTTTCCTGTGCGTTTACATCCGCTGCTGTGCTTTTTGCATTTATAGATGTACGCATTTTAATTGTGTCAGAAATGGTTTTGTACTCATGCTCTGCATAACCTTTGGTAAGATCCAAAAGGGAAGTTAAAGCATCCCATCTTGAAGAAAGCTGAACACCAATCTGGCTCATAGAGTTATTGATGTTTTCATCCATCACAACGAGCTTTCTCTGCACAGAGATAAACCATAAAACAAGTATTGCAATAATTGCAACTAAAATAATAATCATCATACACGATCTCCTTTAAAATTTAATTTTTACCTTATGTGGATTTCAGCCGTTTTGCATATTCCATCGCCTGTTGCTTTCTTTTTTTGGAAAGCTCTGCTGCAAGGCATTTAGGACATCTTGTAAGGGTAGCTGAACGACTTTTGAGTTGCGTCTGCCACGAATGACCTTTTTCACATTTCCACCACACCGGCATTGAACTTGAGTGGTTGACATTTTCGGGAGTGAAAGGCAGATTTTTTTCAGCATCCCACTCGTCTAATAAATACCCCTTTCCTTCTTTTATACAGTAGTCTTTCAATTTCAAGTTTATCACCTTCATCTCTGAAATTGTTTGTTGTTTGTGAAACAAATAGCATTTACCCCACTAAATACGGGGATTTGAAACTATTTTTTCTACATCTTGAAAAACTAAATATATTATGTTATAATAATTATACATCGTCCCTTCGGGTACGATGCAATAGTTTTTTGAAATTTTTTTAAATTATATATTTTTCAACAAAAAATGAGGATATTTTTATGGATAATAACAATTTATTTTCTATCGGCGAAATTGCAAAAGCCGTTGGTATTACAAGAAAAGCAATCTTGAATTATGAGGCAAAAGGTCTTATAACGCCTGATAAGAAAGACGGAACCACAGGCAACAGATATTATACCATCGACACCTTTACTCAGGTTCGTACAATACGGGTATTTCAGAATTTAGGACTTTCACTTGACGAAATCCGTGAATATTTTTATGGCACATCCGACCTGCAGCCGATGATAAACAGACTCGAGAAAATGAGGGATGAGCTTAATCTCACCATAGAAAAGTTAAAAGAACGAACCAACAAGCAAGGCGGCATTGTAAAAGAAATTATCATCGAACCGCAAACAATCTACCGGCGTACATATAATACTGTTACAATCGCAGACAAAACAAATCTGCTACGGGATACAGCACTCGAGGCAATGCGTCAATATGGCACAGATACGACAAGACGTATGTATTTTACAGAGTATTCTGCCAAGGCACCGACAGAGATTTTCTACTCTGTTGCCGTACCCCAAAAAAGCGAAGGTGAATACATAGAGCATATCCCCCGGCTTAAAGCACTTTCGTTCTTCCATCATGGCGCTTATGAGGATATTCCCGAAGCACGAAAAAAACTTCTTTCCTATGCAGAAGAAAATAACATAAAGCTGTCAGGCACCTTCCGTAACCTTTACCTTGAAGGTCCGCCGCAGCACAAAGACAAATCCAAGTTTATTACTCAGATAATTGCGATAATTGAATAAAAAAACCGGGAGCCTCCGAAATTCCTCAGAGGCTCCCATTTAGTAGAATTTAACAATCACCTATTATATTATTCCCACTCCAACATCACTTTTGTTTTGACCGTGAATTTAGGTCTAAATAGTGCGTTTTCGTGCTGTTTCAGCACGAAATTTCCACTCATTCCACCTACTCAACAGGGAAAGTGTTGTCAAAAAGTGTTGTCGGTTTTATTTTATCTTGTTATATAATCTGTAGGTCATAGCAATAGCCTGTTCAACAGATGTATTTGATTTAGGAGTAATTGAAACGCCATCACCCTTGACAATACCTAAACCAGACATAGCATTTACACCTTCAACAGCCCAATCACTTACCAAGTGCATATCACTGAATTTAATTCCTTCGCCGAACTGAACATCAGGATTTAATACTTTTGTGGCTCTTGTCATAATAGCACACATCTGTTCTCTGGTGATATTATTATCGGGAGCAAATGTATCATAACTGATACCTGTAATTATGCCGTTAGCATAAGCCTTAATTACCTTTTCGTTTTCAGTATCTGCAAATGGGTTAGATGTAGTTGAAAGTTCTCTGCCCAAATACTTTTCGCAGAAATCAACTATCATATTACAGAAATCTTCTCTTTTAATGTTGCTCTGCATATCAAAAAGTTTAACACTGTTTATGTAGCCGATTTCATCAGCAAGTGCAATTTCTGCATCTGCCCAATCGCTTCTGTTTGGGTATTTTTCACCTAACTTAATCGTTATAATTTGGTCCCAATCATCACTAAGGTCTATTATGTATTTGTTTTCGGATACAAATGGAAATTCAATAAAGTTATGCATATCTTTAATATTACAATCAAAAGAATATGGGGTATTAACAAGCGGATGAAACACAATTACATCACCGCCAGAAGTAACAGCACCCTGGTCAAATAGAGCAATTACACCTTCTGCAATAAGTTGCTTTTCTTCAACTCCTTTATTTTTTTCATAATAATACAAATTCCCATCCAACGCCCATTCATAAACGCCTGACTTGTATGAGCATTTGTAAATATATTGGCTTGCTTGCACCATCGTATCAAAGCGTTCAGGTGTTATATTGTTGCCATCCACCATTTTTTCAGGTTCAAATACAAATCCAGAGTTGTTGCCCATATGATACCATTTACCATCATTTGTCTTAGCAAAGCCATAGGCATACTGTGCATAAGAGTACCATTTTGAACAGTTGCTTAATAAGAATTTTGTTTCGTGATTTTCGTACAAATATAAATCATTATTAGACGTTCTGTAAATGGCTACTTGATAGTCCGTTTCCTTAAAGTCAACAACATCATCTGCGATTTTAGGGAATGTTATAGAAGGGTAATATCCATCGCCCCGCAAATACAAAGAGTTATCTTCTGTAATAAAAAAATGTTCAGATACTTCAACTACCTTACCAACAGTAGCATGTTGTTTAAATGTATATTTATCATTAAAGCATTCCAGCTCATAGATATTACCATCTGAACTCGCATAATACTCCCGATAGTCGTCATACCCAAATGGTTGCAAATATATAAAATGAGTAATCTCGGGAATATCATTTAAACTTATACCTGTTTGTTTTGCAATTTCGTGTTTGTAATCAGTTTTATGGTATCCTTTATCATCTACCATAACAATATCTGTATCAACTAGCTTTAATTCCTTATTGAACCACCGATACAAAGCACCATCATTACGCAAAAAATATTCGTTTCCCGAATTACATTTAATGCCATAGTCATCTGTTGCAAATACACTTACTGCACTTGTAAGCAGTATTGCCATAACCAAAATTGCCGATAATACTTTTTTCATTTGTTAATACCTCCAAATAAATTTATAAAAAAATACTTACTTAATTTATACTACTATTCTGCATAAAAACCAATACTTCCTCTCTTGACAACACAAAGTGTTGTCAAAGCACTTTTCAAAGTGCCGAAAAAGCCCTTATTTTAAGGGCTTTTGAAACACGGTATTACTCCCACTCGGCAAAGTTTTTCTAATACTAAACATTTTTGTTTAGCATTTTATGGAAATATTCAAATTTTTTCTCTCAAATCTCCATATTCTTTTGCTTTGTTTAATTTTTTAGTATCAAAATAGTATCACGCCAAGTATCACATATATTTCCTCTTGGCATTTACAATGATACCATAAATAAGCAAATATTTCAAGTGCTTTTGGTAAAATATTATACCGTTTGGCGTGCTTCTATATATAAATCGATATCCTCAATTATATAATTTGTTCCTGTTGTGTGTAGTGCTTCAAAGCAACTTACAATATATTCAGAAATTCTGTATTTACGAAACAAATCCATAACCTGCTTGCCGTTTAAATTTTTTGCAGATTTATATTGCTCAATGCAAAATATCAAAAAGTTACCTTCTTTACTCATAACTACGCCTCCTCCGGGAAAATCACTTCGCCCGTTTTTTGTTCTTCTTCAAACATATTATATAGCGTCAACGGACTTAAATGCCAAAGTTTTGTATCTTCCTGTTCTAACTTTTCATACACCTTTGAACTGTAAAACAAATCAGATGCCTTTATCTCGTCTATCTGATTATTTTCTACAATCAGTTTTATAACATCGGGAACAATGAGTATAAGCATTGATTCAAATTTTTTCTTATCCATTACATTTCCTCCTCAGCTATTGTACCCATAAACTTCAAGAATGATAATGCTTTCTCTGTAGTAAAGACCATTTGGTCGTATAGCTTCTTGATTTTCAATGTTTCAAGGGTTTGTTCCTTTGTTAAAGCTCCTGCTTGATAGAGGGTAAAGGTTGTATATACATCATCATTTGCAACGGGACCATAAACAATATCGTAAGATTTGCCATTATAATTACCGCTGCGGTTTTCCGCAACAAAATCAAGCCATGCTTCGTTTGCTGAATCAAATCTCAAAACAGAGCATTCTTCAAAAATCTTTTCTTCATCAATTTCGTAAATGCTGACCTGCTTTTTGCCCTCATTTTTTCTTTTATATACTTTTTCGGCAAAGCTGATTGCCTGTACCTTATTAATTGTGGTATAAAAACCATAACCGAAATCAAGAAATCTGTTTTGTGTAATAAGCTTCGGTTGTTCTACAACAAGGTTACTTCCGTGATAAACTATCATACATTTCCCTCCAATGCTTTGTTTGCTATTCTGAGCTCATTTTCCAACGATTTTATCATAGCTTCGGTATGCTTTCTTTTTTCTATGAGAGCAAGCATATCTCCCGGCTCTTTACCTAAATATTTACTTACCACTCTTTTCCCATCACGATATTTCAAATAATAATATTTTTGTCCGTTTTTGTTTGACTCTGACAATGAACCTTTAGGAAGTTCATCTATTATTTTTCGATACCGTTCAAGCATATATTCAATTCTGTTCTTCTCTTTTAAAATTGTATCTATAATCATATTCACTATTATCACCTATAATTATTATACACAACATTTGCAAATAAGTCAATATTTGTTGTATAAATTTTATGTATAAAAATCCACTTCACAACAGCCATAAGACAATGTAATTTCATACGAATTATATAATTTTTTATTCATTTTTATCATTTGGTCTTCAACATCAGATATTTGTTTGTTTTCAAACAGCAAAACAAATTCATCTCCACCTATTCTGAAACTCTCGCACTTAAAATGTTTAAAGTGTTCATTGATAACAGCACCTACACATTTTAATATTTCATCTCCTATCGTATGCCCTCTTATATCATTAATTTTTTTAAAACCATCAATATCCGTCATGACAAAGACAAAAGAAGAATTTGATATATTATTCTTATGGTATAATGTCTGTTTTTTCGTAAATTGCATATACGATACTCTACTTTGAAGTTTTGTCAAAGCATCTATGTATGCAATTTTTTCAAGTTCTTCATTTTCCATTAATTTTTTATTCGTTAAAGCAACATTTTTCACTGAATCAAAAGCCAAAATTAATGTTAAATAAAAAATAATACTAAAGATTATAAAGTCATAAACAAGACCTTCGTTATATCCATCAAAAAAAGCATATTGGTTTAAAAACTGCATCATAAATAGAATTAATACAATATTGTATTTCCACCAACCTGAAGTAAAAAACACTTTAGATTTTCTATAGGAAGGAATTAAAATTTTATATAAAAGCATATGTATTAGAATTAATATTCCTAACGTACAAGGTAGCACATATGCAATGTTCCCTAAAAGATTTGATAAAATTGTATTTATACCAATGTAAATACAAAATGAGTTTGAATATGTCAAAAACAAAAAAAGTTTTTCACCGATAGAACCTATTGATGTTATGTAAAAAATAATAGCCTGCATAAATAACAATTCAAAAAAACATATACTATATTTTCCTGAAAAATCATAACGCACATAGCAAAAATTGCGTATTCACAGGCGAAAAAATTCATACACTATTCAAAATGATGATTAAAGAGCCTGAATCTCAAGAATAAATTAAAATTGTACTCAAAATGCACTCAAAAGACAAAAAGAAACCCCGAAAACCTTCGTTTTTCAAGACTTTCGGGGTTTTTTCATTTTATTCCCACTCAATCGTACCAACAGGCTTCGGCGTGAGGTCTAAAAGAACTCTGTTGATTCCTTCAACCTCTGCTGTGATACGGTTTGTTATTTTATGAAGAACCTCATAAGGGATTTCTTCGATTGTTGCTGACATTGCGTCGGTGGTGTTCACGGCGCGGATGATTGCAGGCCAACCTTCGTATCTCTTATCATCTCTTACGCCTACACTCTTCATATCAGGCACTGCGATGAAGTACTGCCATACGGTCTTTGAAAGTCCGCAGTTATCAAACTCTTCTCTTAAAATAGCATCAGCTTCACGAAGAGCATTTAGTCTGTCTCTTGTGATTGCACCTAAACATCTTACGCCGAGTCCCGGACCGGGGAATGGCTGACGGTCAACCATTTCTGCAGGGAGTCCGAGTGCTTTTCCTACAACTCTTACCTCATCCTTATAAAGAAGCTTAACCGGCTCAACAAGCTCAAACTGCATATCTTCGGGCAATCCACCTACGTTATGGTGTGCCTTTACTCCGTCACTTTCCAAAATATCGGGGTAGATTGTACCCTGAGCAAGGAAGGATATTCCTTCAAGCTTACTTGCCTCTTCGTCAAACACCTTTATGAACTCGCCGCCGATAATCTTACGCTTTTTCTCAGGCTCTGCAACATCCTTTAACAAATCTAAAAATCTGTCAGTTGCATCAATATATATCAGGTTTGCGTCAAGCTGATTTCTAAACACTTCAATAACCTGTTCACTTTCACCTTTTCTCATAAGACCGTGGTTAACGTGTACGCAAACAAGCTGTTTGCCGATTGCTTTTATTAAAAGTGCCGCAACAACCGACGAATCAACTCCGCCTGAAAGTGCTAAAAGCACCTTTTTATCTCCTACCTGTTTTCTTACCTCTTCTACCTGTTCATTGATGAATGCATCCGCAAGAGCTTTTGTGGTGATGCGTTCCATCGTTTCCGGACGTATGTTAGTTTGCATATATTTTTTCCTCCCAAAACATAAAATTATATAGCACAGACAAAAACTTTTCCTTTATCTGTTGTTTTTATTCAAACAGCGGCGTTGAGAAATATCTCTCTGCAGTATCGGGCAAAACCGTTACTACAGTTTTGCCCTTTCCGAGCTTCTTAGCAAGCTTTATTGCGGCAGCAACATTCGTACCGCTACTTATACCACACATAATCCCTTCCTTTGAAGCGAGCTCCTTTGAAATATGTATCGCTTCCTCATCCTTTATGATACAAATATCATCATAAATTTCACAGTTAAGAATCTCGGGGATTATTCCGTCGCCTATTCCCATCTGTATATGCGTTCCTATAGAACCGCCCGAAAGAATCGCCGCATCCTCCGGCTCAACCGCCCATATAGTCATATCGGGGTTATATTCCTTGAGCTTCTCACCTATTCCCGTAATGGTACCGCCGGTGCCTATGCCCGAGCAGAATCCGTGAATCGGTTTTCCGACTTGATTTATTATTTCCATAGCCGTCTGCGAACGCTGAATAGCAGTGTTTGCAGGATTCTCAAACTGTTGCGGAACAAACACATTCGGGTTTTCCTTTTTCATAGAAAGCGCAAGCTCGAGGCACTTTTCAATACATTCACCAATATCGCCCGCATCGTGCACAAGAATAACCTCTGCGCCGTAATGTTCTACTAAAAGTCTTCTTTCCTCACTTACCGAGTCCGGCATTATTATCTTAGTCTTATACCCACGAACCGCTCCCACAAGTGCAAGGCCTATTCCCTGATTTCCGCTTGTCGGTTCAACTATTATAGTATTTTCATTGATTAAGCCTTTTTTCTCTGCATCGCAAATCATATTGTACGCAGTTCTCGTCTTTATTGAACCGCCGACATTCAGCCCTTCAAATTTAACAAGAATCTCTGCACCCTCAGGGTCCTGAAGATGCTGAAGCTTTATAATAGGGGTATTTCCGATAGCTTCAAGAATATTATTATATATCATTCAACCATTCCTCACCTAATATACCTATAAAATTACTTCTTACAATAATACTATAAGATATATTATATTCCATATTTGCTCCAATTGCAACAAAAAATTTCACTTTTTGGATATTTTTTTAATCTTTTTTATAATTAAGCAAAAGAATTCCGGAGCAAACAAGTACAAGTGTTACAATAAGATTGATGGCCGACACGCCGCCGCTCTCTGTGAGCATAAGTTTTGAGAGTATTACACCAAACACCGGAGTTGTAAATGTGAATATTGTAACTCTTGAAACGGGGTTATATTTAAGAAGTATACCCCAGAGCGAATATGCAATAGCCGACAAAAAGCTAAGATAAATAAGCACACCTACGCCCTTTGCACTCACCAGGCTTACAACGCCACCGAAAACAATGCCGACAATTATCATAAATATACCGCCGATTATAAACTGATACCCACTCAATATAACCGGATTTTCGTCCTTTGAATACTTTTTCATCAACACAGATGAAACGGCATAGGATATTGCCGAGAAGATAACAAAGCAATCTCCCGTAAAGTTCATATTAAAGTCAAGTCCCTTTAAATTCACACAAATAATTCCTGCAAAGCCAAGAATACAAGCAACGATTTTTCTTAAATTTAATTTTTCCTGCTTAAAGACAAGTGCTGATATCAAAAGTGCAAAAAACGCATTGGAGCCGCTTGCGATAGTACCCTTAACTCCCGTTGTGTTTGCAAGTCCGATATAGAAAAATATGTACTGAATAACTGTTTGAAAAGCACTGATTTTAACAATATGTTTTACGCTTTCCTTTTTCGGCACCAAAAATTTCCTACCGGCAACAGAGTAAATCAGAACTGTTAAAAGACCTGCAACAGTAAACCTTATTCCGGCAAAAAGTATTATCGACTGCACGTTATTTTCAGGCAACATTAATTCATATCCGATTTTTATAAACGGAGTTGCACTGCCCCAGAGCGCACAGCACAAAAGTGCCATCAACGTCAGAACAAGTGTATTGGTATAAATTGATTTATTATTCTTTTCCATAGTTCTTTCTCCTCGTACATACACAAAGGATGAAATCCTAAAAATCAGATTTCATCCTTTATTTTTAATTATTCATCATCTTCTTCAGCCGGTGCGTCCCAGTTATGATAGATATTCTGAACATCGTCATTATCTTCTAACAAATCAAGCATCTTGGACATCTGAACAATCTGGTCTTCGTCCGCAATAGCAGTCATTGTCTGCGGAACCATACTGATTTCTGCACTTGAGAAGGTATACTTTCCTTCAAGAGCATCTCTTACAGCGTGGAAATCCTCGGGAGCTGTTGTAATTTCAACGCACTCCTCATCTATCTCGATATCCTCTGCGCCTGCTTCCAATGCATCCATTGTTATTGTATCCTCATCAATACCGTCATTTTCAATAACAATTACACCTTTACGGTCGAACATAAAGCTTACGCATCCGTTCTGACCCATATTTCCGCCGAACTTATCAAAGGCATGTCTTACATCTGCGGCTGTACGATTACGGTTATCAGTAAGTGTTTCAACAATTACCGCAACACCGCTCGGACCGTAACCCTCATATGTGATATTCTCGTAGTTATCACCCTCTGTAGTACCTGCCGCCTTTTTAATTGTACGGTTGATATTATCGTTAGGCATATTTGCCGCTCTACCCTTTGCAATAGCATCTTTAAGACTTGAGTTATTGTCGGGGTCGGGGCCGCCAGCCTTTACTGCAACAACTATCTCTCTTGCAATCTTTGTGAATATTTTAGCTCTCTGAGCATCGTTTGCACCCTTTTTTCTTTTAATGGTGCTCCATTTTGAATGTCCTGACATTGCTTATACCTCCGAAAAATATTACTCTTCGCTTTCAGCTTCATCCTGCGAGTATGACGGCTCGTAGCTTGTGCTGTCGTATGACTTATAGCCGCCGTAACTGCTTCTCTTGGAATATCCGCCGTTCGATGAGCCATAACCTCTCTTCTGATAAGGTTTATAATCCTTCGGTGCAATTACAACCTTACGGAACGGCTCCTGACCGATTGAGAAGGTAGTAACCTCTTCATTTGACTGAAGATTTGCATGAATTATACGTCTTTCATACGGATTCATCGGGTCAAGAGTATGCTTTCTTCCTGTCTTTGCAACCTTTTGTGCAAGTCTTTCGGAAAGCGCAACCAATGTATCATATCTCTTCTGTCTGTAATTTTCGGTATCAATATTTACCTTTACATATTCATCACTTATACCGTTAACTGCTAAAGATGTAAGGTACTGAACAGAATCAAGTGTGTCACCGTGCTTACCGATAACAATACCCATGTCATCGCCTACAAGCTCGATATTAAGATTGTTGCCGTCGCTCTCAATCTTGATTTCAACCTCAAGATTCATAGCACCAAACAACTCGCTGAGGAATTTTTTAGCCGCAACCTTCTTTACATCAATAAGCTCTGCTGTCACTACAGCTTCTTTTGCACCAAGACCTAAAAATCCCTTTGCACCCTCTTCTACTACTTCAACCTTTACTTCGCTTTCATCTGCGCCCAATTCTTGAAGAGCAAGCTCTGTTGCCTCACTTACGCTTTTTGCTGTTTTTTCTGTTTTTTTCAGGAACTGTAACAACGAAATCGTCCTCCCTCTTATCAAAATATATGTTAAGCAGATATTGTGTCACAATCTGCATAACGCTCGACATAATCCAATAAAGACCGATTGCTGACGGGAATGTAAGTGTGAAGAATCCTGTCATCAATGGCATCATAACACTCATAGTCTTATTCATTGATGCTGCTGTATCATTAGCCGCAGCCGCTCCTTCTGTCTTTTTCGCACTTGTCATAGCCTGGCTCTGCTTCATTGAAAGCCATGTTGCAAGCATAGCTATTATCGGAATAAGTAAAAGTCCGATTACCGACCAATCGGGAGCACCATTAAAAGCATTTGTGATTGCTGAAAATGCTGCTGTCGGTACCTTTGTAATATCAAGTCCGAGAAAATCGAAATTAAGTGTCCAGTCTGCATAGCCGCTACCCGGATTAATCTGCTCAAGGTATCTGCACCATGTCATAAACTGAATTTCGTACATTTTGTGTATCTGCTCTGCAAGCTTTGCAGGTTCAAAATGCTTGATTGCCGCAACTGCATGAGCAACATTCGGGTCTGCCGCCATTTTTTCAACGACCTCACTTACCCTCTCTATCACATCTGTTGCTTTAAAATCAACACTCAAAAGATAGGTGAGCGGTCTTTGAATAACGCGGTACAAACCGAAGAGAATAGGCATTTGTATCAAAAGCGGAAGGCATCCGCCCATCATACTTACGTTATTCTCCTTATAAACCTTCATCATCTCCATCTGGAGCTTTTCTTTATCGTTTGCATACTTTTTCTGAAGTTCTGCAATTATAGGCTGAACCATCTGCTGCTTCTTCATACCCTTCTGGGATTTAATCTGAAGCGGAAGCATCAACAATTTCACAACAACCGTGAAAAGAATTATCGCCCAGCCGTAGTTATCGACAATATTGTATATCAAATCAATGATAAAGCCGAGCGGTCTTGTAATAAAAAACTCAAACATCAGTTATGTTTCCTTTCCGAGAAAAACTATTCAAGCGGGTCATAACCGCCTTTGTGAAAAGGATGGCACTTCAAAATCCGCCTTACGGCAAGATATCCCCCTTTAAAAAAACCATACTTTTCAAAAGCCTGATATGCGTACTCCGAGCAAGACGGAATAAATCTGCAACAGGGTGTCCCCTTCATCGGGGATATGTATTTCTGATAAAAACGTATAAGCTTCAAACAAATCTTTTTCATAAACTCTCACACCAAAAAGGACATTTTAGATGCCGCGTAGAGCAAGTCCTTTTCAATATCCCTACATCCGACATCCTTTGCTCTGACTCTTGCAACAATCACAATGTCATAACCTTGTTTAAGCCGCTGTTCATTAAGACGGTATGCTTCCTTTATAACACGCTTTGCGCGGTTTCTCTCTACAGCCTTCCCTACAGTTTTTGAGCAGGTCAAACCAAGACGGTTCATACCGAGGCGATTGGGTCTGATATAAACGACCACATTTCTGCACACCGTACTTTTTGCACGATTATACATCTGCTTATACACTCTGTTATCAGTAATTGATTCGGTAAATTTCATATCAATTAAATTTTCTCTATAAAATGTCAAAAAGGCAAGAAGCACAACTTCTCGCCTTAAACTTACGCTGACAGTTTCTTTCTGCCTCTTGATCTTCTTCTTGCCAAAATCTTTCTTCCGGAAGCGGTGCTCATTCTCTTTCTGAAGCCATGTTCTTTAGATCTTTGACGCTTTTTAGGCTGATATGTTCTTTTCATTCTCTACACCTCCCAATAGTTAAATCACATTCGTTGACCCTCTTGCTATGAGCCAAACATCTCTTCTATTATACATTGTTTTTTACAGCTTGTCAAGCTTTTTTTGTAGTATTTTATCTTCTTTTTTTGCTTTTTATGCAAATTATATTAAAACACGCTTTCCACACCGCATATTTTTCATACTAATACTATCTTTTACAAGCTTTTAAAAGTTCCTCAAGTTCTTCTTTATTAAAGCAATATTTCATATCGCAGAACTGACAAGTAAGCTCGGCACTGCCGTTTTCCTCAATAAGCTTTGAAAGCTCTTCTCTTCCTATTGAAATAAGAGCCCTTTCCATTCTTTCCTTTGAACATTTACACTCATACTTCGGTGTTACCGTAGCATTTTCGAGCATTATATCAAAGCCGTCGCATACTGTGAAGAGTATATCTTCAATGCTCATTCCGTCGGTTATCATCTTTGTAACGCTTTCGCATTTTCTTATCTGCTCTTCAAGCTTTGTCGCTGTTTCCTCGGTTGCAAAGGGCATAAGCTGAACCATAAATCCGCCCGATGCTATTACACTGTAGTCGGTATCAACAAGTACACCGAGTCCGACAGCTGTTGGTATCTGCTCACTCTTTGCATAATAATATGTTACATCCTCTGCTATCTCACCCGTTACAATCGGAACCTGTCCGACATACGGTTCCTTCATACCAAGGTCTCTTACAATACTGAGCCTTCCCTTTCCTATACCGCCACCGACATCAATCTTACCTTTTTTATTAAGCGGAAGCTCCGCAAACGGGTTTTCGACATAACCTCTCACCTTAGACTCGCTGTCCGTAACCGCAACTATCTTGCCGAGCGGTCCATCACCTGCAAACTGCAACGTCACGGTGTCGGTTTCATTTTTAAGCTGTGCGCCCATAAGTGCTGCAACAGTCAGCACTCTACCCATAGCCGCCGTCGCTACCGGCATACTGTTGTGAATTTTTTGTGCACGATTTGCGATATCGGTGGTTATTGCTCCAAACACACGGATTGAACCGTCTATACTTTGTCCTCTTACTAATACGTCTGCCATTTTTCTATCCTTCCTGTTTTACAAGTTTAATTCTGATTTTATCCCTATGAATCTGCGATACCGATTGAGGTCCTTCTATATGAACATCTATCTCATGCTCACCTTCCGTAAGATTCCCTGCATCAGCATACGCCTTAACCGTACTCTCATCAATATCAGGCAAAGTCCCTCCAAGCTCAAGTGGCATCCTGTAATTTTTTTCAAGTCTAAGCCCTTCAGGAATATTTCTTATTTCTATATCAAGAGTGATTTTTTCGGTGCTTTTCTTTATAATTGATACCTCTGCCGTAACCAGTTTTGACGCATCCTGAATATATATACCATCAGGCACCGTAAGCTCGATTTTATATTCATTCTTTCCGCTTTCATACATTTCGGGGTCAAACACTGCAACAATTTCATTAACATCACTGTCAAGAGATACAACTCCGACATCAACGCTGTCCTTTGATTTGATTTTGGCGTCTATTGTATAATCTTTTTTGTACTTCTCTGCCATTTCAACTTTTATGGGAAGATTTTTACGCGGATAAAGACCGCTTGTTACAGACACCGTCTGCTCATCAGCTCTTACGGTATCAGGAGTATGCTTATCCCCTTCAGTTGTATAGAGAATGTACTGCATATCCTTAACAGTTCTCTTGTCTATATCCTGTGCAGGAATTGAGATAACAGCCTTTTCAATCATGTCAAGCTCGCTTTTTGCACCGCTGAGTGTTATATAATCAGGTTTTGCATCCGACACTGCAATTGTCTGCTTATTTTTTTCAGAGCCGCTGTGCACAACCTCAACAGGAACGGTTTTTTCGCCTATTTCGTCTATCTCAACCGTAACCGTCGGATTTCCTCTGCCCATTACATACACACCTGCAACACCGGTATCAACATTGACATTTTCAATCCTTGTACCCTTGACAGACACAGATGATAAATCAGCACTCGCAGTAATATTAGCCATTGTTTCTATAATTCCCATGCGACTGCCTTTAACTTCGACGTCAATCTGACTGTTTTTTTCCAATTTGATTGGAATAAGTCCCTTTTCTTTGAGAACATCAATTCCCTTAAATGTAATATCTACATTATTTATACGCCTCGTCATCTGAGGTTTGTCGGTATATTCAAGTACCAGCCATAATACTACTGCAAGCACAACGGACAGGATTTTAGTAGTAGCTTTTGAATTTTTAATCTTGTCACCCATTCAATGACCCCCTCCAGAATTTAAATCTGTCCGAATCGTTGTTTTCTGCAACAAAAACGCGGATAAGCGCACGTTTTAGCGATTCTTTATCAAGATTTCTCGTCAAAGTACCGTTCAGAGCTATTGAAATCTTTCCCGTCTCCTCCGACACAACTATTACCATTGCATCTGACGCCTCAGATATTCCCAAAGCCGCACGGTGTCTTGTTCCGAGTTCTCTTGAAAGGTTATTGTTTGAGGTCAGCGGCAAAAGACAGCCGGCAGTATGTATTCTGTCACCTCTTACTATTACCGCGCCATCGTGAAGCGGAGTGTTTGGAACAAATATATTCTCCAAAAGAGCAGACGAAACATCTGCGTTCACCACACTTCCCGTCCTTACTACATCACCCAGCTTTGTAGTCCTTTCAATTACAATCAGCGCACCTGTGTTCTTTTTAGACAGATTAACCGCCGCCTCGCAAATTTCGTCAATCACCTTTTGCGATGTATCATTATCATCAGGGCCGGATACAATATCAAGTATCTTACCGGGCTTAGTACGTCCCACCCTCTCAAGCATATTGCGAAGCTCCGGCTGAAAAATAACAACTACTGCAAAAAGTCCGGTAGTCAGAATATTCTTTAAAATATAGTTTAGTGCATTAAAATTCAGCCAGTCACTCAAAAACAGTGCAAAAAACAAAACTCCTATTCCCTTTAAGAGCTGCATACCCCTTGTTTCCCGCAAAACTCTAAGCAGTTCGTATATAATTATTGCAAGTATGGCAATATCAATATAATCGGTAATCCACATAACCCGGAAAAAGCTTAAAAACGTGTCCATATACTCACTTCCTTTACCTTGATATTTCTATTATACAATATTTTTTCCGTTTTGCCTATATTTTTTAAAAAAAAATATGTATAATTTTTATTGTTTATTTTTAATTAATATGTTATAATCTTGTAAAGGGTGCAAAAATTGTACCTTACAATAACTAAAACAAGGGGCAATCCCCCGGGTGAAAGGATGTTTATCTATGAAAAAATTATTCAAAGCAGCATCAATCGTATGCGCACTCTGCGCTTCCATGATTGTTGCAAACGCACAGGACCAGGATGTTACAATTAAAGTTGATAACAGATACATCAACTTTACAGACCAGGCTCCCGTAATCGAACAGGACAGAGTAATGGTACCTCTTCGTGATGTATTCGTTGCTATGGGCGCAAAGGTTGAGTGGGACGGCGAAAAGCGTGAGGTAATCGTAAACTCCAAGGACAACTTAAACCGTCTTATCTTTACTATTGATAACCCTGAATTCACAAAGCTTACATTTGTAACAATTCTCGATACTGAACTCGAAAAGCTTACATCTGATGTTGCTCCTAAAATCATCAACGACAGAACAATGCTTCCGTTGAGAGTTGTGTCAGAAAACTTCAACGCAGACGTTACATGGGATGCCGAAAGCTATACCGTAACAATTGCATCAAAGCAGTTCAAAAAAGCTCTCGGTGTTGAAGCATACGACGAAGCAAAATACGCAGAGCACATTGCAAAAATCCCTGCACTCTCAATAAAGGCAGACAAGGAAACAGTAGCTGCAGGCGATACCGTAACACTCAGCCTAGACCTTTCAAATGTGACTGGCTTTGAAAATACCGTCATTTCAGGTGTTTCGGCTGCTATCAATTACGATACCGAGAAATTTGAGTATGTAGGATGCAAAATTATAAGAAAGACCGCAGAGGAAGAGCCTTACGCATTTTCAGACAATCCCGCATTCAAGCCGGGTGTTGCAAAAGCAGTATTCGTGTTTGATCCTACAATAGTTCACGAAATGGCAGATGCCAAGGTTATGGAAATCAGCTTCAAGGCAAAAACCGAAGGCGAAGCTGAATTCTCACTTGCTGATACCTTCACAGCAGGAAACAATGATAACTTCGTTTCATTGTTCGAGGGCGAAAAAATCATAGTTCTTGATTCTGCTGACCTTCTTTTTGTAAACACGGAGGCTGTTAAGGTGACTGTTGACAGCAAAGCAACTGCCGGCGATACCGCAGAAAATACTGAAACTGCTGACGCCGCAGCCGATACTGCAGAAGATGTAACTGACACCGAGACAATTGCGGACGATGATATCGATGATGTTGTATACGATGACTACTACGATGAGTTCTCCGATGAGTTCTCCGATGACTACTCTGATGATTACTCTGATGACTACTCTGATGAAGCAACAGATGAACCCACAGACGTTGAATAATAATATTTAATATCAGTACATAAAATGTTTCCTTTTTATGTATACAACAATTACCCGGATGTTTGATATGTCCGGGTAATTGTCAATAGTAGTAGCCAAAGAGGTGTAGAAATTGAAAAACAAACCGGTAAAGCTGTATGTTGTTCTTCCCTGTTTTAACGAAGAGGCTGTGATAGCTGAAACAACCGACAGACTGTTATCACTATTTAAAGAAATGTACAACAGCGAGCTTATTTCAGACGATTCTAAAATAGCATTTGTTGATGATGGCTCAACAGACCAAACCTGGCAGATTATAACAACTCTTGCAAAGAAGCACAATTGTATAACGGCAGTTAAGCTTGCACATAATGCAGGCCATCAGAATGCACTTTTAGCAGGAATGTTCACATTCTCAAAAAATTGCGACTGTATGATAACTATCGATGCTGACCTTCAGGACGATATCGGTGCAATTCCTGAAATGGTAATGGAATTTATAAACGGCAACGATATCGTGTACGGCGTAAGGGATGACAGACGAAACGACTCATTTTTCAAACGCAACACCGCTCTTTCCTTCTACAGAATTATGAAGCTGTTCGGCGCGGAAATTGTATATAACCACGCGGATTACAGACTTATGAGCCATCGAGCGATTGAAGCATTACAAGAATTTAGTGAGGTAAATATGTTTCTTCGCGGCGTAATTCCGCTTGTAGGGTTCAATTCAACTACGGTATACTACAAAAGAGGCAGTCGTTTCGCAGGCGAATCAAAATATCCCTTAAAGAAGATGATTTCCTTTGCACTCGACGGCATAACATCATTTTCAATAACACCGATAAGGTTAATCACACTCATCGGTGCAGTGGCATTTATCATTTCGGTAATAATGGCACTGTACGCATTTATCCAAAAAATTTCCGGCAATACAAGCTCAGGCTGGGCTTCGATTATGATTTCGATATGGTTTATAGGCGGTGCACAGCTTATCTCCTTAGGTCTTATAGGAGAATATATCGGAAAAATTTACAAGGAAGTTAAAAAGAGACCAAGATATATTATAGAAGAGGTAATAACAGATGATATATGATATAGCAATTATAGGCGGCGGAAGTGCAGGTCTTTCTGCGGCACTTTATGCAGCAAGGGGCGGTATGAAGGTTGTCGTATTTGAGAACACAGGCTACGGCGGACAGGTAAACTATACCTACGACATTGACAACTATCTCGGAATCCCGTCGGTAAACGGTGCGGAGCTTGCTGAAAAGATGCGTGCACACGTAATGAAATACAATTGCACATTCTCAAATGAAGGGGTAAAACAGATTAATAATCCTCTTGGTAAAATAAAAACGATTGTAACACGTAAAAACACATATAGCACAAAAGCCGTAATTATTGCTACGGGTGCAACCCCTAAAAAGCTCGGCATAATGGGCGAGGAAGAATTTATCGGCAACGGAGTTTCGTATTGTGCCACTTGCGATGGTGCTTTTTCAAAAGGTAAAACTGCGACTGTAATCGGCGGCGGAAATACAGCGTTTGAGGATGCTATTTATCTTTCATCACTTTGCAGCAAGGTATATATCATCAACCGTTCAAACCGCTTCAGAGCCGAAAAAACACTGGTTGAAAAAGCATACAATACACACAACATAGAAATTATCACAGAACAAAGACCCGAAAAGATTCAGGGTGATGCAGGCGTAAAATCTCTTGTACTTGCACATTCTGTTTCCGGCAGAATCAGTCTGCTCGATACAAACTCGGTATTTATTGCAATCGGCAGAAATCCAAAAAGTGAGCTTGTATCGGATTTCGTAAAGCTTGCAGGTGATGCAAGTATTATTACAGACGAGAAAATGAGAACGAATATTCCGGGAATATTTGCCGCAGGAGATGTAAGAAATACACCCCTTCGTCAGATTATTACCGCAGCTGCAGATGGTGCAGTAGCCGCCACCTCTGCTATTAGCTATATAAATGAAGGCTAATTTAAAATATTGACAGGAACAGGTATAAAAATGAATGCAATAATTAACGCAAAAATCCTTACAATGGAAGGTACTGTAATTGAAAACGGCTGTATATTCTATGATACAAAAATTATAAAAATCACAGAATGTACAGATGATGTAAAAGATGCGAAGGAAGTGTATGACGCAAATGGTGCATACCTCATCCCCGGTCTTATCGATGCACATTGCCATCTCGGAATGGTGGGCGACTCGGTAGGTGCAGAGGGCGATGACGGCAATGAGGACACAGAACCAATCACACCGCATCTTCGTGCAATCGACGCAATTTATCCGCAGGACAGAGGCTTTGTTGAAGCATACAGAAGCGGTGTAACCTGCGTTGTAACAGGGCCGGGCAGTGCAAATCCTATAGGCGGTCAGTTTGCCGCAGTAAAAACCTTCGGTAACTGTGTTGACAAAATGATTGTGAAGGCACCTTGTGCAATCAAATTTGCATTGGGCGAAAATCCCAAGACAATCTATTCCGACAAAAGCGAAGCGCCTGTAACAAGAATGGGTACAATGGCTTTAATTCGTGAAGCCCTTTATAAGGCAAAGGAATACGAAAGACAGCTCACTCTCTGGCAGGAGGATTCCGAAAACAACGAAAAGCCGGAATTTGACATAAAAAACGAAGCATTAGTGCCCCTTATAAGAAAGCAAATCCCCGCCAAAATTCACGCACACCGTGCCGACGACATATGCAGTGCCATCAGATTATCAAAAGAATTTGGAATAAATATCACATTAGAGCATTGTACCGACGGTGAAGTTGTTGCGGATATTATAAAAGAGAATAACATACCCGTTATGCTCGGACCCACATTATCGGACAGAAGCAAGCCAGAGCTTTCTTCCCTTGGATTTTCAATATACAAAACGCTCCCCAATATGGGCATTGATACAGCCATAATAACAGACCACCCGGAGATTACAATAGATAACCTGCTTCTTTGCGCACAGCTTGCAGTCAGAAACGGTATGAATCCGGATGTTGCACTCTCCGCCATAACGTCAACTGCCGCAAAAAACTGCGGTATTCAGGATAGAGTAGGAACTCTATCCCCCGGCAAGGATGCGGATTTTGTAATATTTGACAAGCACCCGCTCGACTTTACATCAAAATGCATACGAACGGTAATCGGCGGTGCTGTAGTACATAAATAAAAATAAAGGATGCAACGGAATGGTTCAATATGAATCATCCATTGCATTCTTTTTATTGCAAATCCATCCACTGCAATGGCGTCATATATTAACTGACGCATTATAATTTTCTTCAAAATCCGACAAAGATTTCATTTTTGTTATCATAAAGATGAATAAAGTGTAAAAATATATTTACAAACGTATAAAAACAGTTGATTTTGTTTTGAAAATCTGTTATAATGCTTTAATGGCGGAACATTTTATCCTGAAAGTCATATTATGCTTATGTGAAATTTCATAAAAAGCATGCAACAACTATGTTGCTTTTGGGAGGTGTTTCTCGAATTGGGCAGCTTCTATATAAAAGGCGGAAACCGTCTTGACGGGTGTATCACCGTTCAGGGTGCCAAAAATGCGGTACTTCCCGTACTTGCGGCAACCGTGTTAAATGACGGCAAGAACGTAATTTACAACTGTCCCAATCTGTCAGATGTAAACAGTACCGTTGATGTTCTTTGTGCGCTTGGTTGTAAGGTAAACCGTCAGGGCGGCGTAATAGAGGTTGATTCTTCTTCTATGAACAGCTTTACAATCCCCGAATCTTTAATGCGTCGTATGCGTTCATCAATAATCTTCCTGGGTGCAATTGTTGCACGTTGCAAAAAAGCACGTGTGTGTATGCCGGGCGGATGCGAAATCGGTTTAAGACCTATTGACCTTCACCTGAAAGCCTTAAGGGCTTTAGGCATCGAAATCACAGAATCCCACGGGTACATAAACTGCAATGCCGAAAAGATAGTCGGTGCAGATATACATCTTGACTTTCCGAGCGTCGGAGCTACCGAAAATGTTATGCTTGCGGCTTGTATGGCAGAGGGTACTACAACACTTGTCAACGCCGCACGTGAGCCCGAAATATCGGACCTTGAATGTTTTCTCAATAAAATGGGAGCAAAAATCAGCGGTGCCGGCTCGAATGTTATAAAAATTGAAGGCAGAAAAAAGCTCTACGGTGTTGAGCATACCATTATCCCCGACAGAATTGCCGCAGGAACATATCTGGTATGTGCGGCAATCACAAAAGGTCAGGTAGTCCTTGACGGTGCTGACTTCTCGCATATGAGTGCAATACTAAATACACTCGCCGATATGGGATGCAAAATATATCGAGAAAAGAACAAAGTCGCCATAATATGCGATAAGCGTACCAAAGCGGCAAGTACCATAAAAACATTACCATACCCCGGCTTTCCGACCGATATACAATCGCCGTTTATGTCGCTTTGTTCAATATCGGACGGAACGAGTGTTTTTGTTGAAAACATATTCGAAAACCGATTCAGACACGTTGATGAGCTTGTAAGAATGGGCGCAGATATCAGAACTGACGGCAGATGTGCGGCGGTTATAGGAGTCAAAGGTTTAACGGGTGCACACGTCGTTGCACAGGAGCTTCGCGGCGGTGCGGCGTTAGTTGCCGCTGCTCTTTCGGCAGACGGCGAATCGGTTATAGATAATATACATTATATCGACAGAGGCTATGAAAATATAGAAAAAAATCTTGCACAGTGCGGTGCGGATATAACAAGAAGGGAGTGAAGATAATGCACAGCGAAACAAGACACGAGCCTATACAGAAAAGGCACTCAAAAAGACAGCAGAAGAGAATGCGTGAGCAAAAAATAAGACGTATGATATTCTATGCCCTGCTCGCAACCGTTGCGCTGTGCATTATCATATTTTTTACCCCCATCTTTTCAATCCGTTCAATTACCGTATCGGGCAATTTTAAGGTAGAGTCAACCGAGCTTTATCAGGCTCTTGACATATATTCAAATCAAAATCTCATACTGACAAGAAGCGGGAATGTTAAAAAGAGACTTCTTGAATTTGCGTATATTGACAGCATCTCAGTCAGGAAAAAGCTCTTCCCCCCTGCACTTGATGTAGAGATTGTAGAACGTGAACCCATATGTGCAATTGCACACAATCAGGCATATGTGCATATCGATTCTGCAGGAAGAATTCTTGAGCTTTCGGACAAGAGAAACGACCTTTGCGAGATTTTCGGCTTGAGACTGACTTCCGCAAACGCAGGCGAAACCATTTCACTCGACGATAATTCAGGGCTCAAAACAGTGCTTCAGGCAATTTCAGCATTCAAAAAGTCGGGACTTATGAGCGGAATAACAAAAATCGACTTTTCCGACCTCGAAAACATAACCTTCAATTACGAAAACAGAATTGACGGTATATGCGGTCCGTATGTGGATTTTTCAAGAAAACTCAGCCTTTTCAGAGAGGCAATAACCTCCAATAAGCTCACAGAGCACTCACGTGGTACAATCAATCTGTCCAAAACCGGACGTGCAGTGTACACTCCATAACAAGACAGTATACACAAAATATCTGCGTTTTATTATATTAATTTGCAAAAAAATAAAAAAAATATCAGAAATTTTCAAATAACTATTGAATTAATCGAAAAAACATAGTACAATGTTATTAATTATAAGTAGAATTTCAAGGAGGATTTACAAATGAGCAACATAGAATTCGATTTTGAATCATCAGTGCCCACAGACGGTGCAAGAATTAAAGTCATCGGTGTAGGCGGCGGCGGTAACAACGCTGTTGACAGAATGATTGAAGCAGGCGTAAGAAATGCAGAGTTCATCTCTGTTAATACAGACCAGCAGCAGCTTAAGCACGTAAAGTCACCCACAGCTCTTCAGATTGGTATTAAGCTTACAAACGGTCTTGGTGCAGGTGCTATGCCTGAGGTTGGTAAAAAGGCTGCTGAGGAAAATGAAGACCAAATTCGCGAAATGCTCAAGGATACAGAAATGGTATTCGTTACAGCAGGTATGGGCGGCGGTACAGGTACAGGTGCGGCTCCCGTAATTGCAAAGATGGCAAAGGATATGGGTATCCTTACAGTTGCAGTTGTTACAAAGCCCTTCTTCTTCGAGGGTAAGACAAGAATGCAGAAGGCAGAAGCAGGTATTGAGGAGCTTGCGGCAAACGTTGACTCTATCGTAACTATCCCCAATGACCTCGTTCTTAAGATTGCAGATAAGAAAGTTAATATAAAAGAGTCCTTCAAGCTTGCTGACGAAGTTCTTCGTCAGGGTGTTGAGGGTATCATCGAAATCATCGCTCAGGACGGCTTAATCAGCTGTGACTTTGCCGATGTATGTACAGTAATGCGTGATTCAGGTATCGCTCATATGGGTATCGGCTTCGGTAAGGGCGAAAATGCTGCTCAGGATGCAGTTCGTCAGGCTATCGAATCTCCCCTTCTTGAGACAAGCATCTCAGGTGCAAGAGGTATTCTTCTTAACGTTACCGGTGGCCCTGATTTCTCACTTGTTGAAATGAGTGAAGCTTCTGCAATTGTAAGTGAAATGGTATCTGACGATGCTCAGATTATCATCGGAACTGCAACAGATGAAACACTTCGTGACGAGATTAAGGTAACACTTGTTGCTACAGGTCTTAACGCAGTTAATAAGCGTGGCGCACAGAAAGCCGCTACTCCCTTCCCCGTAAGCGGAACATCCGATGCAGGTGCTTCAAGAGGTCCCGTATTCACATCACCCGCTTCAAGCGATAACGGCTCTGATATCTTCGCAAGAAGAACTCCGTCAAGCGGCATCGATAACATAAACGTTCCGAGCTTTTTAAAGAGATAATAGCTTATATTCAGTATATTAACTCTCGATGATTCATAAACTGTAAATAACAGTCAAACGAATAATCGGACAAGCTTAGAGGTAAAAAGTCAAGGAGGTTTTTATGACTTTCGAACAGGCGTTTATAAAGATTAAGGATAAATTTGCAAAAACAGACCTTTCCAAACTTGCAGAGAACTTTGCTATTCAGGTAAATATGACAGATGAGGACTGCGGCGGTGCATTCTACATTCATTATGCCGACGGCATACTCAGTATTGAGCCGTATGACTATCGTGATAATACTGCCGATGTTACCTTAAAGAAGTTGGATTTGTATAAGATTCTCGATGGTAAGCTCACAGTTTCAAATGCAATTGAAAGCGGAAAGCTTTTCGTTAACGGAAATGCAGAGCATCTTTCAATGGCGGCAGGTTGTATTGTTCTTCCCGAGAAGAAAACAATAAAAAAGACGCTTGTGAAGAAAACAGCCACTAAAAAGGCTCCCGAAAAAACAGAGAAGAAGGCTCCTGCAAAAAAAGCTGTAAAAGAAACAAAAGCAAAATAATCTTTAAAAGATTTCAAGGGACGAAGCAAAACTTCGTCCCTTCAGACTGTCGAAAAAGTCGTTCTACCGCAAGAATCAGAGGCTTCTCCTTGATGAGAGGCTCCGCCGAAGGCGGTGGTGAGGTGTAGTGTTAATCTCGAACAAAAAAACTAACCACAAGGAAAACATCGAATTTTCCTTGTTGTTTCTTGCTTTTTGCCAATTTGAACTCTACCGTACCATCGTACGCCGACGAATTCAAATTGACAAAATATAACTTCCTTTTTCGATATCTGCCAGCGTGTCGATAGGTTTATCGACACG
>JAZRMB010000031.1:0-44231 GCA_045647245.1 Clostridia bacterium
TATAATTAATTTCTTTTTCAATTATTTCAAGTCTGTCTAAAATCTTATAACTCCATTTCAAAAATTACATAAAACTATTGATTTTTAAATAGGTTTGTGATAAAATTGAAACAGAAATGAGGCGTGATGAATGAAAAAATACGAAATAATTGTAGAACTTGGCTGTTTTTCTCTCGGAGAACTTGCTGAAAAACTCAACTGCTGCATACCAACCGCAACAACCTTGATACAAAAATATTTAAAAAACGGATATATTGAGCGTGTTCGCCGTGATTTGTATGTTGCAATCAGCATTGAAACAAAGCAGCCTGTGTTATCGAGGTATCAAATAGGTAGTCGGTTAGCTGAAGATGCTTATTTATCACACCATAGTGCATTTGAAGTTTACGGATATGCAAATCAAGTTTTTTATGAGGTATATGTTGCAACAGAAACACGATTTACGGATTTTGTTTACAACGGCGTATTATATCATCGTACTGCACCTAAAGAAAATGCAGATGTAAATAATATAAATGGTGTAAAAGCATCATCTGTTGAGCAAACCGTTGTTGACAGTATTTGTGATATGGAAAAAATCGGCGGACTTGAGGAAACAATCCGTTCTATTCTTCTTATCCCATCCTTAAATGCAGATAAACTACTTGAAGCATTAAAGAATACCAATAACGGATTTGTATATCAAAAATGCGGATATATATTAGAGGGACTCAACGATTCTCTACATTTGCCTGATAGTTTTTTTGAAGAGTGCGAAAAGAATATATCAAACGCAAAACGATATTTGACAAAAGACCATACAGGCTATATACGGTATAAAAAATGGAAGCTGTTTGCTCCCGAAAACATAAAAAGTATTATAGATAAAGGAGTGAGCGACTATGATACCATTTGATAAGAATACCATAGGCAGACAAGCGAAGGAACTTGGCTTTGTGAGAGATACATTTGAAAAGGTATGCAGACTTGTCGATGTTTTGAAGTTTTTTGAAAATGATGATATTTTATCAAGCTGCCTTGCATTAAAAGGTGGTACAGCAATAAATTTAACTATTTTCAATTTGCCGAGATTGTCGGTAGATATTGACCTTGACTTTTCAGAAAATATCAGCCGTGATGAAATGCTTGAAAAACGCCCGATAATTACCGAGCATATTTCAAAATATATGAGTGCAAACGGTTATGTATTAAATGGTAAATCAAAACAACATCACGCATTGGATTCCTTTGTTTTTGAATATCAAAACGCCGGAGGAATGAAAGACAATATAAAAATTGAAATTAACTATATGATAAGAAGTCATATCCTGCCCGTTACAAGAAGAAAAGTAAATCTTCCGTGGTTGTCTGATGAATTATCTGTTTTAAGTGTAGCACCGATGGAAATATTTGCTTCAAAAATTGTTGCACTTTTAAACCGTACTGCACCAAGAGATTTATATGATATACATAATCTTTTGGAGCTTGGACTATTTGATGAAAGCGAACAGGATGTGCTCAAAAAGTGTGTTGTGTTTTATTCCTGCATCGGCTCGGAAACTGTACATAAAGAATTTACCTTTGAAAGCCTTGACAAGATGCCGCAGAACAAAATTAAAACGGACTTGCTGCCTGTTCTTCGGTTTGGAGTATACTTCGACTTAAAGTCTGCCCGTGAAAAAGTTACTGATTATTTGAAAGAGCTTCTTGTACTAACACCACAGGAAACAGAATTTATTTATAATTTCGGTAATGGTGAGTATAAGCCGGAGCTTATTTTTGAAGGTGATATGTTAAAAAATGTATCTGACCACCCTATGGCAATATGGAAATGTAATAAGACTAAAGAAAATTTACCATAATAAAAATGTAAATAATAATGATAAAAACATAAGAGTAGCCAAATTGGGCAAGTCCCCACTTGGCTACTCTTAATTATTTATCAGATACAAATTGCTTTTTTATATAATTAATTTCTTTTTCAATTATTTCAAGTCTGTCTATAATATCTTTTTTGTATTCAAGAGAAGAATTTGAATACCCGAGAAGATAATCTATGGTTACATTAAAAAAATCAGCAAGCTTAATAAGTGCATAACTGTCAGGGTTTGTTTTCCCGGTTTCATAATTAGACAATGTCTTTTGATCAATTCCGGTGGCGTTTGCTACATCTATTTGCCTTAAATCTAAATCTTCACGCAAATCACGTATTCGATTTTTAATCTCTTTCATACTAAAATCATTCCTTTTTTTAAAGATTATACCATTATATTACTATTATATGCTTGACAAACTAATATAACTCTGTTAATATGAGTTTGTATAGTAATTTATTAGTATGATGTAGTGGAAGGAGAAAGAAAATGAAAAAAATGTTTTCAAATTTATTTATGTCGTTATGTATATTGTTTTTTTATGTGAATATAGCGGCACAGGCAGCATCGACAAGCGGAACTTGCGGTGATAATCTGACGTGGAGAATTGAGGAAGGAACCCTTTATATCAGTGGTACAGGAGAGATGAAGGATTATACATATTATGACGATACGCCGTGGAAGTTCAGAAAAGATATAGATAAAATCGTTATAGGAGAAGGTGTAACAAAAATTGGAGAACGAGCCTTTTATACGTGCGTCTATGTTACAAAAATTGAACTTCCTGATACTTTGAACGAAATAGGACGTTGGGCGTTTTATCAATGTGAAGCATTGACGGAAATAAATATTCCCGAAGGTGTTGTTTCTATCAGGTATGCGGCATTTGGATATTGCAATCATTTAGATAGTATAGTTATTCCTGACAGTGTAAAAGAACTTGAGGATTCTGCATTTAAGAATTGCAGTAGCCTGAAATCTGTAGAAATCGGAAATAGTGTAAATAGTATTGGGAGTTATACATTTGGAAATTGTCTTAACTTGAAATATATAACTATACCCGATAGTGTTGAATCGGTTGATTGTACAGCATTTCGTTATTGCCCAAATATGAGGACGATAAGTGTGCCGTTTAAATTGAAATCTGTTGTAAAATCCGGATATCTTAACAATTGTAGCGGCGGACTCAAATATTATTACGTAATACAATATATGCTTAATGATGAGATTTTGAAAAAGGAATACGTTTATGAGGGGGATAATGCAATTTTGCCCGAAGCGCCGACGGGATATACATACAGCTTTTCGGAAAATGGTGCAGTATGGGATGGCACAGACGTGAAAGAAAACACAATTGTAAATGTGACAGCCTTAAAGAATGCAGAGTCAACGGTTGAAATAACAGCTGCAGAGACGAACGGCGACAGTATTAAGTATGTTTCGACTGTTGAGGTATCGGACGGTGATGAAATAAAGTCTTTCGGCACTGTCTTTATACCGCTTTCGCTGATTGATTATGAAGATGCGGAATTTGCTGAGGTAAGCTATGACAACAGTAAGTATGATATAAAGGGAAGTATAACCTTTGGTGCAACATTAACAGATATACCGAAGACCTGCAACGATATGAATGTTTCGGGAAGGTCATATCTTGAGCTTGCAGATGGCAGATATATTTGGTCGATTGCGAAATATGCATCAATAAATGATAAAACACTAAAAATTGTGGAGGAGTAATAAAGTGAAAAAAGTATTTGAAGAACCAAAAATCGAGATTGTAGAATGTGTGGTTAAAGATATAATTACAGTAAGCGGTAATATCCCGAATATAGACGGAGGAACTGCAGAATTTTTGGAATCGTGGCTGTTTGAATAAGTTAACTTATTGAAAAAACGTAGTAACCAAATGGGGACCGTCCGGTTTTGGAATCAATATGATTGAGCTACCGTAGACAAACGGTGGTTGATGGGGCGGATAATCAACTAATGGTTAGCCTCCTACTCGTTTTTGAAGTGTATTATATGCAATGTAACACACAACTATTTGCAATTTACAATGCAAATTAAACGGTGTATAATAAACGTATGATTGATTATAGAAGGGATGAGCCTGATGTTTAAGATAGCAATACTCGGATGCGAAAATTCGCATGCAAACGGATTTTTAAATTCTATAAAGACGATAGAGAAGTTTTCAGATGTCGAAGTTATAGGTGTATACAGCGAAGAAACAGAGCCGGCACAAAAGCTTAAGGATGAGTACGGCGTTGATATTATGGAAAATTACGCCGACCTTGCAGGAAAAGTGGATGGCGTTATGGTGACTGCACGCCACGGCGGCAATCACCTTGAATACATAAAGCCGTATATTGAATCGGGTGTCCCGGTGTTTATGGATAAGCCTATTACAATTGACGTAGATGAGGCTGTTACTATGATGCAGGAGTTTGAAAAAAATAGTGTGCGTTATACGGGCGGTTCATCACTCCGATACTGCGAGCTTGTAAAGAGATTAAAAGCTGATGCGAAGGAAGAAAAGGGCGGTAAAACCATCGGCGGCGTTGTAAGAACACCAATCCACGAGCACAGCGAATACGGCGGCTTTTATTTCTACGCACAGCACCTTGTTGAAATTGTGTGTGAAATTTTCGGAAGCTTCCCCGAAGGGGTAAGTGCTAAAAGAAGCAGTAAGGGTATTACTGTTATTTTCAGTTATAGAGACTTTGATGTGACAGGCTATTATATGGAAGGTAACTACAACTATTTTGCGGCAAGAATGTTTGAAGAGGGCAATGTGGCTGAAAATATTATTGTAGACGATGCGTGCTTTGTTGAGGAATTTGAACATTTCCACGAGCTTTTGCACGGCGGCGAAACACGTATAGATAAAAAAGCGTTTATTGCTCCTGTTTTCATAATGAATGCAATAGAGGCATCGCTTGAAAACGGCAGGGAAGAGAAAATTTCCTGGGAAAGGATAGAGAAGATATGAACATAGCATTTGCAGGCTTCAGGCATGGGCATATTTTTGTGTTGTATAATCAGGCGGTTGAAAATAGTGATGTTAATATCAGCTATTGTTTTGAAGAGGATGATGCGGCAAGAGCGGCGGCAGAGGTGCAGGGAGTTTGTTTCAATGCACACAGCTATGATGAGATTTTAAAGGATGAGAGTGTGTGCGCCGTTGCGATAGGCGATTATTACGGCAAGAGAGGAAAGCTTGTGATTGAAGCTTTAAAGAGCGGCAAGCACGTAATATGCGATAAGCCGATTTGTACCGACCTTTCCGAGCTCGACGAGATAGAAAGACTTTCAAAGGAAAAGGGGCTTGTAGTGGCGTGTATGCTTGATTTAAGGTATATGTCCCAAGCGGAGAAGGTAAAAGAGCTTATTAAGAGCGGAGAAATAGGCGAATTAAAGATTGCATCCTTTACCGGACAGCATTGCCTTGACTACGGTAATCGTCCCGGCTGGTACTTTGAAGAGGGCAAGCACGGCGGCACAATCAATGATATTGCAATTCACGGCATAGACCTTATAAGATATGTTACGGGAAAGAATCTTACAAAGATAGACTGTGCAAGGGTATGGAATGGGTTTGCAGATAAAGAGCCTGCATTTTATGACTGCGGACAGTTTATGGCACAAATGGATAATATGGCAGTTTCAGCCGATGTTTCCTATGCCGCACCCAAGATGAATACTATGATGCCTACCTATTGGAATTTCTATATATGGGGCAGTAAGGGTATGATAAACTTCTCTTATAAGGAAAGATGTATACATCTTTATAAAGAGCAGGAAACGGTGATAGAGTGTGATGAGTGTGAAATAAAACACCTTGAAGACTTTATAAAGGGAATAAACGGAGAAAAGACAATTATGGAAACCTCCGATGTTCTTGCATCCCAACGTCAGGTTTTGGAAATCCAAAAAGCAGCTGATAAATTGGTATAATTGATTTGAAAGTGTGTATGACATTCGTTCGTTGTACACGCTTTTTTTGTTTTGGGAAAAAGTGTATATAATTTAGAAAAATTAAATTTTATTTTATAAAATGGTTGTGTTTTTTGATGTTTTGGTATATGATGAAATTATGAAATTGCAATGTTTGAAAAAATATAGGCGCGATGAATTTTTGAGCTATTGCATCAGAAGAAAGAGGGGTAGAATAATTATGATAGCTAAGGATTTGTTGGAAAAATTAGAGATAACAGGTTCTTTGGGTGCAGATTTTGATAAATATAACAGCCTTGTCGGCAAAGAGTGTGAGAAATACGCAGATAGCTATATGAAGGATGAGATAGATGACTACGAGGCACAGAAGCTTTTAGATGCTCTTGAAACCGAAGAGATAAGTAAATATACATTATATCTTATTTTCCTTCTGCACTCGACTGCAGCTTTGCTTGAAAACTACAAAAAAGAAGGCATCAGCGAAGAAATTTTCTATGCTTCAATGATGGATTTTAAGTATAAAATAAGAGAGTGCCGCGAAGTGGAAGGCGTATTCGGAATAAAATCGTATATGTGGTATAACGGCTTTTTCAAAGAGCTTCGCCACGCCTTCGGCAGACTGCAGTTTGACAGAATAAAGCACGAGGGTGAGCCTATTGAAAGAGCCGGGCATATTGTTTTTGAAGGCGATTTTGTGCTTAATTGTCATATTCCGTCGGCTGGTCCGCTTTTGCACGAGGATTGTATCGAATCATACAAAATGGCATATAAGTTCTTTAAAGATAAACTTATAGACGGAATTTTGCCGATTGTGTGCTGGTCGTGGCTGTTATATCCGAAATATCGTGACGTATTCGGAATAAATTCCAATGTTTGCCGCTTTGCAGCTGATTATCGCATATTTAAGGAAGAGGATACAGATGTATTCGGTGATTGCTGGCGTGTGTTCGGGCGTGATTACGAAGGGGATATCAGTGTGTTACCTGAGAACACATCTATGCAAAGAGCCTTTAAGGCGTATATAAAAAATAACGGCACATACGGACACGCAAGAGGAATATTACTCTTCGACGGCGACAAGGTTTTAACTAAAAATCAGTATCTTTTGGATATCATGTAATTTTCACATACCTTATATACCGAAATTGTGAAAAAAGAATAAGTTTGATTAAATTTGAACTTTTGAACCGTTCGAGAGCAAAAGAAAAATCCGATACTTACGCATAAATTGCATAGGTATCAGATTTTTTGTTGTGCTATTTTTATAGATTTTTGTATTGGAATTGAATTAAAGTTGAACTTTTGTTAGGTTTTATTATATGTTTTATTTCACATACTGTGACGGTACAACGCCTGTAACCTTTTTAAATGCACGACGGAAGGATACTGTGCTGACATAACCGCATTTTTTGGCTATCTCTTCGATGTTTTGTGCATCGGAAGAGCCAAGATATCTGCATGCCTGCTCTATGCGTATTTTTTCGACATAATTCAAAAAGGTTGTATCAAGGTTTTTCTTGAATAACATAGAAACATATTCCTCTGATATGTTAAACTCATCTGCAATAAGCTTTCTTGAAAGTTGTGGGTTTGAAAATGCATTGCTTATATACTCAAGGATATTTGAAAACAGTGGTGACTGATTCTGACCGGCTTGTGTTGAAAGCTTGATAAAGGCTGATTTGTATTCTTCCAATGACGATAACTCCTTGTCTACTTTTTCGGAAATTTCAGCGGCGGCACGGAAAAGGCAGACCTTAAGATAATCACATATGCCGTCTGATGTGTTAACGCTCATTGTTTTTAATATATCAAAGAATGAGTGTATTGTTTGTATACTTCCGTGCTTTACGGCAGAAACCAATGCGGTTTCAAATTCAACCGGGAAAAATACTCCGTTTTCATCTCCGATACTTGGCTCACTTTTCATTTCTTTCAATATTATACTGTTATGTGCCTCAAAGAAGGAGGTAGTAAGCTCTCTGTGTGAAGATACAATAGTGCCGAAGGAATAAGACAACTCGTAGTTAACAGTTCCTTCAAGTACATTCTTTATCACATTGCTGATTTCATCAAGCTGATTTTGAAAAACATTTGTGTCGCTGTTTGTGTGCAGAATAAAGCAGATGCTGTCAAGACCTATATTTACATACACAGATTCGGGATATACCTCTTCAATTACATTTCTTATAATGAACTTTTTAAGATTCATTTCTTTTGCAAAATTAATTTCACTTGTAGTATCGGTTTTTATATTTATTCTAAGTACACAGTACAAGGCAGCAGCGGGTACATATTCTTCTGCTTGTGATAAAGATGTATCATAATGGCTGATTTCTCCCAGCAGTAATTTTCTTAACTGTTCTTCTTTAATGTGCGGAGTATATTTTTTTAATTGTTCATTTTGAGCAAGATTTGTTTCTACTATACTGTTGAATTCCTTCTGTCTTGATTTTGCAATGCTTATACCATACCACACGCAGAATGAAATGCTGATAATAAGGGAAAGATAAACCGCCAGCTTTTGATTTGTCGTAGTTTTTACAGCCTCGTTGTACGGAACACTTGCAGTAAGCTTCCAGTGAGTGTTGTCTATGGGAGAATTATACAGTATATATTTTTTTCCGCCAACACGTTTTATTTCGTAGTCGTTAATGTCGCTGATTGTTTCATGGTCGTGCTTTATATTACCAAAAAGATAATTGTTCGTATCATCAAGCAAATCAAAGAAGGCACCGCTGATTTTGTGAGCAGGTGTAATCATATTAAGAAGCTTTGCTTTATCAATAACGACTATTACCTGAATAACGGAATTTTCACTGTTAACCGGAAGTGAAGAGATAACGGCATATGTGTTATTATATGTCTTATCAAAATATACAAGATGCTCAAGCTTTGTGAAGGTGTTGTAATATTGCGTACTGAAATATCTTGATTTGATATTTTCAAAGCTCATTGCATCGGAATGTATATATAAAGATTTGTTGTCGAGATAGAATGCAGAGTGGCAGTCTACCAAAATACCGCTGTTTTTAAAATATACCATTATATTGTCTGCAAGCTGCAAGGAGTTTTTATTAGCCAGCAACCGCCTCGAAAGAGGTCTTACATCCAGAAGACTCAAATCCTGATTGCGTGCAAGTAAAAAAAGATCATCGGCGGTATCAAGCTCATTTGCAAACTTCGTTATGCCGTGTATATGATTCTCAAGTGCCATAGTGATGCTGTTTATAGCGGTAAGTGTGGATGCAACGGACTGTTTCTCGGCATTCTGTTGCATATACTGAAAATTAGTAACAGTGAATGTCGTCATAATTATAATAACAAGCAAAAAGGGCAGAAAAAAGCGTCTGTCCGGTTTTGGTATTTTTTTAAGCATTTGTTTATCCCCCTTCATTACTTATATGATTATACTTTGAAAAAACGGCATAGTCAATGCATTTTTTACGATTTAATACATTCAGTTTACGATTTGTCTCTTTAATTATGCCCGGGGAATTGATATAATATAATTGCCGACAATATAAAGCCCGTGCCATGGGAACAAAACAAATGGAGGTGGACATTTTTGAGGTTGAAAAAAATGGCAGCTTTGGTGTGCACAGGACTTATGCTTGTGAGTGCGGCAGTCGGTGCACAGGAACAGGAAAACAGATTACAAAAGGAGGTGGAGCTTTTAGAAGCACTCGAAATCTATCAGCCGCCCGGCTATAGTGAAGAAAGCTATCAGGAGCCGGTAACAAGAGCGGAGTTTGTATCCGCGGTTATGCATATGGCATTCCGGGATATGCTTGAGGGTGAGGTAAAAGGAGCTAATTTTTCCGATGTGGAGGAGGATAACTTTTATTACAAGGATATCCTTGCCGCAAAAAATGCAGGTCTAATCAGCGGAATGTCATATGACAGATTTATGCCTGACGATACAATAAAAACAGCTCATGCAATCGGTATCATAAAAAAGGTGCTCGGCTATGAAACTGCCGATGACAGCACAGCAATGGCAAAGGGTCTTGCAGACGGCGTTGATGTTGTATCTGAAGATATGACGGTCGGCAATATGATTAAGCTTTTGTACAACACTCTTGAAATTGACAAGATGTGCTACGTATCGGACGGTGAGTGGCGGATTGTAAAGGACGAAACAATTCTTAAGGTAAACCTTGAGGTGGATACAGTTCGTGGTATAGTGACCGCCAATCAGTATACGTCTCTCTACAGTGCAAACGGAACGGGAAGGGAAAATGTTATTTCTATCGATTCTGTTGATTTCGACTGCGGCGAATATGATTTGGGCGGATATCTCGGCTACGAAATAGAGGTATACTATAGAGACACATATGACTCGGATAGACCGGAGATTGTATATGTCGATAAGGTGAGCTTAGATAATGTTTTATTTGAGGCAGATGACATCGTCAGCTATAAGGATAATACATATCTCGTCCGTATCCCTGATGAGAATAGGAATAAGGCTTATAAGATTGAAGCGGATGCGGCAATCATCTATAATGAGGTTGCTGTAAAAACTCTTGATTATATGAAGCCGCTGTATGGCGATGTTGAATTAATTGACAATGACTCTAACGGCAGATATGATGTGGTGAAAATCAATTCATACGCTACGTATTTTGTGGACGGAGTCTATGCAAGAGATTATGCGGTATACTGGAGCGGAAAAGAATTAAGGTTTGATGAGAATACGAAGGTTATAGTTGACGGGGAAGAGAGCAGCTTTAACTCAATAGTACCTCATTCGGTCATTCTTGTAAGAGAAAGTGCAAATGCGAGTGGTGAAAAGTGCAGGATAATAGAGGTGTGTACAACAAGCATAGAAGGCACGGCAGAAAGTATTGATGAAGACAGTGTAGTTCTTCAAGGCACAGAATATAAGATTAACACAATGCTTGGTGTGACGCTATCGATAGATAAGGAAGGTACATTCTACTTTGACAGCAGAGGACGTATTGCATTTTTTGCCGAAAAGGTTATCAGCAGTGAAAGGTATGGTATTCTTCTGAGAGCTGTGTGTGCTGAGTTTGAAAATATTGTAAGTATATTTACTGACAGTTCGGAAAAGGTTCAGTATACAGTGGCAGAAAGAGCAACGCTTGACGGAATCAAAAAAACCGCCGAGGATGTTTGTAAAGAGCTTGGTACACGGTATGAGCTTATAAGATACAAGGTGAACAGTAAAAATGAGGTCACTATGATAGATACTGTAGACGACGGCGGAAATCTTGAAAAGGTTCCATATAACGGAGCCGCTACGCAATTTTTGTACAGTATAAGATCAAGATCGTTTGCAGAGTACAGAAATGCATCGGGGTATGTGAACGGTTCACCTAAATATCATGTTGCAGGAACAACAAAGGTTTTTTATGTGGGTAAGGATGCACGTGATGAGAAGAAGCTCCGTATTGGTTCTATATCAGAGATTACCGACCAGGGTGAGTATTCACTCGAAGCATATGATATGGACGAAAACTGTATATGCGGTGCGATTGTAATTGATACAGATTCGGAAGGAGACTATGTATATCGATATAATAATCTGTTTTATATAAACAAGATTATAAAAACGATTGACAGCGACGACGAGCTCGTTTATGCTGTTAGCGGTATATATGTTCAAAACGGTACCCCGACAGCTGAGGAATATACAATTTTACCTGATGATTTTCCGAATGTTGAAAAGATACAGTCCGGAGATGTTATACAGTTTACGGCAAGTGGCAGTCAGATTAAGGCAATCAGGTATGTGTACAGCAGAAACGGTTCGGTTCCGGAGGGATTTACTGCAGGTCAGGTGTATATGCCCAAAGGCGGAGGTATTGCAGGCAGCTTTGCAGACGCTGGTATGGTAGTGCTTGGTAAAATTGCAGACAGGCATGGGAATGTGCTTGAAGTGGATTACCCGAGCGGTGGAAAAACTCAGACAGGGCTTTTTGACATTTCAACCGGTGCATACCTTGAATATGCAGATTCGAAATATACCGTCAATGAGGAAAGACAGATTCCTGCAATGTGCGGAGAAAATCAGCAGGTTCTTATACATGTCAGAAAAGGCGGAACATGTGATGTTGTGTTTATGAAAGAATAGAGGTGTAAATTAAAGTGAAAAAAATATTAATTATTGCCTCACTGCTTATGGGACTTGTCCAGACAGCGGCGTTGGCAGCGTATGAAAACCTGAATGTTCAGGCAGACAGTGCAAAAGGTGAGCTTACCGTATCCGGAGAAGTAAGCGGTATTGAAAGAAATGAGCCGGTAAAGCTTATAGTTGTAAAGTCACAGTCAGGATATATCAGTGAAAGAACTCTTGTTTGTACAAATGAAGTATATACCGAGAATAAAAAAAGCTTCTCCTTCAGCGAAAAGCTTCCGGTGGGCTTTGCAAATGAAGCATGTACGCTTTATCTGGTATCAGATAATGGTGGGATTTATACTCAGAGTATTGGTACCTCTGACGAGGGAAGCAGTACGTTATATGAAGATATGAGTATAACCATCGACAATGCAACAGGAGAGCTTTCAGTTGACGGAGTAATCGTTGGGTTGGAAAGAAATGAACCGGTAAAGGTTATAATCTTAAAGCCTGAGTCGGATAATCTGGGAGCTTCAACTCTTATCGGTACAAACGAGATGTATACCAAGAATAAAAAGAGCTTTTCTTTCAGCGAAACTCTTCCCGAGGACGCAGATAGTGGAAAGTATCAGGTTTATATAGTATCCGAAACCGGAGGTATTTATAAGGAAACAGTTGATTATATCAAACCGGGAGATATGATTATATCTGAGCTTGAGGGTGTTTATGAAACCGGAGTGGTTACATATCAGGCCGAGATATATAATGATGCTGAAACAGCAAAGGCTGCAGATGTGATAGTTGCGGCGTATGACAGCGAGGATTTAAGGCTTGTTGGTGTTGATGTGCTGAATAATTACACCTTGAATGCCGGCACAAACAGTATTGCTGATGCAAAAATTATCTGCAACGATGGTACACCGGCTAAAATAAGGTTATTTGTAATGGATTCAGAGCTTACTCCTCTTTGCGGTGCTTTATCATCAATTTGTAAGTAACCGAATGAATTTGCTATTAGAGTTATTACAAAAAATAGGGGTGTAAAATCAGTGAAGAAAATATTAATTATTGCCACACTGCTTGTTGGGCTGCTTTCTCAGGCTGTTAATGCGTCGTATGAAAATATAAGTGCAACGGTTGACAGCGTAAAAAAAGAGGTCACCATTACGGGAGAAATAAGCGGTATGGAAAGAAACGAGGCAGTAAAGCTTATAATCCTCAAAACGCAGTCGGATACGTTTAATCCACAGGAAATAGTTGGCACAAACGAAAGCTATACCGAGAACAAAAAGAGCTTTTCATTCTGTGAGAAGCTTGCAGATGATGACGGTGGTGAGTACAGGTATTATATAGTTTCAAACAGTGGCGGAATACATAGTGATAATTTTATGTATATTACAGAAGGAACTTTAAAAAAGGCACTTGGAGAGCTTGATTCATATACGGTAGCTGATATAGGCGGATGGCTTGAAATAAATGCTGTAAATTTTGAGCTTGATAAGCTTTCGGTGTATCCTGCATACATCGGCTTTGTTCAGGAAGAGGATGAAGATGAAGCAACATTTGTTCACACAGCACTTGAAAAGGTGGATTTTGAAGTTGCAGAGGATGGCTCAGATCTTTTGGAAAAGCAAAAGCTTTTAAAGGACTCATTTGAGGAAGCAGTTATAGCGGCATTGGCAAATGCTGTGGATGATGAGGAGGCTGAAGCAATCAAAGGCTTCCTTTCTGATTATTCATATAAGCTTGTTATAATGGATTCTATCGTGGAAAAAACAGAGGCTCTCACAGATGAGGAAAACGATGATTTACTTAAAAAGACGTTTTCGGGAGACTTTGAGAATTATGATGCCATACTTACAAGCTATTATGAAAATGTGATTTTAAAGCTGCTTGGTGATTCTTCTCACTGGTGCGACGTGAGTGAATTGTTTGAGGGATTCCCCGAGATTCTTACTGTTGATGAAGAGCTTTTGGGCGAGATTGAGGAATACGAAGTGAGCAGTGTATATTTGGCACTTGTGGGAAAGAGCTTTGAAACGATTGACGAAGCAATTACGGCATTTTCAAAATCCTGTGAGGATGTAATTGACTCACGTGAGGAGGAAGATGACAGAGGCTCATCCGGCGGTTCATCCTCGGGCGGCGGCTCATCAGGCGGTGGCGGCTCGTCAGGAGGCTCATCGGGCGGAGGTTCAGCCTTTGGTGCGGTATTCACGCCTGCACCGGTTATAGAGCCGACCGAGAAGGACCTTGCCGCAGAAGAGGTATTTACCGACCTTGATACAGTACCATGGGCTAAGGAATATATAAACGAGCTTGCAAGGCAGAAGGTTATCTCGGGCTATGGAGACGGAAGATTTGGTCCTGCTGATAAAGTTACAAGAGGACAGTTTGCAAGGATTTTGGTTAATGCATTCGGTCTTGTAGCAGAAAACGGTAAGGAAGCACCGTTTACGGATGTTCCTGCAGGACATATATTCAAGGATGCGATTGATACCGTTTATTCAATGGGAATAGTTTACGGAATCAGTGACGATACCTTTGATATTGATGGTGCAATAAGCCGTGAGGATGCCTGCACAATCATATGCCGTGCCTTTGACGTTCTGGGCTTCAGCTTTGAAGGTGGAGAGCTTAGCTTTGGTGACAGTGATTCTATTTCCGGATATGCCAAAGATAAGGTTTCTGTGATGAGTAAGCTTGGAATTGTAAACGGAGACGGTGTAAACTTTAATCCGAAAAACAGTATAACAAGAGCAGAGCTTTCAAGGATTATTTGCCTGAGCATAGAAAAGATACTTCAATAAAAGTATAGAAAGCTTTTGTTTTTAAGCAAGAGAAAGGAATGGTTATTAAATGAGAAAAACAGCATTTATTTTAACGGCTGTGCTTTTGGTAGGGGCAGTTATGTCGGGCTGTGCAAAGACCGAAAAGGTGTCGGACGAAGGTGCGAAGCTCAAGTTGTGGTCGCCGCTTCAGCCGGTGGTATCCTATTCATATAAAAATTTAGGGGATACTCCGCTTTTTATGGAAATTGAAAAACGGCTTGGTATTGATCTTGAATTTGAGCATCCCACCCAGGGACAGGAGAAGGAACAATTTAATCTGTTGATTGCTTCTAAGGAGCTTCCGGATATTTTCTTCTTCACACATCCGGACATATATAAATTTAAGGGCGGAGTTCCACAGGCGGTAGAAGAAGGTGTGGTACTTGGTCTTGATGATTATATAAATGAGGAAAAGGCACCTAACATTACAAAAATTATAAAAGAGAATCCCGAGGTGGAAAGGAGTATGAAGCTGGATGATGGTACATACTTTGGATTCCCGAGCGGTGGACTTGACAGATTTCTACGTTCGTGGAGGGGTCTCATCGTAAGAAAGGACTGGCTTGATAAGGTGGGGCTTGAGATTCCCGAGACGGTTGACGAATGGGAAGTTGCACTTACGGCATTTAAAAATGAGCTTGGAGCAACTGCCCCGTATACCTTGCTCGGTACCAATGAATTTGCTGCAGCATACAATGCACCGAAGAACTTTTACTATGATGTTGATGAAAAAGCAATTAACTACGGACCGAACAAGCCGGAATACAGAGGATTTGTTGAAAGAATGAGGAAATGGTACGAGCTCGGACTTTTAGATAGTGAGTTTGCAACGCACAATGCGACTATAGCTGATGCGAAGATAACAAGTGGAGCGAGCGGCGTTATATCAACCGGTGCTGCGAGTGGAATCAATAAGTATTATGCAGCTATGTCTGATATCGAAGGTGTAGAGTGGGCAGGAGCACCCTTCCCGGTATTGAATAAGGGTGAAAAAGCAAAATATGGTCAGATCAGTGAGAAGTCAGTTGTTACAAACTATGTGACGAGTGCGTGTAAGGATGTTGATACTGCAATCAGATTTCTTGATTACGGATATGGCGAAGAGGGACATATGATTTACAACTTCGGAATTGAGGGTGAAAGCTATAATATGGTTGACGGATATCCGAAGTACACCGAGGATATGACCGATAATCCTGATGGTATACCTATGAGCAATCAGCTTGCAAAATATGTTATGACTGTTTACGGCGGACCGTTTTTCCAGGATAAAAGATATTTCGAACAATATCTGAAGCTTGATGAACAGAAGCAGGCTGTAAGTATGTGGGAAACAGCAGAAAACAGCCATGTGATGCCGTCACTTATTTTAACCTCTGAGGAAAGTGAGGCAATTGAAACGCCTCTTAACGATATTCAGACCTACTGGGTTGAGTGTGAATATAAGCTTATTATGGGTCAGATGGATATGAGTGAGTATGATGTTTGCGTAGAAAAGATCAGACAAATGGGTCTTGATACCGTGCTTAAGGTGTATAATGATGCATATACCAGAATGATGAACAGATAATATGGCGTGGCGAGGAGACTTGGAATGAATTATATTTGTAAGGCAGTTAAAGACATAAGGAATAAAAAGATATTATATCTGATGCTTCTGCCGCTTGTTATATATCTGATTGTATTTTCCTATATGCCTATGTATGGTATAATAATAGCCTTTAAGGATTATTCACCGTATAAAGGAATTATGGGAAGTACATGGTGTGGCTTTAAATATTTCAGGATGTTTTTTGAAAGTCAGTTTTTCGGTCAGATACTGCGTAATACTGTAGTAATCAACCTGTATAGTCTTGTAATCGGATTTCCTATACCTATTATATTTGCAATACTGCTTAATGAAATAAGCTCAATGCGATATAAAAAAGTAATCCAAACCGTTACATATATGCCGCACTTTATATCAATTATGGTTATATCCACAATGATAATAGAGTTCTGCAGTGCTGACAGCTTCATAAATTCGATTATCGAATTTTTCGGAGGAGAGAGAAAATCACTTCTTGCAGAAGCGAAGTATTTCCCTTTGATATATACAATCTCCGGAGTGTGGCAGCAGTTCGGATGGGACAGTATCATATATCTTGCGGCACTTACCGGAATAAATATGGAGCTTTACGAGGCGGCAAAGGTTGACGGAGCGAACAAGCTGAGGCAGATTATTCATATAACCATACCCGGCATAATGCCGACAATTGTGCTGATGCTCATTCTGAGAATAGGAAATATGCTCTCCGTAGGATTTGAGAAGATTATTCTTATATCCAATCCCCTGGTACGAGAAACCTCTGAGGTTATTTCAACCTACGTATACTCAAGAGGCTTGCAGGGAGGAGACTACAGCTATTCAACTGCTGTTGGGCTTTTCAATGCTGTTGTGAATTTTGTCCTTTTGACTGTTGCGAATGCCACGAGTAAAAAGGTAAATGAAACCGCTCTTTGGTAAGAGCTGTACGCAAAGGAGTGATTTTAGCAATGAAAATAAAAATGAGCATCCCTGAGCGGATATTTCATATCATAAACCATATATTTATGTTTCTTATGATATTAATAACACTCTATCCGTTTATGTATGTGGTATTTGCCTCGCTGAGCGATTCGAATATGCTTATGCGGCACGGTGGCTTCCTTCTTGCACCTACAGGCTTTTCTACAGCGGCATACAAGGGTGTTTTTGAAAACCCTTTGATTCTCACAGGGTATATCAACGCTATATTATATGTTGTGCTCGGGCTTGTAATCAGTATGGTAATAACGATTCTTGGGGCATATGTTCTTTCAAGAAACAGAATTGTATTAAGAACGTTTATGTGGAAAGCAATTGTATTTACAATGTATTTCTCGGGCGGAATAATCCCGTACTATATTCTTGTAAAGGGAATAGGGCTTTATAATAATATCTGGGCGGCTGTGCTGCCGATGGTGTTTACCCCGATGAACCTTATTATTCTTCGTTCATCGCTTGAGGCATTGCCTGTAAGCCTTGAAGAGGCAGCAGAGATAGACGGTGCCGGCGATATAATAAAGCTTGTGCGTATTATTATACCGCTTTCGATGCCGACAATATCGGTTATACTGCTCTTCTATGCGGTGGCAATGTGGAATACGTGGTTTATTCCTTCAATTCTTTTAAAGGACAGAGAGCTTTATCCTCTGCAGCTGGTTTTAAGAGAAATTCTTATCTCGAAAAGTGCAGACGATATGATGATTGATACAGGAATAGGAGAAAGAGCGGCACTTTTTGAAAGTATAAAATATGCTACGATTGTAGTGTCGACAATACCGATTCTGTGTGTATATCCGTTTTTGCAGAAATATTTTGTAAAAGGTGTTATGATAGGAGGTGTTAAGGGATGAAGAGTGTAGAGGCATTTGAAGCTTTAAAAACGGCTTCTTCAAAAGCAGAAAGAATAGCACTGCGTGCAGACGGAAAAATTCCCTTTTGCGGTTTCAATGAAAAGGGTGAGTATAACCTTTGTGAGGAAGGTGGCTGGACTGATAGCTTCTTTTCCGGAATGCTCTATATTGCGGCAGCGGCAGGCTGTGGTGATAATTTTATTGAAATGGCACGCCGCTATGATGAAGCCTTCAATATAAAGCTTGAAAAGCTATCGAAGCTGGGACATGACCTTGGTTTTCTCTTTTCAATAAAGGATGTGTTTGACTATCGTCTTACAGGAAGCGAATTTCACCGAAAAAGAGCACTTACTGCTGCAGAGGAGCTTTTAAAACGCTACAGACAGAGTGCGAAAATTCTTCCTGCATGGGATTTTCATCCGTTTGATTTGACGGTTGATTACCGAGGCAGAATAATATGCGATACAATGATGAATATGCCGCTTTTGATGTGGGCGTATGAAGAAACAAAGGATGAAAGCTACAAGGAGGCGGCGGTTAATCATTCAAAAACAGCCGCAAGACACTTGATACGTGAGGATGGCTCTTCATACCACGTATATGATTTTGACCCGGAAACGGGAGAAGCAAAGGGTGGTAAAACCATGCAGGGCTATTCTGACGATTCCTGCTGGTCAAGAGGTCAATCGTGGCTTGTGTACGGGTTTGCGATTATGTACAGCTACACAAAGGATAAGGAGTTTTTGGAAGCTGCAGAAAAAACAGCCGGATATTTTGCAGAGCATATATCGGCATACGGACTGCCGCTGTGGGATTTTGCGGTATCGGAGCTTGGTTTCCGGCCATGGGATGCATCAGCCGGTGCTGTTGCAGTATGCGGTATGCTTGAAATTGCAAAGTATGAAGAAGACCTTGAAAAGAGAGAGTATTTTAAGAATACGGCAGACAGAATAATAACCTCTCTGACAAACCTTTGTGCAACTCTTAACACGCCAGAGCTTGAGCCTGTGCTTTTACATGTACCCGGCTCACCGGTATATAAAAAGGGCAGTGAGAATAAGCTTGAGTTCTCCAATGGTGATACTGCGATAATCTATGGTGACTACTTCTATATGGAAGCACTTCTGAGATATTCACTTCCTGAAACGGTGCTACCGTGGTAATGAGGGGAGGCAATTATATGAAGCATCCGGTAACGGTAGGAAATGAAGCGGACTTTCTCCGCATTAAAGGCTTAATCGGAAAAGATGACTTTGTGACAGGGCTTTATGAGCGTATAATCAAAAAGGCAAATGAGCTGACAGGGTTCAAGCCGCATATGGTATATCTTGACGATATTAATTACAATGTTGAGGAAAACCGTTCAAGGCTTGACTTTTTATCCTTTGCGTATTATATAACAAAGGAAAAGAGATATTTAGATGCAGCAATAAGAGAGCTTGAGCTTGTATGCAATCTTCCCGATTGGCAGGGTTTTAAATTTTTAAACACTGCCGGACTTGGAATTGCAGTTGCGGTGGCATATGACCGCCTGTTTGATGATTTGACGGAGGAGAAAAGAAAAAAGTATCGTGATGCACTTATTACAAAGCTGATTAAACCTGCACTATCGGCATATGATGCCAAAAAAGGTGAGCTGACGAGTTATATAGCAGGTATAGGACGTGAGAAGAAAAGCTATGAGGGGTATGCGGAGTGGTTTGCATCCGAGGGCTGGTGTCTTTGCGAATCAAACTGGAGTGCTGTGTGTAACGGTGCGGTAATAACTGCCGCCTGTGCAATATATGACAGTGAGCCTGAGATTGCAAAAGATGCTATCCAAAAGGCGGTAAAATCAATCAAAGTATTTCTCGAAGTGTTTGAGCCGTACGGAGCATTTGAAGAGGGGATATCCTATTGGTTCTACGCTAATCTTTATCTTTCACAGGCGATTGCATCGCTCAATAATACCTTTGGCGAAGACGGAGGACTTGTTTCGGGCAAAGGCTTTATAAAGTGCCTCGAATATGCAGAAGCTATGAATCATGGGGCATATAATTTCAATTTCCATGATGTTGGAGTGGAATGCAGAATTGATACATCACCGCTTATGTATTACGCAGGAAGGCTTAAGCTTCCGCACCTTGGAAGAAGCAGAGTAAAGGCTTTTAAAGACGGTTATCTGCCTATAGGAGACAGCATGAATGTCACAGACCTTTTGTGGTACGATGAGGAATATTCAAAGGAAGGCGACACCGGGGATTCGGATGATGTTTATTTCCCGATAACCGAAACCTGTGTTCTTCGAGATGGTGATATTGCAGTGGCACTTCACGGTGGTGATAATGCCGCAAACCACGGACATATTGATAACGGCTCAGTAATTCTTGATGCCCTCGGAAAACGGTGGTTTTGCGATTTGGGTAAGGATATGGCATCTTACAGTCCGAAATGTGAAATGGAATACAGCAGGTGGGACATATACCGTATGCGAGCAGAGGGACATAACTGTATTGTTATAAATCCGGACTCGGAGCCGGGTCAGTGTCTTGACGCAGTAGCGGTTATAACCGAATTTTCAAAAGGTAAAGTAAGCCGTGCCAAGATAGACTTAACATCGTCCTATACGGAAGCGGAAAGTCTTACAAGAGAGCTTATTCTTGATAAAGAAAGAAGGACTCTTGAAATTTGTGATGATATTCTTCTGAAGGAAGATAGCGCAGTTTACAGCTTTTGGCATACAAGAGCCGCAGTTGAGCTTTCAGACGATAAAGCAATTTTAAAAAGCGGCGAAGAAAGTATAGAAATAAGCTGTAACTATCCTATCGGAGTTATTGATGCAAAGCCCTTTGACTGCTCACCGGTGGTTCCGGAGCAGGCGGTAAATGAAGGTGTATCGAAGCTCTGTATAAGGATTGATAATGTTAAAAAAGCAAAAATAAAAATAAAAATTAATTTGGAGGTACAAAAAAATGAAAACTTTAATCAAAAAGGCAACTGTTAAGAAAATTGTTTCGTTGGCAATGAGCGTAGCTATGCTTATGAGCAGTCAGGCATTTGCAATTGAGCAGGTAAACGACAGTGAGCGTTATATCGGAACACAAGGCTGGGTTGATTCCTTTGAGGACAGTGCCTATACCACAGGCGGAGTTATTGGAAAGGATGTTTTTGCAACCAACGGCCAGGCACTACCTAACGGTTTCTATTTAAGGGAGGATCCCAAGGGACAGAATGGACGTTCTCTGGCTATTACATACGGCGTATTTGACACTACAACATATTCAAAATCAAGCTATAATCCCACCTTTGAGCCGGCAATCGGAACAGGAATAAAGATTGCAGATACCGGTGCAGCAATGCTGTCCTTTGATATGTATTTGCCAACAAATTTTTATACAAGCGGAAGTGACAGTACATCGATTCTGATTTCAGTTTTTCCGAGATATACAGGTACGACAAAAACCAGTGACTATCTGGCTTTTAATATAGACAGCAACGGTTTGTCTGTGCCCGGATTTAATACCGCCAAGCTTCCGATAGGCAGATGGTTCAATATAAAGTATATTCTCAATTGTGATGAAACAAGTGCGTCATTTGCTAAGTCAGATTTATATGTTGACGGTGTTGAAGTGGGCAAGGATGTTGTAGCAAACTTCAAGTTTAACGGTGGTGTGGGCTACGACAATATCAGAGATTACGGTATTGAAAGTGTGCGTTTTGGCTTGGTGACGACAGACGGTAAGGGTGAAATTTCACCGGCGTATGAGGTGTTTGTTGATAATATAGAATTGCGTGCTCTTAATGATGTTGAAGTTGTTTCGTATAAGTATAAGAATGGTGCAGAGGGAACCGATGTTCTTGCTGCAGGCACAAACTCATTTGATGTTAAAATCAGAAACAGAGGTGCAGATAAAATAGCACCGGTGGTTGGTATAATGCTTTACCGTGACGGTGAGCTGTGTGGGCTTTCGCTCGATAATGCAACCGAGATTGCAGCAGGTGCAGACGGTGATGTTTCATTAAGTGTGAATATAGACACTCTTGACGACGGAGAATACGAGTTGAGAACCTTTGTCTGGGACGGAGCAGAAACACTCAAATCCGTTAAAACTCAGATGACATTGAAGGAATAATCAGCTTATTAAGAAGCGGCAATGTGCCGGACTAAAAGGAATGATTATAAATATGAAAAAAATATGTTGGATATTGATTGCCGTAATATGCATTAGCTTTATTCCGTGCTTTGCCGAAGCCGATGAGATGCCGGAGGTCTGCCTGTATGATACCTTTGAGGGCATACAGGCAGGCAGACATCCTCTATATAAAGACGGATACTGGACAGGTGACACATTAAAAATAAATTACTGTGGATATCTTGATGTTGTAAACACCCCCGACTCAAAAAAGCTCCGTATACATACCTTGGGTGCAGGTGAAGAAATCGGCAGTGTAGGACCGATGATTTACGCTGATGTTTCGCTGGTACAAGACGATATGGTGCTTGAGGCGGATATTACAATAGAAGACGAGATAGCTGTTGCGGCTGTGCAGATGCGAGGTGTTACGGCATCGCATCTTGTGGAACTTGTCAGGTTTGAGGGTGGAAATATCATAACTGAAGGTTCTGTGATATGTGCTTATGAACCTGGAAAGGAATATCACGTTACGGTTGAGATGGATGCGCAGACAAAAACTATGAGAGTCAGTGTGGATGATATCACGGTCGAGGATATACAGATGGGTGCTCCGCTTATATCCGGTATACAGACCTTCAGATTTGGTATAACGGGAAGCAGTGAAAAGGGCGTTGAATGCGGATATTTGATTGATAATGTGTATTTATACAAGGCGTCCGAAAGGGTGGACCACTCTGTTTTTTCAAAGCTACCGCAGAATCTGGGCTTAAATGATTGGTCTGACCTTACCAAATTTATGAAAAACAATATCACGCTTGTAAGGGGTAGCAGAAATGCCACTGTCGGAATTGACAGGGTGCAGATGGATACACCGGTATATTTCGAGGGTGAGAATGTTTATGCACCGATAAAATTCGTGATGGAGTCGCTTGATATACCATACGCCTATGCTAACGGCAGAGCGCAGATAACCATTGACAGTAGACCGGTTACCTTAAATATAGGCGAGGGACTCAGGCTGATAAATGCAAAGCCTTACGTTTCTCTTCGCTATCTTACCGACTTCGGAGGACTTTATCTGACGGTTAAGAATAATACAGCAGTATTTGGCAGACATCCAATCTTCTTTAATAATGCTTCTCAGGCAAAAGAAATAGAGGATTATGTAAACAATGTCCCCGAGGAGACAAAGGAAGAGAAGGAGTGGTTCCCTGATAAGGAGGAAATAGCGGCTGATTTTGCAGAAAACACCGAGGGTGTACATCCGAGAGTGCTTGCAACGAAGGATGATTTTGACCGCATACGTGAGCTTATCAAAACCGATTCCGTTGCTGCTGCGTGGTATGAGGAAATTAAAAAACAGGCGGAATTATGTCTTACGCAACCTCCGTATACCTTCCGCACAACCGATGGAATAAGAATGGATGTACAAACTGTTTTGAGTCGGTTTGAAGCTTTAGGACTGGTGTATAATATAGAAGGCGGCGAGAAGTATTTCAAAAAGGCATACGAGGATATGAAAACCATCGTAGAATACGAAACGTGGAAGGATGACCAGTTTATTCTTTGTGCAAATATGATAGAGGCAATGGCGATAGCCTATGACTGGTTTTATCATGCGATGACGCCGGAGGAAAGGAAGCTGATAGCTGAGGGGATATACAGGCTTGGACTTAAGCATGCCCTTAATGGTTATCGCAGAGAGACACTTCCCGGTGCAACTAATCTTGAAACACGAAGTAAGCTGCAATGGCTCAATGATTCAAGTAACTGGGTGGCTGTCGGTAATGCAGGTGCTGTTATGGGTGCAGTTGCACTTTATGATGAATACCCCGAGGAGTGTAATGAAGTAATATGGTCAGCACTTCAGAGTATGGAAAACTTTTATGTGACAACAGAGCCGGATGGCGGCAATACAGAGGGTGCCGGCTACTGGCATTATGCAACAATACATTATATAAACTTTGTTGCAGTGCTCAATTCTGCGCTTGGAACTGATTACGGCAGGTACAAAACAGGCGGTATAGATAAGCTTGGATACTTCCCGGTTTATATGCAGAATGAAGTAAGCTCATTTGCCTTTTCCGATTCTTCTGCATCAACGATTTATACACCGCTGTATATGTATTTTGCATTAAGAAATAATGACAACAGTCTCGGGTATTATCGTAGAAATATGATTGTCAATAATCTTTCTGCACCGACAGTTTATGACCTTTTATGGTATAGAGACAGCTTTTCAAAGCCGGATGGAGAGATGGAGCTTGATTATTATTTCAGAAATGTTGAATCAGGCTCCTTCAGGGATGCGTTTAATAACGATTTTTCAACCTTCTTTGCTTTTCATGGTGGCTCAAATACTGCGAACCACTCGCATGTTGACAGCGGAACGTGGTGTATGAATGCTCATGGAAAGCAGTGGTTTCTTGATCTGGGAAAGGATCAGCTTACCTATGCCAATCTCAATGGTATAAACTTCACGGCTGATCAGCTTTACCGCATAAGAGCTGAAGGGCATAACTGCATAGTGTTTAATCCTGATTTAAGTACCGGTCAGGCACCTGATTATGCAAGCGTTGAAAGCTTTCATTCGGATGATGAAGGCGGGTTTGCTATAATGGATCTGACAAGGGTTTATAGGGATTACGTTACGGATTATAAGCGCGGATTTATGCTTACTGATGACAGAACCCGTGCGATTGTGCAGGATAAATTTACTGCTAAAAAGCCATCTGAGTTCTGGTGGTTTGCACATACTCCGGCGGCGGTTGAAATATCACCTGACGGAAAGCGTGCAATTCTCACGCAGGCCGACAGAAAGCTGGCAGTGTATCTGTCAAGTACAGACAGCTCGCTTAAGCTTGGAGTTATGGAGGCAAAGCCGCTTCCGACATCTCCGAATATAGTAGGCAGAGCGGATGACAGCGCATACAGAAAGCTGTACATTCACGGTGAGGACGTAACAGAGCTTGAGTTTGCAGTATCAATGGTACCTATTATAACGGGTGAGAGTATTCCCAGAACAGCCTTTGGCCTTGTTCCACTCAATAAGTGGAGAATTAAAAACCGCAACACTAATCCACCGAGGCTTGAAACTCTGATGCTTGGAACAGAGCCCATTGCTGACTTTAACCCGAGATGCTATGAATATTCTGTGAATGTTCCCTACGAGCAGGAAGAAATCCCCGAGGTTACAGCAACTGCAGAGGAAGGCTTTGATGTGTCGGTAAAAAGCTATGAGAGAAATCTTAATCCGGTGCGAGAAATAAAGGTAATTAATAAAAATACGTGTGAGGATAGAACGTATTATGTTACATTTATACGCTGTCCAACTATTGAGATTCCAACCGATATTACGGAATTAGTACCGGTATCGGTAACAGCGAGCGAGATTCCACAGCCGGAATATCCCCCTGAGCAGGTATTGGATAATGATCTGTCCAATGAAAAGCGTTGGTCTGCAGAGGGAGATCAACATCTGATATTTGACCTTGGTGAGGAGCTTGACGTGGATAGTATTGCAATTGCATTCTATAAGGGAAATGAAAGATTGAGCAAGTTTGAAGTATATACATCTTCTGATGGAGAAGATTATGAACTTGTGCTTGATACATACAGCAGTAGGCTGACAGACTCCTATGAGCTACATAGATTAAAGGCATCCAAGGCAAGGTATGTCAAGCTGCAATTGCATGGCGCCGGTCATATTACATGGAATAGTATAAAAGAGGTTAAGTTGTATTAAGGTAACGAGGGATAAATTAGAGACAGGTATTATGTTTGACCCACCTTTGTCATATAGACAAAGGTGGGTATTTAAAAAGGTTAAAAAAGTATCAATATGTCACATTAAGATTGTAAATAGAGGAGGAGTTTAATGTGAATAGAGTAAGATTTGACGTAAAAGATATAAATGTAGAGATTAAAGAAAATCCGCAGTTTGGTGATGAACGAATAAAAGTGACAAATCAGTGTCTTTATAAAGACGGAAAACCGTGGCTTCCATGTTCGGGTGAAATGCATTACAGCCGTGTTCCTGAAGAGGACTGGGATAAAACATTAAAAATGATGAAGGATGGAGGAGTCAGCGTTGTTTCGACTTATGTGTTCTGGATTCATCATGAGGAAATAAAGGGAAATTTCAGCTTTGAGGGTAGACTTAACATAAGAAAGTTTATAAAAAAATGTGATGAACATGGGCTTTTTGTGTTTTTAAGACCGGGACCATGGCCACACGGCGAGTGTAGAAACGGTGGATTTCCTGATTGGCTTGTAGAGGAATGTTTGGAAGCGTGTAAGGATATGGACAGGGAATGGGAGCATACCGATTGCGATATAGATGTCGGAACAAGATGCCTCGTAGAACCGTATATGACATATGTTACAAAGTATATGCAAACTGTAATGAATGAGGTAAAGGATCTTAAAAACATAATTGGAATACAGATAGAAAATGAGCTTTCAAAATCTCCTGATTACCTGACGGAGCTTAAGAGAATTGTAGAGGAAACGGGGATTAAAGTTCCGATATATACAGCGACAGGCTGGGGAAATGCGAAAATTGGGAACGATTTAATTCCTACCTGGGGCGGTTATCCTGACGCAGGCTGGGAGCAGTCTATGGATGATATGGTTGATCAGGGTTCATATATTTTTCGCAAAGGTCCGTTTTATAATGCAGAAATAGGAACAGATATTTTGGATGAAGCTTTACAAGAGGGTGAGAACATACAAACAAAAACATATGATGTACCATTCTTTACCTGTGAGCTTGGAGGAGGCATTGAATCAACATATAAAAGACGGCTCGATATTGTTCCTGAGGATATATCGGCTATTTCACTGTGTGCACTCGGAAGCGGAGTGGTGTGGCTTGGAGTTTTTATGTACAGGGGTGGATATAACCCTATAGGCGTAAATACAACATTTCAGGAGTGCAAGGCGACAGGTTACCCGAATGAATATCCTGTAGTTTCTTATGACTTTCATACACCTATAGGTGAGGTTGGGCAGATTAAAAGGCACTACTATTTGTTGAAAAATATTTTTGAGTTCTGTAACCATTTCGGAAATATAATTGCACCAATGATACCGGAGCTTCCGGGGGGAGTTGTAAGTATGGATGTGAAGGACAAAACATCATTGCGTTGTTCGGTGAGGAGTGACGGAGAGTGTGGATTTTTGTTTGTGAACAACCATAATCACATTCAGCAGCTAAGTCAGAAGGATGATGTGGTATTTACAATTCAAACCAGAAAAAATACAGTTGAAATACCGATTAAAACAATTCTGCCGGGCTGTCATTTTGTGATGCCGTTTAATTTTGTGTATGAGGATTTAAAAGCACAATATATTACAGCGTTTCCTGTTAAAAAGGGCGATAATCTTCTTGTGTTTACAAAAATAAGGGGAATTGAGCCTGTACTTTGCCGAGAAAGCGGCGAAATTATAAAGCTTAAAGAGAAGCAGACAATAGACGGTGTAGATATTATCGTAAAGGAAGAGGTAGAATATAGGGTAAGCCAAGGCAATTTAATTAACTCCGAGTTGTTAGAGGAAAATGAACAGACATTTAAATATTTTGAGCATCTTGGTATAGAGGATATGACGAAGGAATACAAGGTTAAATTCTCAGAAAAAGCGAAATATCTGAAAATTAACTGGATGGGAAATGTTGCAATGGTATTTAATGAAAATAATCTTGTGTGTGACAGATATTTTGATGGAAATCCCTGGATAATTGATGCAGGAAAGCTTGAAAAGAAAGAAATAATTATTAAGGTTCAGCCATTTACAAAGTATGATATAGAAACCATTTATACAAATTATGCTTGTGAACGTATGGAGGGACATTTTGCACCGACAGTTGAGGAATTATTTGATGATGTTGTGTATGTGTAATAAGAGTAGTATTTAAGTGTCGGAATAGAATATGCATCTGATGGTTTTGTATTTCCGCAAGCTGATACAACACCGAGGCCTTAGGTCTTCGGGCTGTGAGCTCTGATACGGGTGTTGGGTAAATTATCAAAAAATGTCGCAAAGTCTTGTTTTACTTGGGCTTTGCGACATTTTTTATTTTGTAATGTTTTGCGATTTTTACATATATTTAAATTCTTTACAAGTGTTGAATTGTGTAGTATAATATAGATGAGCACAAAAGAATGATGATAAAATATTGCTATTAGATGTACAGGAGGACTGATTATGGATTTACAAAGAGCGAAAGAACTGCTGGCTGTACTGGCAGATGGAATTAACCCATTGACAGGAGAAGTATTGCCGGATTCAGATAGCTGCAATCAGGCGGATATTGTACGTGCACTCCATGCAGTGCTCATGAGTTTAGAAATACATTCAAGCAGAGGAAAATCACTACCGGAGAACGCAGGGAAACCATGGACTCAAGAAGAAGATGAAATACTGATTGATGCATATCGAAATGGTACTACACCAACAGATTTAGCAAAGATTCACAATCGTAGCAGAGGAGCAATTAAATCAAGATTGTCTAAGTTGGGAGAAATAAAATGAGCTTAATATCTTTAGCAAGTGGCAAATCCTTGTGGCGAGGATACGAATATTATAAAGAGAACCATGTTTACTACAAATCAAATAAGAGTGCCACTGAAATAGAAGGAAAAGTTACCGGAAGTGGACGAACCTATACTGTAAATATAGATATAGAGCATCCTCGTAAATCAAAATGTAATTGTCCCCATGCTGATGGGAAACGAATTATTTGTAAGCATATGGTTGCATTGTATTTTGCTGCATTTCCGAAGGAAGCGGAAGATTATTACAACGAAGTTATTGCTTACGAAGAAGAGCAAGAACAAATGGAAGAAGAACTGGAATACAAAATTGCTGATTACATAAATAAACTTTCCAAGAGACAATTGCAAGATCTGGTATATAATCTTTTATATAACGGACCTGACTGGCAGTTCAATAATTTCGTTCGTGAAAATATTGAATGGTGAATTTACGAGAACAAACAATCTGCAACGACTTTGAACTAAAATCAGAGTCATTGTTTTGTGCGTACAAAAGAAAAATGCAAAAAGGTGCAAAAATCTCTTTTAGGAATTAATAAGGTGCACTCAATATGATTGAAACCTCTGTGTGCCGAGCGTTACGCAGTAGGTGAGAGCGGAAGTGACTGTTCAAGTGAAGCGATTTTTATCAAAGATAAATCGAGTTGAATTTTTGTTGAATTTTCGAACCAAATCGAAGCAAAAGAAAAATCCGATACTTACGCAGGATTCGCATAGGTATCGGATTTTTACTTGGTTGCGGGGGCTGGACTTGAACCAACGACCTTCGGGTTATGAGCCCGACGAGCTACCAACTGCTCCACCCCGCGATATTATTTAGGACATTTGCTATTATAGCATACTATTATTCGGTTGTCAAGCAGTTTTTTGAAAATAATTCTTTTTTTATGTGTAATAATTATAAATCAGTTCCGCTGTTTTTGTATATAGTATATATATGCAGAATAATTTCTTTTTATACATTCTTTTCTTCACTTATTAATTTTATATATCATATATTATTTACAGAAGGTGTTTTATCCTTCAAACATACGAAAGGATGATTACTATGTCGCACATTTATGCAACAATTGGTTCGGTAACTACTGCGGCACGGTTTGTGCGGGAGCTTGACAGACACGGCATCCGTGCTGAGGTGGTGCATACTCCGGTGAAAATAAATGCAGGCGGCTGCTCATATTCTGTGCGGGTGGATGAAAGATACAGAAGGGAGCTTCTCATGCTTGCAGAAATGAAAAAATACAGATTGAAAAAACTCTACAGGATTGAAGAGGGGGAAGCGGTAATTGATTTATCTTGATAATCCGGCAACTTCAAGAAGAAAACCGGTTTCGGTTCTGAGTTCGCTATTTTATAACACTGTTTTTAACAGTATAAATGCCGGAAGAGGTACCCACAGATACAGTATCAGAGGCGCCTGTATTATGAACGAAGCGGCGGAGCGTGTTGCATCGCTGTTTAAAATTTCTCAGCCTGAGCGTGTTGCGTTTACGTCTAATGCGACGCTTGCTCTTAATATGGCAATTAATGGTGTGCTTTCTGAGGGCGGTCACGCTATTGTGACATCAATGGAACACAACAGCGTATTAAGACCTGTTGCACGGCTTGGTAACTTCACTGTGGTATATGCAGGCGAAGACGGGATTGTAAAGCCGTGCGACATTGAGAAAGCAATAAGAGAGGATACAAGGCTTATTATATGTACCCATGCCTCGAACGTATGCGGTAGCATACAACCTGTTGAAGAGATTGGCGAAATTGCAAGGCGGAACAATCTGCTTTTTCTTGTGGATGCGGCACAAACTGCAGGGGCTATTGATATTGATGTGGAGCGTATGAAGATTGACTTGCTTGCATTCTCCGGGCATAAGGGCATAATGGGACCGCTTGGTACGGGAGGGCTTTATGTTGGCGAACGTGCGCAGTTGAAGCCTTTTATTACAGGCGGTACCGGTTCTATGTCGGAAAGCTTGTCCCAGCCTGAGATTCTTCCCGATATGCTGCAAGCAGGTACGGTAAATCTCCCGGCGATTGCGGCACTTAGCCGTGCGGCAGAATTTATTATAGAAAACGGTACTGATACAATTTTGGCACACGAGAGACGGCTTGCTTCGGATTTTATAAACCGTATTGAAAATGGGAACGGCGTCAGAATACTCGGAACCGGGGATATTGAAAAGCGCAACGGTACGGTAGCATTTATAATAGAAGGAATTGAATCTCAAAGAGTAGCAGAGCTTCTTGATAAGAAATTCAAAATTGCCGCAAGAGGCGGTTGGCATTGCGCATATATTGCACACGAAACGCTTGGGACAAAAGAGAGCGGAGCTGTCAGAATAGGATTTGGTTATTATAATACGGTATTTGATTCGATAAGAGCGGCCAGAGCGGTAAACGTCATTGCCGAAAGGTTAAAAAAAGGCATATTATATATGTAGAATAAGGGGTGGCTGTAGCATATAGAGCGCAGTCACCTTGTTTTTTGGCAGTTTGCACATAAAACAAAGTAAAAAATGCCTTCGAAATTACAAAAAAGATATTGACAAAACATATATTTGTTTGTTATAATATTTAGGCTGGGCTAATAATGTGGACTATCAAAGAAGGTAAATCAGCTTTTGCCTTTGGAAAGGAAATGGTTTTTAAGATGTTTACCGAGAACGAGAGAGCCGCCTTAGCGGTCGGGCTGAAGCAGACACTCAAATGTATCCCGAATGGAGCATATAAGGTGTATATTGCCAAGGACACGCCTTATGAAATTATTGATAAGATAAAAGCTGTATACAGCGGAGAGCTTGTCGAAGCGGAATCTATGAGGGAGCTTGGCAGAATGTGCGGAATTGATGTTAAGGCATCATGTGCCGCAATCAGAAAGTGAAAGCTTCATTATTAACTTTGTATCATATCCTCTTTGAGGGTTTATGATAAATATAAAAATTTTAAAGAAGGAGGATTTCCGTTATGCCTACATTTAATCAGTTGGTAAGAAAGGGCAGAGAGACTTCAGTAAGAAAGTCAACTGCACCTGCTCTTCAGAAGAGTCTCAACTCTCTTAAGAAGAAGACAAATGACCACAGCTCTCCCCAGAAGAGAGGAGTATGTACAGCTGTTAGAACTGCTACACCTAAGAAGCCTAACTCAGCACTTCGTAAGATTGCCAGAGTAAGACTTACAAACGGTATCGAAGTTACAGCATACATCCCCGGTATCGGTCATAATCTTCAGGAGCATAGTGTTGTTCTTATCAGAGGCGGAAGAGTTAAGGACCTGCCGGGTACAAGATATCATATCATCCGCGGTACACTTGACGCTCAGGGTGTTGCAAAGAGAATGCAGAGCCGTTCAAAGTACGGTGCTAAGAGACCCAAGCCCGAGAAGAAGTAATCACTAACAAATGATGCATTTCGGTTATATCCTTTAATATATAAGCGTATAACCTTGTGCATGAACGGGGTTTTGAATAAAGCAAAACTCAGAGTACCTATGATACTCATAGCATACGAAAGGTATGTGCTAAATTTATGAAGGAGGGAAGCAAATATGTCAAGAAAAGGTTATATTGCTAAAAGAGAAGTTTTGGCAGATCCTATCTACAACAGCATCGTTGTAACAAAGCTTATCAACAACATCATGCTTGACGGCAAGAAGGGTGTTGCACAGAAAATCGTTTATGATGCATTCGAAATCATAAAGGAAAAGACAGGCAGAGATCCTCTTGAAGTGTTCGGTGAGGCTCTTGATAACATAATGCCTGTTCTTGAGGTTAAGGCTCGCCGTGTCGGCGGTGCAACCTACCAGGTTCCTATGGAGGTTCGTGCTGAAAGACGTCAGACCTTAGGCTTAAGATGGCTTACACGTTACTCACGTGAAAGAGGCGAGAAGACTATGAAAGAAAGACTCGCTAACGAGCTTTTAGATGCACTTGCAGGTACAGGCGGTTCAGTTAAGAAGCGTGAAGATACCCACAAGATGGCAGAGGCAAACAAGGCTTTTGCTCATTATCGTTGGTAATTTGTGTATGCAAATTGCATAATAGCGAAATAATAACTACTATATATACTCTCATCAAGATTGAAAGGAGGAAATATAAATGGCTAGAGAATTTTCTTTGCAAAATACAAGAAATATCGGTATAATGGCTCATATCGACGCAGGTAAGACCACTACTACCGAGAGAATTCTTTACTATACCGGCCGTATCCACAAGATGGGTGAGACTCATGATGGTGCAGGTACAATGGACTGGATGGCTCAGGAGCAGGAGCGTGGTATCACAATCACATCTGCTGCTACAACCTGTCAGTGGAAGGGCAAGAGAATCAACATTATCGACACACCGGGACACGTTGACTTTACAGTTGAGGTGCAGCGTTCACTCCGTGTACTTGACGGTTCTGTAACTGTTATGTGTGCAAAGGGTGGTGTTGAGCCGCAGTCTGAAACCGTATGGCGTCAGGCTAATGACTACAGCGTACCCAGAATGATCTACGTTAACAAGATGGACATTCTTGGTGCTGATTTCTACAATGTTGTAGGAATGGTTAAGGAGAGACTTAAGGCAAATGGTGTGCCCATTCAGCTTCCTATCGGTGCAGAGGATACTTTCAAGGGTATCATCGACCTTATGACAATGAAGGCTGAAGTTTATTACGATGATTTGGGTAACGATGTTCGCGAGGAGGAAATCCCTGCGGATATGCTCGATAAGGCAGAGGAGTACAGAGCTGCAATGGTTGAGGCAATTGCCGAGACTGATGAAGATCTTATGATGAAGTACCTTGAGGGTGAGGAGCTTTCAATTGATGAGCTCAAAAAGGCACTCAGAAAGGCTACTATTGCAAACGATATCGTTCCGATGGTTTGCGGTACTTCTTACAGAAACAAGGGTGTACAGCTTCTTCTTGATGCTATCCTTGATTATATGCCTGCTCCGACAGATATTGCTAACATCAAGGGTGTTAACCCTGATACAGAAGAAGAGGACGAGCGTCCGTCAGATGACAATGCTCCTTTTGCAGCACTTGCATTTAAGATTGCTACAGACCCGTTCGTTGGTAAGATTTGCTTCTTCCGCGTATACTCAGGTACTGTAAACGCAGGTTCTTACGTTCTTAACGCTTGCAAGGGCAATAAAGAGCGTCTCGGAAGAATTCTCCAGATGCACGCTAACCACAGAGAAGATATTGATATCGTATATTCAGGTGATATCGCAGCTGCAGTTGGTCTTAAGAATACCACCACAGGTGATACTCTTTGTGACGAAAAGCACCCGATTATCCTTGAGTCTATGGACTTCCCTGAGCCGGTTATCCGTGTAGCTATCGAGCCGAAAACAAAGGCAGGTCAGGAAAAGATGGGTATCGCTCTTCAGAAGCTTGCTGAAGAAGACCCGACATTCAAGACTTATACAGACGAAGAAACAGGTCAGACAATTATCGCAGGTATGGGTGAATTGCACCTTGAGATTATCGTTGACCGTCTCCTTCGTGAGTTCAAGGTTGAGGCTAACGTTGGTGAACCTCAGGTATCTTACCGTGAGGCAATCAGAAAAGAAGTTAACATCGAACATAAATATGCTCGTCAGTCAGGTGGTAAGGGTCAGTACGGTCACGTACTCATGAAGCTCGAGCCGCAGGAAGAGGGCAAGGGTTACGAGTTTGTTAACGCAATTGTCGGCGGTGCTATTCCGAAGGAATACATCCCTGCAGTTGATGCCGGTGTACAGGGCGCTATGCAGTCAGGTGTACTTGCCGGTTATAACGTAGTTGACGTAAAGGTAACACTTTATGATGGTTCTTACCATGAAGTCGACTCATCAGAAATGGCATTTAAGATTGCCGCTTCTATGGCGTTTAAGGAAGGTATGAAGAAGGCAGATCCTGTTATCAAGGAGCCGATTATGCTTGTAAACGTTATTATGCCTGATGAATATCTCGGTGACGTTATGGGTGACCTTAACTCACGTCGTGGTATGATTCAGAAGATGGAAGCACTCTCAGGTGCTCAGAGAATTACTGCTATGGTTCCGCTTTCAGAAATGTTCGGTTATGCTACAGAGCTCCGTTCAAGAACTCAGGGACGTGGTCAGTATACAATGGAACCCTCACATTATTCAGAGGTTCCGAAGTCAATTCAGGAAAAAATTGTCAGTGATAGAGCGAAAAATAACTAATTTTTACTAAAAAGTTAAGATATTTTCAAAAAACACTTGATTTTTATCCAAAAAAATTGTACAATAGTAATGAATGATTTTTTCAATTAAAGGAGGAAATTTAAAATGGCTAAAGAAAAATTCGAACGTACCAAACCGCACGTTAATATTGGTACCATTGGACACGTTGACCATGGTAAGACAACATTAACCGCTGCTATCACAAAGGTTCTTTCACTTAAGGGACAGGCTCAGTTCTCAGCTTATGATAACATCGATAAGGCTCCCGAAGAAAGAGAAAGAGGTATCACAATCTCTACAGCTCACGTTGAGTACGAGACAGACAATCGTCACTATGCTCACGTTGACTGCCCGGGACATGCTGACTACGTTAAGAACATGATCACAGGTGCTGCTCAGATGGACGGCGCTATCCTCGTTGTTTCAGCTGCTGACGGCCCCATGCCCCAGACAAGAGAGCACATCCTTCTTTCAAGACAGGTTGGCGTTCCCTACATCGTTGTATTCATGAACAAGGCTGACCAGGTTGACGACCCCGAACTTCTCGAGCTCGTTGAAATGGAAATCAGAGACCTTCTTACAGAGTATGAGTTCCCCGGTGATGATACTCCTATCGTTACAGGTTCAGGTCTTGCTGTTCTTGAGTCAACATCAACAGATGTTAATGCTCCTGAGTATGCTTGTATCCTCAAGCTTATGGATGAGGTTGACGCATACATTCCGACTCCGGAAAGAAAGGCAGACCTTCCCTTCTTGATGCCGATCGAGGATATCTTCTCAATCACAGGCCGTGGTACAGTTGCTACAGGTAGAGTTGAAAGAGGTCAGCTTAAGGTTTCAGAAGAAGTTGAAATCGTTGGTCTTACAGACGAATCAAGAAAAGTTGTTGTTACAGGTATCGAGATGTTCAGAAAGCTTCTTGACTATGCTGAAGCTGGTGACAACATCGGTGCACTTCTCCGTGGTGTTCAGAGAACAGAGATCGAGCGTGGTCAGGTTCTTGCTAAGCCGGGTTCAATTCAGCCGCACACAAAGTTCAAGGGTGAGGTTTACGTATTGACTAAGGAAGAAGGCGGCCGTCATACACCGTTCTTCAACAACTACAGACCTCAGTTCTATTTCAGAACAACAGACGTTACAGGTGTTATCCAGCTTCCTGCTGGCACAGAGATGTGTATGCCTGGCGATAACGTAAAGATGGAAGTTGAGCTTATCACTCCGATCGCTATCGAAAAGGGTCTTCGTTTCGCTATCCGTGAGGGTGGTAGAACAGTTGGTTCAGGCGTTGTTTCTGAAGTTGACGCGTAAGTTTTAGTATTAAATTATTAATATATAAACGGGACAATGCTATGCAATTACTTGCATAGCATTGTTTTTTGGCTCTTTGTCAAGAGTTTGAGTGAGAAAATCCTGAAATAGAATTCGAGGTGGTATAGATATATTTATGCTGCCTCTTTCTTTTTGTTTTGGGGTTGTTATTCTAAATTATGTATGATATAATGATCTATAAAGATATTACTGATACTGAACTTGCAATAGAAATAGCACTTGAAACATATTTCGAAAGGTTATACACGAGAGTTGGCAAACCAAAGATTATACAAGCTGTTTAGCTGAAAAATATAATGAACGGAGGGTTTTGAGATGAGGGATATGACTGTTTTATCTTCTGAAATGTTCGAACAGGCAACAAATACTGAACTTTCTATAAAGGATGCGGTTGCGTTGTTGAAAGAACAGGCGGTATTCAGAACCTTGAAGGATAAGCTTATGAGCTTTGAAAAGGGAAGGGATTTAAAAAAACTAATCGTAGATGGTTTGATTGAGAACAATCCCGAGCTTGTGAAAGAATCGGTGCAGAGGAAGGTTCGAGGTTGGTTTAATAACGATGAAAGGAATATTAAAAAGCAGGATGCGATGGAGTTGTGTTTCATTCTGGACTTGTCAATAGAAGAAGCTGATTTGTTTTTAGCAATGGTTTCTGAAGAAGGAATACATTGGAGAAATCCGGAAGAAATAGTTTTTTCGTTTGCACTTTGCAATAAAATCCCTTACAACGAGGCAAAAGCAATTTACGCAGAGGTTTCGTCAGAAATTCAGTCGGGAAAAGATAATGCAGATGTATATACAGCTTTAGTTCAAAAGGAAGTAATGGAAATTACATCAACAGATGATTTAAAAGCATACATAAGACAGTCAAAATCTAAATTAGGAATATATCACAATACGGCGTTCTCCCTTTTCACACAATATATGAATATATTGGAGAGTCCATCGACCAATGATGAATTGCCGGAAGAAAAAAGAATGTCTGCAAGGGAAATATCCGAAAACTATCTTAATGAAAAAATAATTCCGAGATTTAAGAAGAACAGTGGTTCTAAAAAAGATGATAGTTATGCATCGCTTTCAGTAGTAGAACGTAATTTGCGTCTCAATTGGCCGGATGAATTCATAATCTCAAGGATAAAAAACCGGGAAACAGACGTATCAAGAAAAATTCTTATATTACTGTTTTTAGCAACAGATGGCGGAGAGCTTTATCTTGATGATTATGAAGAATACTACGAAATGGATGAGGAAGATGTATTCAAGGAAACTTATTTAAGGTTGTCCGCGATGCTTAAGGAGTGTGGATTTGCGCAATTAGATCCCAGAGTGCCGTTTGACTGGATGATTCTCTACTGTATGTGTGTGTCCGATACATGGGAAATAGATGAAAAAATGAAAAAATTTCTAAAGGAAGCCTTTGACAGCGGAAACGAAATTCAAAAATAAATTTAAAATAGTGTTAGTATGTAAACTATAAAATTAGTTTGCTGCGGAGGCGAGATAATGGAAATAAGAAAAGAATTATCCTTAAATAGCGTATTAAAACTTGGTGAAACAGAATACCACATTGAAGGAGTAGCAGGAAAAGGCTCATGTGCGATTATGTACAAGGCTTGGTACAGTGATGATACAATTAATGGCGTGCGTCATCATGTTTTAGTTAAGGAGCTTTTTCCTGTAGATATTAAAGGTGGAATTTACAGAAACACAAATGATAAGATTGAAGTTTTGCCTCAGGCACAAGAACAATATGCCTTATACAGAAAAAGTTTTGAACGCGGAAATAAGATACAATTAAATATATTGGAGATGTTCCCTGAAAAAAACGGGGTTAACATTAACACATATTCATTCAATAATACGCTATATTCAATTCTTGGATTTGGAGGCGGCAGGGATTTAGAAACAGAACTGCTTGTTAGTCCTGAAACGAATCTTTTAAAAGCTACAGGCAGATTAATAGGTGTTTTGCGTGCTTTAGAGGAGTTTCATTCACTGGGGTATTATCATTTGGACATAAGTCCTGATAATATTTTGTTGATAGGTAAGGATGAAGAGGAAAGAGTAGTACTTATTGATTACAACAGTGTTTTATCAGAAGACGAACTCAAGGGAAATTGTGATATATTTTATAGTTTAAAAAAGGGTTATACAGCACCTGAACTACGTTCCGGAATGAGAAACAAAATAAGTGCATCAACAGACTTATATTCTGTTGCCGCAGTGTTTTTCAGAACTGTTTGCGGCAGAGCATTAACCGAATTTGAAATGCTCAGACGAATGCCGCCTGATGTGTCGGAGTGTGCGTATATTAAAAATGAACCTGAAACGGTTAAGAATCTTGTCAGAAAACTCTTGGTTAAGGGATTATCACCACTTCCGGAGAAACGCTATCTTTCCGCTTTTGAGATGAGAAAAGATTTTGAAGAACTAAAGGACCGGATTTTGGGAATGGGAATAACACACTGGTCCTTATGGGAAAGCAGTAGAAGGAATATACGGGAGTTTATAAGAAATAATACTTCCTTTGGGTTCTTAAAGGAGCAAGAAGGTCTGTTTACTCTTAACGTGTGTGTAGGTGATGAAATAAAAAATACCGAGACTTTTTTGAATGATATTATTAACGGGGCGTCTTCGGCTGTTCTTGTCGGAGACGGCGGTATGGGAAAAACCACCTCACTTTTAAATGTGGCTTATAATGTGAATTCAAAATATAATGCCTCCTCGACAGCAGTATCATATATCTCATTGTACAAAGCCGTGCCAAAGGACGAAAACTTCATTAAAGATAAACTCTTGGAAAGTCTTCGATTTAAACCGGATACAAAGACCTTTGAAATGGCAAGATATAAATTGAAACAGATTTTTAAAGAACAGAAGGATACATGTGAACGCCCTGTTTTAGTTGTTCTTGTTGATGGTCTCAATGAAATAACAGGTAATGTGCAGCTTGTTATTGAAGAAATAAAAGAACTTTCACAATACAATGGAATCAGATTTGTTATAACAACAAGACAGTATAATGATGAATTTGATTTTGAAAAAGCATACCTGGTGCCACTTAAGGATAGCGAGGTTAGCAAGGCGCTCTCAAATGAGGGATTGTTGCTTCCTCAAAATGGTGAGTTTACAGAGCTTCTACGGAATCCGTTGATGCTTTCAATATTTATAGAAGCATCGAAGAACAGCAACAAGCAACTGAGGCTGAACAGTAAAAAAGAATTAGTTTCTGAATATTTTACTCAAATTGCAAAAAAAGGGACGGAAAGTACAAATGAAAGCGAAGGTAAATTCCATCTTAATGATGTTGCTGTAAATTATGTACTGCCGGCAATAGCTGAAGAATGTAGAAAGAGGAAGAAAGCACTTACAGATGAAGAAATCTTCAAAGTAGTAAAAAGATGTTATAAGGTTTTGAACTCTAAAATAGTATTTCGTGCATTTCCAAAGTGGATTGGGCATCTTAATGATATACTGTGCGGTTGTAAGTCTGCTGAAATATGGCATGGTATGGTTGTAAGAGATATTTTGTGGAAAAAGACAGGGTTGCTCGCGAAAAATGAAAGCGGGAGCTATCGGATTTTTCATCAGACAATTGAGGAATATCTGTTAGATATAAATGCACAGAATATTAAGAAGGTCAGACAAAGAATTATAATAAAAAACACTACCATTGTCTCTTGTATATTGGTTGCATTTATTGCCTTTTGTGGTGCTCTGACCGCTACATTTCCGGAACTTGCCGAAAAATCCATTATTGCAAGATTTAAAGCAGTGCCAAATGAAAAAGCAGATGCTGTGTTGTCAGATATGACGGCATCGTATGTAAATAGTGGATTAACATATGGTGTCGCAAGCTTGCTTATGAAGAATCCGAATGATGAAAGCCTGAACAGAAATTTTAAATACTATAAAAATTCAATAGACACTGAAAGTGAAAGGAAACGTGTGGAGAACTCGGTTAAATTGCTTGGGGATATTGAAGAACTTGGGGGAGTTATGCCTTATTCATATGAGGAGATATATGTCAATGAAGGGGAAGAGCTTCTGAAAAAAAGTGTAACAGATATGGAGACTTACAGCAGGTATATAGAATTACTTCCACAGGCATACAGAAACGAAAATACAGAGTATATATCAGTGCTGGAGGAATTTATGAAAGCTGATGCCGAATATACATCCTTATTGTTTCATTATGTAACGTGGCATCATACTATGCAGATGGATGAAAATTCTGCATTAAGGAAAGCAATACTTGACTCAGCTTCTGTCATTCCGGAAATGGAGAGTGTTCGGAAAAGACTTACTGAAAATGAACAGGACATTGATTCATATACGGTTATTGAATACAAAAAAATAAGACAAGCTGCTTATAATAAGATGGAGAATATATACGGTAAATATGAAATTATATATGAGGACAGGTGAGCTTTATGAATAGGAAAAAGATAATATGGATTTCAGTCTCGATACTTATTTTGATTTTTGTTGTTTCAATTAGTTGTTTCGCCATTATAAGGGTAAGAGATAATAAAGAGCAAACAAAAATACTTGATGCATTGTATATGCAGACAGAGAAAGCAACAAGTTCATACATTGAGATAATTACAGTAATGGAGGATGTCGCAGCATATGAGAGAAGATATGTGGATAATCCGAATTGGGATAATTTAAATGATTTGCGTGTCGCAGTATACTATGCAAAAAAATCTTTGGAACAAATTCCGACAGAAATAATAATTCTTACAGATGAACAGTCAGATGCTGCAAGAGAACTGGAATTTGATGTTTCAGGACTTATGCTGTTTTGCGATGCAGGGATAAAACGCGACCTCGAAAGTAGTAATAATACTCTTACAAGCAGGCATAAGTTACTCGAAAACTTTACGATAGACAGTACATATGCTGAAATGAAAAATATACTTTCTTCCGATGAGAAGGAAGTAGAATGGAACAAAGAATATCTGCTTTTAAGCCTTAAGAGCTTGTGGGCGGATTTTCCCGAATATGGTGCTCAGGCGAAGGTTGCTGAAAAGTTTCCTCAATATTTTGATTTAACATATAAGTGGGAAACAGACAAGGAACTTCTTTTAGAGAAAACAAGTAAGCACATATCAGAATATGAGGATATCATATCGGGATTAAATCGTACACTGGGCAATAGCGAAGCTATGCTCGAAATCGAAAAGAAGGAGGGACTTAAGGCGGCAGTGATTGAAGGCCTGCCGGCAATGGTCACAGATCCTTTCTTTTCTACGGATGCGTCAAAAACAATAATATACAAAAATGTTGATAATGAGGAAATTGACGGAACAGATATAGATGCATCAGTGGAAAAAACAGAAAAATGTACGATTAAATATGAAAATGTTTCATATAGCGAATACAGTGATTATCTTTCAAAAATAAAGTTGTTAAAATATCCGGTAAAGGAAAGTGTCAAGGATGAAAAAGGAAATGTAACTGCGGTTGTTTATTTAGTTGGAGAAAATGAATATGTTGTCAGATATGAGAATGATACAGTCTGCCTTGATATAGGCAATATTGACGATATGGTTTTAGTTCCTTACTGGTATATCAGTGAAGCTGCACCTGAAATAATAATTAAAGCTCAGCCTCAAAAAAAGGAAACAGAAAAGAAGGCAGAAAAAAATACGGCTACACATTTTGATGACAGATATGTAATTTTGGAAGAGGACATGAAAGTCATTCAAACCTCTTGGGATAATGCACTTGCGTATTATGATAAAAGAATCTCTGCTACAGAGAAAGCATTAAAATATGAAAAAATTTATTTAGATGCTCCAACTGCAGATAATTTACTTAATTTTCAGATTATGATGCATATGGCTATGAAGGAGTTTGAATCAGGAACGGCTCCTGATATGACGATAAGTGAGGATATAAAGAATAAAATGCTGCGTAAAGAAGCCTATGAAAGAGCCGAGGATAATTGTGCGTCTGTTGAGCAGAGGGTGTTGTCTCTTCCGACGTGGAAATCTGTTTTAGATGAATACATATGGAATTGCGCCTATTATAATAACGCAAAGCATATTTTGGAGACTTTATATCAAAACCAATCAGAGGCTATTTTAGTATATAAAAGCTATTTAACCTATAGTGTGCATCTTGCCTCGCAAAACCTTGATGAAGTGCACAGAAAAGAGTTTTTGGATGCTTTGTATCAAAAATATCCCTCAACACTTAACCCTGTAACAATAGATACTGATACTGAATCGGAATACTTTAAAGTTAAGTCGCTGGAAAATATGAATTATTTGTATGACAGGATTTCGGAAACTGTTCTGAAAGCTTCATCGACAATGGACAAATTCAGAGAAAATCTGAATGAGGTTAAAACGGTGATAAGTGATTTGGGAACTGAAAAGGAATGCTTTATAACACCTGACGGACTGTCAGCAGACAGTGCAATGCCGTGGGTATTTTCCTATATGGATACTGAATGTTATTATACAGTATCGGAAACGGCAGTCGGTAAGAAGTATTCGGATATAACGCCGGATGATATAATTTCATATAGTATTACTTATACTGATAAAACCTACGAAGATGCACTTGAAGGAATAGAAAGATTGGTAAGTAAGGATATAGAAGTAGTTGAGGATGTGATTGGAGAAACGGCTGCAAGATGGAAAGTCAATAAAAACGGTGAAGAGATTATATACGAGTGGAATCAGGATAGGGTTACGATGTGTTTCCCGAACAAAGAATTTATGATAGTACCCTATGGATGGTATTATTATTTCAGATAATAAAAGAGCGTTCACTATGACAAGGAATGTCATGGTGAACATTTTTTTATGTGCAAATTTAAACGGAAACAAGGTTCAAGAAATAAAGATTCGCTATGTTATTATATGAATACAGCAAAGGGATAGTAAAAAAACGGAAATGCTTTTCAAAATCCAAGAATTTGATGTGATAAAATAAACTCATCAAAGAGAGGAAACAGAGAGCGGAAACGCTTTTCAAAATCCAAAAACAAGATGTGTTAAGATAATCACATCAAAAGAAAAAAATAAAAAAAGAAAGAGGTAATTAAAATGACAGTAAGCAAAACAGCAAAGCTTTATGAATTAATCAATAAGAAAGCAGGAAGCAACGAGGCAATGCAGGGTATATCCGGTGTTTTGGGATTTCCGTTCACATTGATGGCAGATGCGGCTGTAATCTTCACACACTACGGCCCGATGGTAAATGAAATCAGGGCAATGTACGGAAGAACAAGTATTTCAAAGGATTCGCTGCTTCCGGTAATCAAAGGCGCAAGCACAGAAATTCTCTCAGACCTGGTTTTAGACAAGTTTATCGGTCAGATACCCCTCGTGGGAATCGCAAGTAACATTATGTGTGCAAAAGCTATGACATGGAGAATCGGATTGCTTTTTGCAATGCTTGCAGCAAGGGGAGAGGATGTAACAGATGAAACCGTTAGAAAGACCTGTATATTAATCAGAAGTCTGTTCCCGCAAAAGAACACATTTGCATTTAAGAAGCCGTCGGTTGTAATTGTAGAAAAGCTTCTTAATGCAGTCGAGGACAATGAACTCGGCGATTACGAAGCAAAAGTAGAAAAAATACTTGAAAGTCTGTAATTTATAGGGAGGATATGGATATGCCGACATATTTAGCAAAAATAGCAATAAGAACAGTAGGAAGCGGAAGAATTGATCCGGTATCATTAACAATACTTGCTGTTGCAGGTGGAGTTGCACTAATTGACTATGTAGGTAAAAAAATTAAGTAAATTATAAGGTAGTGTAAAGTTAAAATGAAAGAATGGCATAACAATTTCACAAAATATCGCAGATTTTCGCCCGAAAGCTTGTAAATGCTCGTCTGCGATTAGTCAAGGGTAAAAATGAACGTGCTGACGCACGCCCTATGACAA
>JAZRMB010000032.1:0-1949 GCA_045647245.1 Clostridia bacterium
AGGCAATCCCATTTCATCAGGCGATCAGACTGTAACATATGATGAGCTTATATATGCTTGGCGCGATCACAACGAAAAGAAAGAACATTCGATTATCGATTCTGCTTATTGTCAGTATGTTATTGACACATTTCAAAAATGTACCGGAGCGTGCAGGAATAATAAATGCCGGGCATCCGGTCAGACGTGCACAGAGTTACACAATGAGAACTACGCACAAATTAAAGAGGAGATTGATGCAGAAATCAAATCGCTTGTTTCTGATTTAAGCGATTTATACAGCACAACTATGAAAACCAATGATGAATACAACGAATATCTTGGTGCAAGTTATATTTCGGTATTATCCTCTGCTTCGGTTAAACCGAGTGTTAATGTAAACTTATATACATCGATTGCATTCTTCTTCCTTATAATCCTTTGCTGTGGCGGCACGATTGTATTAGGAAGACTTGGAGATATTATACATTATATTTTCTACACAGACCATCTTACAGAGCTTAATAACCGTGCATACTTTGATAAGTATTTGAAATCTATGGACAAAAAACTATTAGATGACGGTACGGTATACTGTATTGTTGATATAGCAAACCTTGTAGCCATAAATGCCGAGCATACACGTCAGGTAGGGGATGACATCATAAAGATGTTTACAATGTACCTGAAAGAAACCTTTGGGAAAACAAAGGCAGAGTTTATTTATAACGGAAACGGCAGCTTTGTGATTTTAGCAAAGGATACCGATTACATTACCGTTGAAGATATAATGAGGTTGTTTGGATTAAGACTTGATGACCGTGAAGAATATAAGGATATCAGGATAGAATATAAGGTTGGTATTGCAGAAACATTTAAGGAAAATCGAACGGCAAGAAAACTGCTTTCAGAGGCAATAAAAAGCAAAAAGGAATATGTTTCCCAGCCGCTGAAAAAGTAAGTTGTGACCTGATAAAACTATGAAAGGAGGGCAAATGAACGATGGAAAACAAATTTGTACAAACAGCTTTAAAGGTTTACTTTATGCTTGTTGGAGTACTTATGTACTACTTTCTTACAGAAGTAATTAACCTTGGACTTTTTGTTACATACCGTCATGCATTTGCCCTGTGTTTATTCGCATCAGCGTTTTTGGCTTTTTTGTATAAGCCTAATATTGCAAGAGGAGCATCTTCACTTAAAGCAACTTTTATATATTGCACTCCTTTGATTGTAACAATCTTGGTATCTCTTTTCATATGGTTTATGGGACAGGTTGATGTGGCGGTTATTTCAAGAGGCTTGTCGGGTGCTTTTGTGTATAACAATATGATTTCATTTACCCTTGCGGCTGTTGCATTTTTGTATGTGTTCGGCGAAAAAGGTATATGGTATAACCTTATTGCAATTCTTGTTTCAAATATACTCATGCTTTTGACGATTATAGCACAAAATGGCATTGGAAGATTCTTTTCTGAATTTATAACTCTTGTTATGACCTTTGCGGCAGAAACCGGAGATATTATAGTTCAGGCAGAGATTCACGAGCTTGCATTTTGTCTTGGAGCGTATTTAATATATATGCTTTTAAAACCCAGGAAAGATATTGTATTTTTTATTTTACTTGGACTTTCGATGTTTTGCTTTCTTACGGCATTCAAGAGAATTGGTATTATCGCAATTGTAATCGCTTTAGTGCTGGGTTGGCTTTTAAAATTTATTGCAAAATTTAAAAAAGATACAGCAATGCGACTTACCGTGATTTTTTCTGTTATATTGGTAGTGCTGCTTATAGGATATATTGCTGTTATAAAGCTTGATGTATTTTCATTACTTGAAAAAGCAGGAATAGACACGAGCGGTCGTGTGACGATTTACAATGCCGTAGATAAGTTCTACGAATTTTCACCGGAGTTTTTGGGCAACGGAATCGGATTTTTGACATATCAGTTAAGCACAAATATGAATGT
>JAZRMB010000033.1:0-4838 GCA_045647245.1 Clostridia bacterium
ACCGCAAGGTTTTCTACCATAACTCCTAACTCCACACTCCTAACTCCAAACTTTATAATTTGGCGGTGCGTTTGAATCAACATTCTGTAGGGACCGGCGTCCTCGACGGTCCGTATCAGATCAAGCTCAAATGTTTGGAGGCGGACCGTCGGGGACGCCGGTCCCTACAAGGTGTCCTTCGCATCCAAACATCTCTACAAATTATAATTTAACAAAATTTCGGAATAATATACAGTGAACGTAAAGCAAAGCTTAGGTACATCAGAATATAATAATAAAAAAATGTTGCAAAATTTGCATTTTTGTACTATAATATAATAGAATGAGTATTTTGTGTAATAAAAAACGTATAAGAGGGAATATAACCCTTGATTACAGCTTTTAAAATACCCACGCAGCGGCATATACTTTCCGCTGTTATCCTATAACGGGAGGTGTGACGATTGAAACACGCAAGAAGAAAAACCAAAGACACTAAAACACCTGCTTCAGGTACTCAAAGAAGAAGTTCTGCGCCGAAAATGACGGAGGCAGATTTCAGGAGAAAGTATCTGTATGATGACAGCTATACGGACTTTTCAAAAAAGCTTTCTTCCTCCGGGCGATACACTCCACGCTCACTTGACAGCTACATACCTGCAGAGAGGCTTGAGTCAAAGGTTAAGCGCAAAACAGTGAGTGACGATACGCAGAGGATTAACGCACAAAAAACCGGCCGAAAGACTGAAGCTTCAAAAAAATCCTCATCACGCAGTACGAAAAAAACCACCGCTGCACCTTCTCCTAAAAAGCCACGCCCCAAAAAGAAGAAGCAGGACACGAAATTGCGCACCTTCTTGTTCAAGGCGGCGGCATTTGCGGCAACACTGTGCCTTATCGGGGGTATAGTTCTTGCAGGAATCGGTATGGGAATGTATAAAGCAGTAGCCAACGAGCTTGAGGAGATGAATGTAACAAACCTCGCCCTCAACTATTCCTCATTTGTTTATTGCAACGACAAAAACGGCAATGCCCATGAGCTTGTACAGCTTCATTACGAGGGAGAGCGCAGAATCTGGGCGGATTCGGAGGATATAAGCATACATCTTAAAAATGCGGCTGTTGCAATTGAGGATGAACGTTTTTACAAGCATAACGGTATTGATTTAAAGCGTACCATAGGTGCAACGGCAGGCTGGATGCTTGAAAAAATCGGCATAGGCAACGCCTCCTACGGCGGCAGTACACTTACCCAGCAGCTTATTAAGAATATTACAAACGAAAAGGATAAGAGTGCAACACGAAAGATTAAGGAAATGATGCGTGCGATTGCACTCGAAAAGCAGATAAACAATAAGGACACAATCCTTACAATGTACCTTAACATCAGCTTCTTCGCAAATCAGTGTAACGGCGTTGAGGCGGCGGCAAATCTCTATTTCGGAAAAAAGGCAAAGGATGTCTCCATCGCCGAAGCGGCAACGATAGTAGGAATCACACAGCGTCCCACCTACTATGACCCCATAAGAAACCCCGAAAACGCCATTACAAAACGTAATCTTGTTCTTTCCAAAATGCGTGAATTTGATTATATAACAAAAGAAGAGTACGAAGAGGCAAAAAACAGCGAACTCGGACTTGTAAGCAACATCAAAGCCGCAAGCAAGAATATTTACTCCTACTTTGTTGACCAGGTAATCAATGATGTAATATCCGACCTCGTAGAGCAGAAGGGCTACTCGCAGACCTTTGCAGAGCAGCAGACCTTCAGCGGCGGTCTTAAAATTTATACCACAATGGACAAAGATGTTCAAAGTGCAATGGAAAACGTGTATGTAAACAGAACAGGTTTCCCTGCAAACAAAAAACCACAGTCTGCAATGGTTGTTATCGACCATTACACAGGTCAGATTAAGGGTATGGTCGGAGGAGCAGGTCAGAAAACCGATTCAAGAGGCTTAAACCGTGCAACCCACACCAAACGTCAGCCGGGTTCGGCAATTAAGCCGCTGTCTGTATATGCACCGGGTATTGAACAGGGGAAATTCACCCCCTCAACAGTTTTAAAGGACGAAAAGATAACGATTGCCGACTGGAGCCCCGTCAATTCATACTCGGGCTACAAGGGCAATATGACGGTAAGACGTGCCATTGAAATATCGGCAAATATACCTGCTGTAAAGGCTCTTCAGCTTTTAGGCATCGAAACAGGCTACAACTATGCAAAGAACAAATTCGGGCTTTCATCAATCATCTCCGACGACAAGAGCCTTGCATCTCTTGCACTCGGCGGTCTTACAAACGGCGTGACGGTGCGTGATTTAGCAGGAGCGTATGCGACAATCGCAAACAGCGGAAAATATATTGAGCCTCACACCTATACAAAGGTACTCGACAGCACAGGCAAGGTTCTTCTTGAGCACAAACCGGAGCCTAAAAAGGCTATAAGCGAAGCAACGGCGTATATTATAACCGATATGCTCTATGATGTTGTAAACGGCTCATCGGGCACAGGCAAAACCGCAAAGCTTCCGACAGTTCCCTGCTACGGCAAAACGGGTACTACAAATGATACAAAGGATAAGTGGTTCGCAGGCTTTACAAAGCATTATACAGGCGTTGTATGGTTTGGCTTTGACCAGCCGGAGAGCCTTAAAAGAGCAGGAATTACAAATAATCCGTCCTGCGTAATATGGAAAAACGTTATGGCAAAAATCAATGACGGACTCGAACCTGCAAAGTTTGAGGCTCCGGCATCATTAAAGACGGCACTTATCTGTACAAAAACAGGTAAGCTTGCATCATCGGGATGCGGCTATGCAAAGAGAGAATACTTTGTATCAGGCTCAGGAGTCAAGGGCTACTGTAAGCTTGCGCACGGAGACGAGGCAGAGGCAACGAGCAGTCCTTCGCCGTCACCTTCTCCCGATGCAACATCCACTCCCGACGGATGGGATATTTCGGGTGAGAGCACAGTTGAACCGACATCCACACCAACCGGCAGCGGCAACAATGCAGTATCTACACCTGCTCAAACGCCGACTCCGACTCCCGAACCCACTCCGAAGCCGACACCAAAACCAACCGATGCACCAATTGCACTGGACTGATAAATTATAATTTTGCGGTGCAAAATTATAATTAGTTAGAAGTTAGGAATTAGGAGTTAGGAGTTGAATGAAAGAAAAATGCCGCTGCATTTTTCTGATATATTTAAAATATGTCAAACAAATTCAACTTTTATAAATACAAATCATTGAAAACCGCAAGGTTTTCTCCCATAACTCCTAACTCCACACTCCTAACTCCTAACTTTATAATTTAGAGCGAAGCGATAAATTATAATTTACGAAAGGGGTGACAATATCATGTACGAGGAATTTGAAATTTTACTTTCAGAAAAAAAATACCATCAGGTTAAAGAACTGTTAATTCATATGGAACCGGCGGATATTGCCCCCGCCTTTGAAGAATTAAGTGAAAAACAACGTGCCGTACTCTTCCGACTTCTTCCCAAAGAAGCGGCGGCAGAGGTTTTCGTTGAGCTCGACTCCGACCTTCAAGAGCATTTAATAAGCGGCTTCTCCGACCACGAGCTTAAAGAGGTCTTAGATGAACTTTACGTCGATGACGCTGTTGATATTATCGAAGAGATGCCTGCGAATGTGGTTAAAAGAATACTGCACCACACCGACCCCGAGATGCGAAGCGATATAAACGCAATGCTCCGCTACCCTCAGGACAGCGCAGGAAGCATTATGACAACAGAATACGTACACCTAAAAAAGGGTATGACTGTTGAGGACGCATTTTTACACATCAGGCGTAACGGCACCGACAAGGAGACGATATACACCTGTTATGTTACAGACAAAAACCGTATTCTCGAAGGTCTTGTCTCTGTAAAGGATTTGCTTTTATCCGACTATGGCTGTCTTATAGAGGACATAATGGAAACCGACGTCATCTATGTAAATACAACCGATGACAGAGAAAATGCAGCACGAATGTTTGAAAAGTACGACTTTTTAGCCCTCCCCGTTGTTGATAACGAAAAGAGGCTCGTCGGAATCGTTACCGTCGATGACGCTATTGACGTCATTCAGGAAGAGACAACCGAGGATATTGAAAAGATGGCGGCTATCGTGCCGTCGGATAAGCCGTATCTTAAAACGGGCATATTCGAGACTTTTCGCCTCAGAATACCCTGGCTTTTGGTGCTTATGATTTCCTCGGCATTCACCGAGGCGATATTAACAGCCTATGAAAAAGCATTTGTATCCTTTAGTATTCTGACCGCATTTATCCCTATGATAATGGGTACGGGCGGTAATTCAAGCTCACAAGCTTCCGTTACCATAATCCGCGGACTTTCGCTCGGTGACATCGAATTTCGCGATATATTCAGAGTAATATTGAAGGAAGCAGGCGTGGCAATTGCCTGCGGCATTGTTCTTGCCGCCGCAAACTTTTTGAAGCTTATGATATTTAACCACGTATCCGCCCAGGTAGCATTTGTGGTCTGCCTGACGCTCGTATGTACGGTTATCTTTGCAAAGGTGGTAGGCTGCAGCCTCCCGATGCTTGCAAAAAAGGTCGGCTTTGACCCTGCAGTTATGGCAAGTCCGCTCATTACAACAATCGTCGATGCGGTTTCACTCGTAATCTACGCCGCAATCGCAACAAATATTCTGAACATATGAAAAGGAGAGTATTTCACATCAATGGAATACTCTCCTTTTTAACGAGTTCTGTTTTTGTTACTTTTGCAATCAATGGGAAAATTATAATTTGTCGGTGCGTTGCACCGCCAAATTATAAAGTTTGGAGTTAGGAGTGTGGAGTTAGGAGTTATGGTA
>JAZRMB010000034.1:0-11907 GCA_045647245.1 Clostridia bacterium
GCCCGAGTCCAAATCTTTGATTTGGTTAACGAGAGCTATGCAACAGCGTTCAAAATCTTTGATTTTGGTAACGCCACTGCTGTTTCACCCCGTTCCGGGGCAAAACGTCGTAGCCCAGTCCCCGAAATTATAATTTCTCGCTCCGCGATAAATTATAATTTATTTCATCGCTGCTTCAATTGCCTGCTTTAGTTTTTCCTTATCAGATGTCTTAAACAAAATATTGCTTATTTCATTTTTTGTATTGAGCATAATTAAAGTCGGTGTGTTTCCGTCACCTACCGGGAAATTATCTACAAGCTCGGGATTCTCATCAATATTTTTTATATCAAAATTAATCTTACCCTTATATTCCTTTTTAAGATCTTCTATTATGGCATTTGTGGCATCAAAGCCTGCATCCTTTGATGATATAAAGTACATAAATGTCGGAGTAAATACCTTCTCTTCTTCCTTTTTATCCTCTTTCTTCTCAGGTGCTTTTTCTGCCTTCTTTTCCTCTTGCTTTTCTTCCGATTTCTGTGGCTGTGTATCTTTCTCTACCTTTTCCTTTGCCTCTTCCTTTACCTCGGGCTCATCCGATTTTTCCGCATTTACATCCTTTTTGTCCGACGTTGCTTCGTTTGTCACAATCTGCTCATTTTCAGGCTGATTCTTTTTCTTGCCGCAAGAGGTTAAAGCAGCTCCTGCCATTACAGCTATAAGTAACAATGCAAAAATTTTTCTCATTTTCATTTTTCTTCAATTCCTTTCTTTACTGTTTCGAGTGCTCTTTGTGCGATTAAATTATACCTTTCAACTTTATTTTTCACTCTTTTATCAAGGCTTTCGATGATACCGAAATTCGCATTCATCGGCTGAAGCTTTTCGGCTGTTGTGATATATAACGGCAATGCACCGATTGCGGTTTTTATATCGGGCTCATAAAGCGGCTGACCGTTAATGAGCCTTGCCATATTATAGCCTGCAAGAAGTCCGGAGGATGCCGATTCAACATAACCCTCAACACCCGTTATCTGACCTGCAAAGAACACCTTCGGATACTTTTTCATTCTGTAGAATCTGTCAATCACTTCGGGTGCATTTATAAATGTGTTTCTGTGCATTACACCGTAGCGCACAAATTCCGCATTCTCAAGCCCGGGAATCATTGAAAATACCCTCTTTTGCTCTCCCCATTTAAGATTTGTCTGAAATCCTACAAGGTTATAAAGACTTGCCGCCATATCATCCTGACGAAGCTGTACAACGGCGTGTGCATCGTCCCTGCCTGTTTTCGGATTTCTTAGTCCTACAGGCTTTAATGGTCCGAAAAGAAGAGTTTCCCTTCCTCTTTTTGCCATAACCTCAACCGGCATACAGCCCTCGAACACCTTTTGATTTTCAAAACTCTTTAAAGGCATTGTTTCTGCCGACACGAGTTCGTCGTAAAAGGCATCATACTCCTCCTTTGTAAAGGGACAGTTGATATAATCTGCCGTGCCCTTATCATACCTTGCGGCGTAAAATACCTTTTCAAAATCAATGCTTTCCTTTGTAACAACAGGTGATGCGGCATCATAGAAATAAAGGCTCTCACCGCCGCAAAGCTTTTTTATCTCCTCGGACAAGCCATCTGAGGTTAAAGGTCCTGTTGCGATAATTGTATATTCATCGGTATTTATGCTTGTAACCTCGCCGTATTCAATTGTGATTTTAGGATTGTTCTTCATCTCCTCTGTTATGAATCCTGAGAACAAATCTCTGTCCACCGCAAGCGCACCGCCTGCAGGCACTCGTGATTTATCAGCCGCTCTCATCATAACCGAGTCAAAAAGCCGCATTTCTTCTTTTAAAAGTCCGCAGGCGTTTTCAATCCTGTCCGCCTTTAAGGAGTTGGAGCATACAAGCTCGGCAAAATTTTCCGAGTGATGCGCAGGAGAGTATTTTTGCGGCTTCATTTCGCACAGTATTACATCAATTCCGGCACGTGTGAGCTGATTTGCCGCCTCACACCCCGCAAGACCTGCGCCGATTATTCTTACCTTCAAATTTATATTCACTTCCCTTTTATATCAATAAAATCATTATAACATAGTTTTGTTTATATTTCAATATTTTAACGATAATTCAACTAACGGACAGTTGGCGACGGCAAATTAGTAGATGCCAAGAAAAAGGGGACGGCAGATTGTGTTATTGCATCAATTGTTTACAAAAAATTTACTCACTCAAAAACCGTGGAAAATCGTCGCTCCCCTACTTGACTGTTGTTCCGTTTTATGGTATTGTAGAAGGTAAGATAGAAAATTTTACAAGGAGTGTGCTTTTTATATGAAAAAAATCATTAGTGTTTTTATAATCTTCAGCATATTATCATTCTTCACCTCTGCTTTTGCATCGGGTTTTTCAAGTTATGACAATGGTAAGGATATAACTGCTGAGCTGATACTTGAAAAAAGTGCGGTGTATATTGAAGAGGATAATTCCATTTTCCTGTGCCCCAAAAATTCATATGCGCTCGGCAACGCGGTTTTCCCCTTTGAAATTGACAAAAATTTTTCTTTGAGCTTTGATTATAAAATAGGCGGCGGTTCATCTGCGGACGGTATTGCATTTAATTTTTTTGCAAATAAGGTGTCCACCTCCACAGGCGGCTATATCGGAATAGACGGTGCAGAAGGTTATGCGGTGGAGCTTGATACCTTCAGAAATGGTTGGGACATGGACAACTCTCACGTGGCACTTGTATCGGGTAAATCAGATAATCATTTAGCCGCAGAACACGTTTCCAACCTTCGCGACAACACTTGGCACAGTGCACGGATTGACGTGGAGAATAATCTTATTTGCGTTTACATAGACGGCAGGTGCGTGCTGACAAATAATCAGTATTTTAACACAACAGGCCGCATTGCATATTTTGCAGCTGCAACCGGCAGCAGTGTAGACAATCATTATATAAGAAATGTACGCTATTCCACCGAAAAGGAATTTAATAATGATATAACAATTAACCGCAGCGGAAGAGCCTATGCAAGATTTGTTATAAAGGACAAAAACTCAAATGTGCTCCGGAACAAAAAGCTTAAGTATATGCTTTCCGGCTTTGCAAATTACACTCAGATAAGCGAAGTAACAACAGACCAAAACGGTGTTGCTTTAATTAAAACTCCTGTTCTGTCGGGATGTAATGAGAAAAAGGTTTTGAATGTAACCTTCCCCGACGTGGAAACGGAGCGTGATATATACAGCTTTACCGTAACTATCAACGATTTATCATACACACATTCCTGGGAGGGTAAGGTTTCTGCAGGAGTCGGTGTTGAAGGTAACCTCGGTTATGACGGAAAAATAGCAGTTCTTGAGGCAAAGGCATCTCTTGCATCGCTGAGTGCAGAGGGTAAGGGCTCAAAGACTCTTTCACTTACAGAAGAATATGAAAACGGAGTAAGAAACTTAAGGATTTCAAGCTCTCAGAACCTGGACGCGGCAGGCGAAGCTAATTTCGGTGTGTTTGCCGAATCAAATATAGGAAAATTCAAAGCAGAGGTTGCACCTGCCTCGATAAGCGGTGATGTAGCATTCGGAAGCGGGGGCGAGGTTGCATTGAATATCGAAAACTATTCGCCCGAAAACAAGGAGCATATTTCAAAAATCGCATATTTCCTTCTTGACAGCTCAATGCCGGAATTCGGAAGCAATGTACTGCTCAAGCTGCTTGCACGTGCGATATACGGCTTTTCCTTCAATGAAACAAATAATTCCTTATCATTAAAGCTCGGTGCAGGTGCACACTTTGGTCTTGCAAATTTTGGTGATGTGCTTGAAGCGGAGATTGCCGGAGTTAATGTGGATTCCTTTTATACCTATTCCTTTGGTACCGATAAGGATTTAAACAGAGTATATAACAGCTCTGCCGAGCTTGCAACGGGTGCAAGTCTCATGACCTTCAAGGCGGGAGAGGAGGATGTTGACAGCACAGTAAGCGCTTACGGTGGAGATGCCGTTATAAACAATATTGAGCTTAATGCAACCGTTTCAGACGGCGAAACGGAGGAATTATCATTGATAATGCACGAGAAAAGCTACAGCAACAGTGTGATATGGTATGAAGAAAGCAAAAATATTTATAAGGAGTTTACATTCTCAGATGCCGCCGCACGTGCCGCAGCCGCAGAGGATATAAAGGTTGATTGGTTTACACGCGGTCTTTATGGATTGTTTGCTGTCTATGAAATGAAGCAAGCCGCGAAAGCATTGCTCGGCTCAGGATATGATGCAACGTACAGCAAACGTCACAGCCTTACCCAAGGCATAGATGCAGATTTCGAAATCGGCGTATCGGCACTTGTCGGAGGCAGTATAGGCTTTGGCCTTTCTGCAATAGAAAGCTGTGATTACGAAAATCAGAACGGAGTATTGCAAGGCGGTGAAAGCTATATGCTTTGTGAATCATACCCCGAGGATTATGTCAACCAAAGCCGTAAGTCGATACAAGAGGTTCTTGCAGAGCCGATAAACTACTTAAAAGGTGAGATTGAAAAGTCTGTCGTAACAGAGGTTCAGACTCCCGAGAAGGGTGTAAAGAATGAAAAGGCAAAAATAACCGGAAGGACAAGACGAAAAGTGGGTTTAACAGGTGTTTGCCCTGTTCCCAAGGTGCAGTCCTTTTCAATTCTGACAATGAGTGAGGAGAATGTTTCCTCGGCAAAAACCGTAGGCGATCCGTATGTAGTTACACTTTATAATGAGTCGGGAAGCTACGTTGATGAAATAGAGGATGAAGGTATACTTCTTACTCTTTCTTACGACAGTGAAGACCTTGCAGCAGCTGGCATAGAAAATACCGAGGATGCTCTTTTGCCGCTTAAAATATACCGTTGGGATGACGCAAGAGGTGCTTATACAATGGTTGGCGGTGAGCTTAATTTTGAAGAATCATCTGTAGCTGTAAATATTACAAAATCCGGACAGTATATATTAGCTGTTGACACTTCATCTCCCGAAATATCGGAGCTTAAGGTTATCGGAAGCGGTGCACAGCCTGTTATATCTGCTTTTATAAGAGATATGAGCGGAATTGAAGCGGCAGAGCTTAAAATTGATGGCATAACGGTAGCAGATAAAAATAATTTTGAAAGCTTCTATAATCCGTCAAGAGCAATCTTGTCATACACTCCCTCCGAGCCTCTCTCAAGCGGTGAGCATACTGCCGAGCTGACAGCACAGGACACTGCCGGCAACCGCACTCCGGAGCCGGTTATTCTGAAATTTACCGTAAATACAACAGCTCCCGTTATAACTGCAGTGTCTCTGCCTGAGCTTGTCACAGATGGTAAGCTTGTTATAACGGCACAAACAGAAGGAACGCCGACATCAGTTATTGCAGACATATGCTATATGGGCGCAAGTCACAGCTATACAATGACATCAAAACAAGGTATATGGACAGCAGAGATAGATGATTTACCCTCCAACACTGTTATTTCAGCTTCTGTATTCGCATATGATGCTTACGGGAATGTTACACAATCGGACAGCTATGAAATAATAAATTTCGGAAATACTAAAGATATAGCGGATTTGGGGATTTTTGATGTCTCGGATAATAAGCTTTATGCCGCAATTACAAACAGCGGCGAGAAAATATCAGGTAAAATTCTTGCGGCAGGCTATGATGATACATATGGACTAAAGGATGTAAGCTGCAAAGATTTTACGTTCGATACAGGATATACCGCATTTGACATTGAAATTGATTCTGATTGCAAAGAATATAAATTGTTTTTCTGGGATAAGGATTTAAAACCGATTTCTTCCCCATCATATAAATTGAATAAATAAAAAACGTGGATGTTAAAATACTTATATAATTATGTTTTGTAGGCGTGCTAGGAATACATATTGTAGGGAACGGATTAATCCGTTCCGCCTGTTGATGTGCAATTTTACGGCGTTAATCAAAATCCGGTAGCGGAATGCATAAATGCATTCCCTACGATGTTTCCTGGGCATTGGTAGAATTGCCGCCCCTGCGATGAGGGGCGGCAATTTAAATTATAATTTGTAGAGATGTTTGGATGTGAAAGAGACCTTGTAGGGACCGTCGAGAACGTCGGTCCCTACAGAACGTTGATTCAAACGCAATTCACTTTCATAGTTTTCTTTCAATGATTTTTAGGTTTTCCCAATAGTATTATTTCTTCTTTAATTATTTTCTAACGGGGTTTTTTCTTTTAAAATATTTTATCATATAAATAATAAGCAATGTACCAAGTATAGGGAAAATTGCGGTAATTAACATACCTGTCTTCATTCCTATCTGCTCGGATGTCATATTAAGTGCTGTACCCAATTTTTGTGCCCAACCGCTTACCGACACGTTATCTACTACAATTCCCATCAATTGAGGTGCAACAGATGAGCCCAAATCTCCACCTGCCGCCATCAGTGCATATGCAGCAACACCGGGACACTCTATTTCTTCTTCCATCCATATAAGCGTTCCCGGCCACAGCATTGACGTGCAGAAGCCAATTGCAACACACGCAAAAAGCGACACAACTGCATTGTTGCACATTCCTACGATTATGTAGCATACCGCCGCTGTTATCATACTAATTAGCATAACATATGAAATATTTTTTCCGTATTTTGCATAGAGCGTTCTCGCAAATGCCAGAAGAAGTGCAAAAAGAGCCATACCAAGTATATCACCGAGAGATTTTGTTATGCCTATTGCCGCCTCTAAGTAACCTGAAACCCAGTTCATCATAGAATTTTCAGCTGCAGCACCCAGGAATATACACATAAAACAAAGACCAATTCCGATTTTCTTACCTTTATCGGACTTTACTCCCTTTTCATTGCCAAGCTTCATTTCAGGCAATGGCGACATACAAAAGAGTATACATGTAAGAATCGGAAGAAGAGCAAAAAACATTGATAGATACATCCAGTTATGCGAGCCAAACAGCATAAAAAATAATGTGCTTACAATTACTACACTAACAACTCCCCACCCGTAGAGAGAATGTAAGAGACTCATATCCTTATCGGGCGTATCTGATGGAATTGCTGCAATTATGGGGCTTATCAATACCTCTGCAAGACCGGCGGCAATCGAGAATATAACCGTTCCGATTAAAAGTCCTGCATATTCATTACCTTTAAAAAGAAATGGTGACAATGCATATACAAAAAGTCCGAGTGATGTCAGAACCGGCAGAATTCTTACCGTCTTTTTTATATTGAACAGCTTTGTAAAGAAGGTAAAAATCAAATCTATAAAAAGTTGTGTACAGAAATTTACAAGAATCAGCGTACCTAAAAGCGTATATGATATACCATACATTTCTCTAAAAGTGATAAAAAGAAGCGGCGGCAATGTGAAAACTGTCGCACCGGAATAGCAATGCCAATAGCAGGCAAATTTTGTTCGTTTAAATGTAGTATCCATTTATGTTCTCCAATCAAAGTGTAATATTAGGCAATATTATATGTTATACCATAATTTGTTTCATTTGTCAATGTGACAAAACGATGCGTCAGACTGCGTAAAAACTCAATAAACAGATATGTGAAAATGAAATTATCGTAGGGCAGGGGCTGAAGACGAATTGCCAAAGGCAAGAAAAGTTACTCAAGTGTGTGCCCATGCCGAAAAAAAGCGGAACGAGCAAGCCCGTTCCCTACAAATTCGCTTTATTTGCATATCAAATTGTTTAAAAGTTCGAGTTTTACACAACCTGACTCCACCTTGTCACAAAGATGTGCATAAATGTATTTTTCGTGGGAATAATATATTTTGAGGTGATTATAAATGTCAAAACAAGGGATGAAAAGACCGGAAAACACTCATACAAAACGGCGAAATGATGTGCCGCCGGTGCCTGAAATTCAAGGGAAAGCAAAGCACCAAAAGACTCATGCGAACGCGATTATTGCCGGTACAAAAGCACCGTCACAGAAGGTTTATCACAGCATACCGCACACAAAGGAAAAACCGATATCTTCAATATATCCGGTAATAGATAATGATCTTGCAAGAGATAATATTGAAAATGACCTTTCTGCGGCAGACCTGCAGGATTTATAGCATCCAAAATGTGAAAAAGTGGCACGTCCCCTTGTCACAGGCGTCAAAAAAGACGGTCCCGAGAGACCGTCTTTTAAGACTAAGTTATTAACTTAAATTATAAGAATTAGTTGTTGAAGATAAGTGCGTTTGTAACTGTACCGTCAACTACCATCAAGAATGCCATCTGAACAGCACCTGTGAAGTCAAAGTTTTCAAGTCCCTTAACTGCACCGAAGTATGCCTTACCATCTTCCTCAGCATCCTTAGAGTCGATACCAGCAAATGAACCTGCTGAGAATCTTGAAACGCCTGTTGTATCGCCGCTCATATCGAATGAGTAGATCTTAGCATCTGAAGAAACAGTGTAGTCATAAGATACGGTTGTATCCATGTAGTAGAAGCCCTTAACATCGTTATCCTTGTCATCATCGTCGCCATTTTCAAGTACTACATTACCATCAGCATTAACAATAGACTTAATCTCAGCAACACTTACACCATTAGAAGAATCAAGGAATATAGGAGCAAGGAGAAGCTGTACTTCATCATTAGCATTCACAAAGCCTGAATCATCAAGTGCAACCATCCAGTCATCTGCTCTAAATGCTCTCTTCGGATCATAACCTATAACGTTATCATCTTCATCCTTGATCTCTTCCTTCACGAAGTAGGGGAGGTAAACATTAGCAAGTGTGTTAGCTGTTGTTTCCTTAAGGATTGAATCATATGAACCAGGAACATATACTACAGAAATCTTATCAACAAAACCATCAGCATCTGTTGTGTAGAAGAATACTGAACCAGCCTTAATGTCTGTAAGTTCTTTTTTCACACCATTGATGTATGCAACAGCATTTGTTGAGATATTGATCTTAGCAGCATCTGAAGCACCATTTTCCATTACATCAAGTGTGAAAACGTCTTCGTCGTTAACGATAGCCTTTGAAGACTTCTTGAAATCTGCAGCAGCTACTGTGAAGTTGCTGTCGCCACCAAATGTAGCGCCTGCAGCTGTTACGATTACGTAGTTGTATTCGCTGTTCTGCTTGTAAACAAGGATTACATCGTACTCAACGCCGTCTGTAAGAGCAGCAATTGAAGATGCCTTGTAATCTGAAAGTGCAGGCTTCTTTGTTTCTTCTAACTCTTCTGTGTATGATGTAGCGTCAAGAACAAGAGCGTTAGCTGAAAGTGTGCCGCCGAGCTTACCTGTAGCTGAGTTGTACTCAACGCCAGGCTTCTTCTCTGCGTCTGCCTTCTTGATTTCCTTAATTCTGCCTGTTGAAGCCTTTACTGAATACTCGATTACTCTCTTCTCAATAGGAGTAGCCTGAGCTGTCTTAGAGATAGAATCCTTAACGCCAATCTCAGCAAGAACCTTAGCAGCTTCTGTCTCATAGTCGCTCTCGATGTAGAGAGTCTTTGACTGTCCATCAAGAGTCATTACCTGAATGTAGCTGTACTCTGAAGATGTGTTTGTATTTTCATTAATGTCAACAAATCTTTCAACGATAGCGAAGTTCTTTGACTCAGCTTCTACTTCATAATCATAAAGTCTGCCCATAGGATCAAGCTTGAATGTGTATGAAGTACCGTTCTCAAGAGCTGATGACATATCAGCAACAGCCTCGTACTCAGCCTCACCGATTGTGTAGAGGTCTTCTTCAGCATCGTATGAGTAGTACTTACCTGTGATTACGTCTGTTGTAGCATAGATTTCAATGAACTTCGACTTAGCGATTTCATCTTCAATGTTGTACTTAACAGCAATGATATCTTCCTTAGCAAGAGCTGCAAGATCAGCTACCTGGCCATTCTTTTCAACATATACTGAAATTGTACCATCTTCGATTTCATCGTTGATGATTTTAATTGTGTTACCAGCCTTTGCAAGGTCTACAACCTTACCAGGAGCCTTGAAGCCAGCAATTGAAAGTGTGATAGAATCAGACTTTGGCTGAATCTGGTTCAAACGAGCAACTACTGCATAATCAATCATGATCTTGTTGTACTTACCGCTCTCGCCATCCTTTGAGCTTTCAACAAGGACTGTGTTGCCGATTGAATTCTTAAGCAATGCAATAACATCTGCACTCTTATCACTTACAGTACCATAATAAGCACCGTTTACATATACTTCAGCATCAGAAGTGAGCTTGTAGTTTGTTGTGTTAGAAGTTGTCTTTGACTTCTTAATCTTAAGTGTGCTGTAGTCAGCTTTATCCTCGTCGTTTACAAAAGTCTTATCAGCTACGAGTGTACCGTCAATTTCTTTCTGAGCAACCTTAGATGTGGGAGCGAAGTAAACGAGTTCCCATTCGTCATCAATGTAGGTAGCTACTACCTTAGCTGATGAGAATACATAAGACTCAGCATCTGTGTTACCAACAGCAACTTCAGACTTAGTCTTTTCAGAAGAATTGAGTCCCTTAACGAGGTCTTCTTCCTCAGGATCCCAATCGTTATTGTTTGTAAGCTCCATTACAATTTCGCCAACTTCAACACTTGCCGGATTTGACTTAGATGTGTCCTTTACAGTTACGTTCAATACGTAAGCGTCGAACTTGTCTGACAAAGGTGTCTTGAAAGCTCTGTCATCCTTACCGTCCATCTTCTGCATCTCTGAACCTGTGTTAGAAGTTGAGAATGTAGTGATGTCAAGTACAGGAGCCTGGAGTGTGTTCCAGATAAGCTGAGCAACCTGTGCTCTTGTTACAGCATCGTTAGCACCAGCTGATACGCCTGAAAGGATACCTGCTGTAGCAGCAGCTGTGAGGTAGCCGTTGGGCCATCCGCCACGAGCCTCAGCGAATTCGCCGTAGCCAAGGATTCTTGTAAGCATTGAAAGTATCTGAGCGTAAGTTACGTTATCCTGCGGTGCGAACTCTGTAGCGCTCATACCCGAGATGTAGCCCTGAGCAACGCCCACGTTTACATAACCTGCAGCCCATGCAGCCTTCTCATTAACGTCAGCGAACTGAGTTGTTGAACCTGAGTTCTGAGCGTCAGCTGTCATGTTGAGAGCAGCAACTACCATTGTAGCAACTTCTGCTCTAGTGATGTTGTTGTTCGGCTGGAATGTGCCGTCTTCATAGCCTGAGATAGCGCCTAATGCTGCGAGAGCATTAACTGCTTCTGCATAGCTTGCTGTGTCTGCTACGTCTGCGAATGTAGCTGCGCTTACGTTCATAGCAACGAAGCTGCTAGCTGCGAGAGCAAGAGACAAAACAGCGGAAATTACTTTTTTGAGATTCTTTTTCATTTCTCTCAAATCCTCCCTTTATTTTTTTTAATTCGAATGGGTACTTACTGTTTCCGGTGAGCACCCATTCTTGATCACACCGGAATTTGTTGCGTCAGGGGTCTCGGGGTTCCCTGACTATGCACAGATTATATCACTAAAATATTGCAGGTGTCAATGCTTAAGGAGCAGATGTAATACAACTGTAAAAATACAGTCATTTTTGCAATACTGCTGTCTTTTGGCAATCTGCCTGTAATATTAAAGCAACATTTGCGCACAAATGCAACATCCTAATATATTTTACTCGCACGTTGCTCCAATGTCAAGTTTTTTTTGACAAAATTTTGTTTTTTATGCAAATTTTATCAAAAATATCCTCACAATGCATTATTTTTACGTGCTACATATATTATGACGCATATTTTTCTTATTTGTTCCGTATAAATTATAATTTATCGCGGAGCGAGAAATTATAATAGTTAGGAGTTTGGAATTAGGAGTTAGGAGTTAATGTACAAAAGCTTACGCTTTTGAAATGATTGATAAAGAAATGCTTCGCATTTCTCAATATTAAATATCTGAAAACCGCAAGGTTTTCTAC